>JADIMU010000053.1 GCA_017694495.1 Candidatus Aphodenecus pullistercoris
CGGCGATGCGGCTGCGGCAGCGCGCTATCTCGGCGCGCAGGGCCTCCTCCTCTTCCGTGATCGTACGCTTCTGGGTCAGAAGGCCCTGGGGCGCGAGGAGGTTGTCGATGAAGTCGGGCACAGTCGCCTTGTATGAGGAGAAGAGGGTCCGCAGGGCGTCGAGGTCCTGGACGATCTGGGTGAAGTCCGAGGCGACGAGCTCCCTTATGTCGGTCTCGGCGGGCAGGCCCCTGTAGAAGCCGGCCTTGTCGCCGATGCGCCTGCGGATGGACTCGAGCTTCTCCAGGAAGGCGTCCTCGCATCCCTGGCGTCGGGCCGTCGAGTACTCGCTGCCCATCTTCTCGTCGAGCTCGAGGGCAAGGTTCTCGATGACGGTCTTGAGCTCCTCTCCGAGAGCCTGGATGCGCTCCTCGCTGTGCAGGATGGCCTCCTCGTCCTTGGCGATCTGGGCATTGAGCGCCTCGATGCGTTCCTTGTCCTCGGCGATCATCGCATTGGCGCGCTTGAGCTGGCGCTCCACTTCATCCAGGGAGTCCTGCTTGCGCTGCATGCTGTCCTCGCTCTCCTCGAGCTCCTTCCTGTCGCGCTCGATCATCGAGGCGTAGCTCTCGAGCTTGTCCTTGTACTCGCTCTGGCTGGTGAGGTAGTCGTGGTACTGGGCCTCAAGGATGCGCACACGCTCGCTTCTGGTCGTGATCGCCGCCTCAGCCTTGTTGATCGCGTTCTGGATCTCGTAGGAGCGGGCGTTGAGGGTCCTGACGCCCTCCTGGGCCTCCTCTATTCCCGCACTGTAGCTGTCCATGTTTCCCGTCAGGCCCGCAAGCTGGCGCTCATGGCTGGCCCGCTGCTCGCTCCTGACCTGCTTGAGGTTGGAGAAGGTCTGGATCTTGAGGGCCTGGAGCTTGACGTCGAGCTCCAGCTGCTCCTTGACGAGGTTGTTGTAGCTTATGGCCTTCTCCGCCTGGTTCTTCAGCGTGTTGTAGGTGCGCCTCTCGCCGGCGAGGATGTTCTCGACCTGTACGATGTTCTCGTTCGTCCTGTCTATCTTGCGCTGGGCCTCGTTGCACTCGACCTTGAAGCGGGAGATGCCTGCCGCTTCCTCGAAGATGTAGCGCCTGTCCTCAGGCTTGCTGGAGAGGATCTGGTCGATCTTGCCCTGCTCGAGGATCGAGTAGGCGCTCTTGCCGATTCCCGTATCGAAGAAGAGCTCGCGGATGTTCTTCAGAAGACAGCGCTGGCGGTTGATGTAGTACTCGTTGCCCTCTCCCGTGCGGAAGGCGCGACGCTTGATCTCGATCTCGGCAAGGTCTGTCTGGAGCTTGTGCTCGCTGTTGTCGATCGTCAGGGCGACCTCGGCGTACTGCATGGGCTTGCGGCTGTCGGTGCCGTTGAAGATGACGTCCTCCATCTTGCCTGCGCGCAGCGTCTTCGTCGACTGCTCGCCCAGGACCCATTTGATCGAGTCGACGATGTTCGACTTGCCGCAGCCGTTCGGTCCAAGAAGGCTGGTGATGCCGTCCGAGAAGTCGATGTGCGTCTTGTCGGGGAAGCTTTTGAATCCGTTGATGTCGAGGCTCTTGAGGAACATTCCGCTGTGCTGATCTCCCTCGGCTTGACCGCCGATGTCTGTCGAATATAGCATTTTGCCTCGAGATATGGAACAGCTTGAACTTTTCGACTTCACTGCCACAGGCCTTGCCGCCGGCGTCGACGAGGCGGGCCGTGGCCCACTGGCCGGCCCTGTGTGCGCCGCCGCCGTCATCCTGGGCGAGGACTTCGACGTCTCGATCCTCGACGACAGCAAGAAGCTGAGCGTGGAAAGCCGTGAGCGGATCGCACCGATCATAAAGGAGAAGGCCATCGACTATGCGGTCGTCTTCAGGGATGTCGACGAGATCAGGAGGCTGAACATTCTTGGAGCGACGCTGGACGCGATGAGGGAGTGCATAGAAACCCTGGCTGGACGAAACGACCTGTGCCTCGTGCAGGTCGACGGCAACAGAAGGCCACCGACCCCCTCCCTTCCCGACCTCAGTGTCCAGACCATCGTCAAGGGGGATGCGAAGATTCCTGCGATCATGGCGGCGAGCATCCTGGCCAAGACGGAGAGGGACCGCATCATGGTCGAGTACGACAGGCTCTATCCCCAGTATGGCTTTGCCGTGAACAAGGGCTATGGGACCGCGGCCCACCGCGAGGCCATCCTCCGCTACGGGCCCTGCCCCATCCACAGGCCGCTCTTCTTGAGGAAGATCCTCAGGTCAGGGCAAGAGTGAGGCCCATCAGGACCATACCGATTATCACTGCATATATTACAAGATGATGGTGACCGTAGTTCTCGGCCGTCGGCAAGAGCTCGTCGAAGGCAAGGTAGACCATGATGCCTGCCACAAGGGCGTAGACCAACGAGAACGTCAAAGGCGTGAAGATGCTCCTGAGGAAGAGGAAGCCCACCAGTGCGCCAAGCGGCTCGGCCAGCCCGGATCCCAGGGCGAAGAGGAAGGCCTTCGACCGGCTCCCGGTCGAGTGGTAGATCGGGCCTGCGACCGTGATTCCTTCCGGAATGTTGTGCAAGGCGATCGCGATGGCGATCGAGATGCCGCTCACAGGATCCGAGAGGGCGCTCATGAAGCTTGCCAGGCCCTCCGGGAAGTTGTGCACCGCGATGGCGAGGGCCGAGAGGATGCCCATCTTGCCAAGCTTCCTGTCGTCCCCTCCTCCGAACTCGTGGGGGTTCTCCTCCTCAGGCACGAGGTGGTCGATCAGGGCGATGACGAGCATGCCCATGACGAAGAAGCCGAGGGCCATGAGGCCAGCCCTCCTGTCTCCATAAAGCCCGGCCAGACCATCGATGGCCTCACCCATCAGCTCCATGAAGGAAATGTAGACCATGACGCCGGCCGACAGGCCGAGCGAGAAGCACAGCACCCTCTTGTCGCTGGCCTTCGGGAAGAAGGGAAGCAGCCCTCCTATGGCCGTCGACAGTCCGGCGAAAAGTGAGATGAGGAAGGCGAAGAGGACGGGGCTCACTCCTCCTCCTCTTCCATCCTTTCGGCAGGACGCATGCTCTTTCTTGCATGCATCTTGAGATAGTCCAGACTCTTCTGCATCTCCTTGACGAACTGTCCGATGTCCTCCTGGTAGACGAGGACGGACTGCCTCAGGAAGGAGCCGCCTTCGGTCGGCTTGCTCTCGACGATGTTCAGATAAAGGTCTCCATACATGTTCTCCTTCACATTGAAGAAATAGGTCCTGTCATTCCTGACAAGCTTCGAGGAGAACAATTCACCACGCTGTCCCATAATTAGAACCTCCGCTATATGTACTTTGTCCCCGCATTAAAGCACCGACAGAAGCGTCTTGTCAAGCTATTTGCTTGCAAAAGAAGACGATAAGTAAACTTCCACAATTCTATTGACCAATTCGCCCCACTCTGCTATGTTCTATCTCGTCATTGCGTCTGTCGTATAATGGCTATTACCCCAGCCTTCCAAGCTGGAGATGCGGGTTCGATTCCCGTCGGACGCTCAAGAAGGCTTCCTCCCACAGGAAGTCTTTTTTCTTTTCCAGGGGGTCCATGATGAGCGTGAGAGAGCGCTACGCCTACTTCATCGTCCACAGGATGCTCCGCCTCGAGGAGGGCGAGCACCTTACACTCAACGTCGACGAGGACTGCCTCGACGAGGCCCATACCCTCGCCCATGAGGCTGCCAACACGAGCCAGATCGCCGTCACCATGGTGACGATCCGCCAGGGCAGAGTCGATGGCGTCGACGAGATCGAGCCGGATGGAGGGCGGAGCCTCAAGGCCAGGAGGGAGGTCCTCTTGCACCTGGCACCCTTCACGCCCAGCCGCTATGATGGCGCAGGTGAGCTCGACGCCCCCACCCTCGCCCGCCATCGCCTGCTTGCCGACCCGATCTTCCTCGACCGCAGGCTCTCCATCCCCTACGCCGTCGCCTACATCCCAACGGCCAGCTGGGCGGAGTTCGTCTATGGCCCGGGAGAGAGCGTCGACAGGCTCTACCTGGACCTCGCCGACTTCATGAACATGGACGACGAGATCAGGGACGACCTCAGCCTGACGACACACCGCAGCCTGAGCATGACTGCCAAGCGCCTCGAGGAGCTTGATGTCGAGCGCTACAGCATCGTCGGCGAGGGAATCGAGCTGACCGTCTACCCTGCCTCTGGAGCCGCACCCGGACCATCGTCCATCGCACTTGAGGGCGGCCGTTTCTTCTACCCCAGCCTGCCTTGTCAGGACATTGCGATTCCTCTCGACTCGAGGAGGGGTGAAGGCCACATCAGGTCGACCCGCCCCTTCCGCTTCTTCGACCGCCTCGTCGAGGATGTCGAGATGGGCATCGAAGGAGGACGGATGAAGTCCTTCAGTGGACCTGACGCTCAGCTCGTCAACAGCTACATCAACATAGACGACCAGGCAAGCGCCCTGGGCGAGCTCGTGCTGTGCGAGGAGCTGACGAGGGCCGCCGGCTTCCGCTCGGCCTTTGGCATCCCCATCCTCGACAGGATGAGGACGACAGGCCTCGTCTTCGGCGGCGCAAGTCCCGAGCGCATCACCCTCTGTGACGAGTCGAAGCTCGAGGAGAATGGACTCAACACTTCCTTCGCCCGCCTTGAAGTCCCTGTGGGCAGCCGGAAGATGACAGTCACCGCCCATACGAAGGACGGTCGCCTTGTCACCGTCATGGAGGACGGACGCTTCAGGATCTGAGCTTCTCTTTGTCCATCTGGACAAAGACAGGCCTGAACAATTTGTAGCTTTTGCTGATGAAAGAGCCTTCCCTTTGCCCCTAGACTTTGGTCATTCAACCAAGGGGGTATCAATATGGAGGAAAGGTTCGAAATCAAGGAATCGGAGAGGCAGAGCTGGCTCTCCCTCGCCTTCGTCTGGACGGGGAGCATGATTTGCATCCCTTGCCTCATGATCGGAGGCATCGTCGGCACGGGACTCAGCCTATGGCAGGTCGTCCTGGCCGTCCTCGTCGGCTACGGCATCGTGTGCACCTACATGTGTCTTGTCGGAATGGAAAGCTGCGACACGGGACTGCCGACAGTCTCGATGGCCGCATCCGTCCTTGGACGCAGGGGCGCCCAGTTCATCATCAGCCTCATGCTCGCCATTGCGTGCATCGGCTGGTTCGGCATCCAGAGCGCCGTGTGCGGCGAGTCGTTCTCAGCCATGGTCGCCGACTTCACAGGCTTCGAGATTCCAGTCTGGCTGTCCAGCGTCTTCTGGGGCATCATCATGCTGCTTACGGCCGTCTACGGCTACAACGGTCTGAAGATCCTCAACTACATCGCTGTTCCCGCGCTTGTCATCGTCCTCGTCTACAGTATGGTCCTCGCCTTCTCGGGAGGCGGATTTGCGACGGTGGCGTCATACGTCCCGGCAAGCCGCATGAGCTTCATCAGCGCAGTGAGCATGGTCGTCGCCTCCTTCGCCCTGGGTGGTGTCATCAGCGGAGACTACTCGCGCTACGCAAGAAGCCGCAAGGACGTCGTCAAGAGCACATTGCTTGGAGTCTTCCCTTCCGGCCTTGTAATGATGCTCGTCGGCTCCATCCTCTCGATCGTCACAGGACAGTATGACATCTCGCTCGTCCTGGCGGCCGTAGGTGTTCCCGCCCTCGGCCTCGTGGCCCTTGTCCTGGCAACTTGGACGACGAACGTCACGAACGCATACAGTGGAGGGCTCGCAGTGTCCAACCTCCTGGGCTTCGGCGAGGACAAGTTCAAGATCTCGTGCTCAGTCGCCGGACTGGTCGGTACAGTCCTTGCCGCAGTCGGGCTGCTCTCCCGCTTCGAGTTCTTCCTCAACATCCTAAGCGCCCTCATACCGCCGATCGCAGGCGTCATGATCGCAAGCTACTGGATTGTCGGAAAAGGAAGGAGGGAGAATCTCGTCGAGAAGGAAGGCTGGTACCTGCCTGGCATCCTGGCCTTCGCCATCGGTGCGCTTGTCGCCTACATCACTGGAAACATCGTGGTCCTCTTCATCGGACCCGTCAATGGAATAGTCACTGCCATGCTCGCCTTCATCATCCTGGAGCGCGTCATGGCGAAAGGAGGAAAAGCATGAGGAAAATCTCCAAAGCGGAGATCAACGACATCGCCCTCGGTGCCAGCCTGCTCGGCGCTGGTGGTGGCGGCGACCCCTACATCGGCCGCCTGATCGCGCTGGACGCCATCGAGGAATGCGGACCTGTGACATTGCTGTCACCGGACGAAGTGCCTGACGATGCCTTCATCGTCCCCATCGCGATGATGGGTACACCGACCGTATTGTGCGAAAAGGCGATCAACGGCGGTGAGTACAAGGCCCTGGCCGAGATGGTCGAATCATATTTCAAGAAGAAGATCTTCGCCTTCATGCCCATCGAGGCGGGGGGAGTCAACAGCATGCTTCCCTTCGCCGCGGCGGCGAGGTTGGGCCTGCCCCTTGTCGACTGCGACGGCATGGGACGCGCCTTCCCGGAGCTGCAGATGGTGACCTTCACCATTGGAGGCATGTCGGCCACACCCATGGCCCTGACGGACGAGAAAGGCAACAGCTGCATCTTCAACACCATCACGAACAAGTGGACCGAGGAGCTGGCAAGGGCTGTCACCATGGCCTGCGGCGGATCCGTCTCCGTCAGCCTCTATACGATGACGGGTGCCCAGATGAAGAAGTACGCAGTGCGCGACATCGTCACGCGCAGCGAACGCCTCGGAAAGGCCCTCAGGCTGATCAAGGAGGCGGGCCAGGAGGATACCGAGGCGAAGTTCCTCGAGATTACTGAAGGCTTCAAGCTCTTCAAGGGCAAGATCGTCGACGTCAAGCGTGAGGTCAGGGGCGCCTTCAACTTCGGCACCGTCGTCCTTGAGGGGATTGCGGAGTGCAAGGGACGCTCTGCCTATGTCGAGTTCCAGAACGAGAACCTCTCGGCCGTCGTCGACGGGAAGATCGTCGCGACTGTCCCGGACCTGATCTGCCTCGTCGACAGCGGCACCTACACTCCTGTGCCGACCGATGCCCTGAAGTACGGCAAGAGGGTCCTCGTCGTCGGCCTCAAGTGCTTCGAGCGCTGGAGGACTGATGAAGGACTCAAGCTCGTCGGTCCGCGCTACTTCGGCATCGAGACGGACTACATCCCAATCGAGGAGAGGTGCAAAGCATGAAATACAGACTTGGAATTGATGTGGGCGGCACGAACACTGATGCCGTCATCATAGACGAGAAGCTCAATGTCCTGTGCCAGACGAAGACGCCGACGACTGGGGACGTGCATACGGGAATCATGAAGGCCGTCAGGACCGTCCTGGAGGAAGGCAAGGTCGACAGAAGGGACATCACGATGGCCATGCTTGGCACGACCCAGTGCACCAACGCCATCGTCGAAAGGCGCGGCCTCGTGCCTGTGGCCGTACTTCGCATCGGCGCTCCGGCCACGGCAGGTATCCAGCCAATGACTGACTGGGCAGAGGATCTGAAGAGGATCGTATACGCGAGCACGATCGTCGCAGGTGGCTATGAGTATGACGGCAAGGAGCTGGCCCCACTCGACGAGGCGGCCTGCCTCGCCTTCTTCGAATCGGTCAAGGGCCATGTCGAGTCCATCGCCATCTCAGGCGTCTTCTCGACGCTGCGCGACGAGCAGGAGAAGCGTGCCCGCGAGCTGGCACGGCAGGTGCTCGGTGATGATGTACACATCTCGCTGTCCAGCGAGATCGGCTCGATGGGACTGATCGAGCGCGAGAACGCGACCATACTGAACGCTGCCCTGGACAGGGTCGCCAGGACCTTCACCGAAGGCTTCGAGAGGAGCCTCAGGGAGGAGGGGCTTGAGAATGTCAGCCTCTACCTTTCGCAGAACGATGGCACCCTGATGGACATTGAGGAGGCGCGACGCCACCCTGTGCTCACGATCGCATGCGGTCCTACAAACAGCATCAGGGGCGCAAGCTACCTGTCGAAAGTGTCCAACGCCATCGTCGTCGACGTCGGCGGAACCACGACCGACGTGGGCGCCTTGCAGAACGGTTTTCCAAGGGAGAGCGGAGTTGCCGTCACGATTGGCGGCGTGAGGACGAACTTCAGGATGCCAGACGTCATCTCGATCGGCCTAGGAGGTGGCAGCATCGTGCGCCAGAAGCCGGATGGAAGCGTCACGGTCGGTCCTGACAGCGTCGGCTACCGCATCACGGATGAAGCCCTCGTCTTCGGAGGTTCGACGCTGACTGCGACTGATATCGCTGTCCGTCTGGGCATGGCCAGAATCGGGGATCCTGCCAAGGTCGCCAAGCTCGATGAAGGTCTCGCCAGAAAAGCGATGGAAAGGATCGTCGACATGGTCGAGGAGGCCATCGACTCGATGAAGCTCTCGGCAAGCGACGTCACAGTCATCCTTGCCGGAGGCGGCTCGATCATAGTCCCGGCCTCGCTCAAGGGGGCGAAGGAAGTCATAGTACCCTCCCACAGCGACTGTGCCAATGCCATAGGCAGCGCGATCAGCAAGGTCAGCGGCAACTATGAGAAGCTAGTCTCCTACGACGAGATCGACAGGGACAAGGCGCTCAAGCTCGCGACGAACGAGGCTGTGCTCGCCGCCATGAAGGCTGGTGCGAAAGTCGACAGCGTCGAGGTCGTCGAGATGGAGGACGTTCCCTTGCAATACTATCCTGGCAACATGGTCAGGATCAGGATCAAGGTCGCAGGAGACCTGGCCTAGCCGCCCAGGCCTATGATGCGGCGCATCATCAAGGCTCTGTAGAGCATCACGTTCTGCGGAGCCTTCATTATGTCCGCATGGAGGATGGATGAGATCCTCTTCAGCCTGTACTTGACCGTGTTGTTGTGCACACCAAGCATCCTCGAAGTCTGGATCGTGCTCATGTCGGCGTCGAGGAGGAAGGCTTCCAGCGTGTCCGTGAGGACAGTCCCCTCCTCCATCTCCTCGAGCACGGCCAGGGGAGAGAGGACGGAGGCGATCTCGTCCTCGCCCTTGGCCAGGACGGACAGGAAGTAGTCGACGAGCTGGACGTCGACAAGGTCAAGCACCTTCCTCCTGTAGACCTTGCTGGCAAGGTCGGCCGACGACTTGACCAGCAGGAAGGCCTTGCGTACTGCAGACGTGTCCTTCAGGTTGAAGGCCCTGACCAGGAGCCTGTCGCCATCATAGGCCAGGAGGGAGCTGACGGCCTCCAGAACATCCCCACCCATGGATGAGGCGAGGAAGAGGACGATGCTGTCCTGGTAAAGGTCGACGATTGGGCGCGCTATGTAGGGCTCGAGGCGCGACTTCACTTCATCCAGGCTTTCTTCCAGCCCTTCCCCCTTGACTGTGAACATCGTATCAATGCTCTTCACGTCGATCGAGAAGAGGTCCGCAAGCCGCCTCATCTTCAGGCTCTCGTCCTGGAGGATGGCCCTGACGAGCTCAGCGATCACGGCCTGGCCATGCTTGGGCGACCAGATCACAAGGAAGAGGTGGAGCGTCTCGACTGTCATGGCGAGCTGGTCATCGGTCAGTCCAGTCCCATTCTCCCTGACCACAGTCAGCATCAGGCTGCCCATTCCCCTCTCATGGATCCTTGCCTTGTCTACATGCCAGGCACTATCCAGTGAACCGGACTCGAAGAGACGTCCCAGCTCCTCCTCCCTGCCATGTGGAAAGGACGAGATGTTGATGACTCTGCCCTGCGGATCGGAGAGGATCAGCGAGGCGCGCAGCCTGTCGCGGAGCATCCTGAGCACTGTCGAGACGCTGCGCAGCGACTCTGGAAGGAGGCTCACCTCCTCCAGGATCTCGGTCACGAAACTGCTTGCATGGACTTCCTGGCGGAAGATCGCCTCGCATATGTCGCTTATCGCGTCGCTGTACCTGAGATGTTTGTCGGGGGGCATCTCTATGAGGGCGAAGGAGAGCTTGTCCGCCACTTCCTTGACCTCGTCGCTGATCTCAGGCACGAAGGTGCCTACATAGTAGAGCATGAGGCCGACCTCGCCAGCGGCGGCCAGGCGGCGTATGACTGCGACCTGGGCCGAGCTGTCATTGCATATGTTGGCGAAGGCCGTGATGACGATCTCGCCTCCTTCGAAGCTGATCGCCTCGAAAAGCTCGCTCTGCGTCTGGCTGGGTTCGCTGTACTCGAGCACGGAGACGGATGAGACGGGACGCTCGAGCGCCCTGGCTCCTGCGACAAGGCGGGCCCCTCGCAATGAGGGAAGGTCAAGCAGCTTTCTGACAGTCAGACTCATGTTTTGATGTTAACAGCAATCACCTTCCTGTATAATGGTTTGGCAAGCGGAGGTGAAATCATATCATAGTTTTACAAATATGATACGGAAACTTCACAGTTGAAGTATCAGGATTGAATTGAAATACAGTCAGTTCAGACTGCTTATCAGCGCGAGACCATTGAGCGTATGGTACTTGTCTATCGTCTCGATGCGCGGGATGAGGGGACTGATCGTCTGGCACAGTCCTCCAGTCGCCATGACGATGAGCCTTTCTCCCAGCTCGGCCTCGCTCTGGGCCACCATCTTCTCCACAAGTCCCGCATAGCCGTACATCAGGCCTGCTCGGATCGAGTCCTCGCTGCTCCGCCCAAGGACTGTGGATGGAATCTTCAGCTCGACCTGTGGAAGCTGGGCCGTCGCTCCGAAGAGGGCGTGGACGGCTGTAAGCAGGCCGGGGACGATGGCGACGCCACGCACCCTCCCCTCTCCGTCAACCGTCGAGAAGGTCAGCGCAGTGCCGAAGTCGACGGTCATCACAGCCTTGTCGGGGTGGACGTGGTGGGCCCAGGCCAGGTTGCACAGCAGGTCGCTGCCAAGCTCTGCAGGAAGGCTCTCCCTGTCCAGACCGGTCCTGACATCATTGCTGACGACAAGGGCGTCACGACCGAAGAGGCGCCTCATGTTCTTCTGGACGGAGAGTGTGAGGTTGGGCACGACGGAGGACATGACGATGCGGTCCACAGCTGCCGTATCGACTCTGGAGGACTCAAGAAGTGAGCGGAAGATGACGTAGTACTCGTCGCCCGTCTTCCTCTGGTCGCTGTAGACGCGCCAGCTGTGCACCCAAGCTCCGCCCTCGCCCAAGGCGAGGACGATGTTGGTGTTGCCGATGTCCACAGCGGCGAGCATTACAGGAGCACCACTGTGTGGCGGCCGGCGTAGGCCTTGTCACGAAGCTCGTCGATGCTCTTGTCGTTGATGTAGCTCTCGAAGTTCGTGATGCGGTCAATCAGTCCGGTGGGAGTGAACTCGATGATCCTGTTTGCGATCGACTCGACGAACTGGTGGTCATGGCTGTTGAACAGCAAGGTGCCCTTGAAGTTGATGAGTCCGTCGTTCAGGGCCTGGATCGCCTCGAGGTCGAGGTGGCTCGTCGGCTCGTCGAAGATCATGCAATTGGCACCCTCGAGCATCATCTTGGCAAGGACGACGCGGACCTTCTCGCCTCCCGAGAGGACGCGGCAGGGCTTGAGGGCCTCGTCTCCGGAGAAGAGCATGCGTCCCAGGAAGGAGCGGACGAAGGTGTCGTCATCCTCCTTGCTGTACTGCTGGAGGTAGTCGGCGATGGAGAGGTCCGTGTCGAACATCCTCGTGTTGTCCTTGGGGAAGTAGCTCAGCGAGGTCGTGACACCCCAGGTGTAGCTGCCGCTGTCAGGCTCCATCTCGCCGGCGAGGATCTGGAAGAGGACAGTCTTGGCGTAGTGGTTGGGACCGACGAAGGCGACCTTGTCGCCCGGGTTGATCGTCAGGTTCAGCTTGTCGAAGATGACCTCTCCGTCGATAGTCTTGGACAGGTCCTTGATCTCGAGGCAGTTCTTGCCGATCTCGCGCTCCGGCTTGAAGGCGACATAGGGGAAGCGGCGGCTGGAAGGCTTGATGTCGTCCAGCGTGAGCTTCTCGATAAGCTTCTTGCGGCTTGTGGCCTGCTTGGCCTTGGCGACGTTGGAGCTGAAGCGCTGGATGAACTCCTTGAGCTCGGCGATCTTGTCCTCCCTCCTCTTCTTCTCGTCCTTCAGCTGCTTGGCGGCAAGCTGGCTGGACATGTACCAGAAGTCGTAGTTGCCGACATAGAGCTGGATCTTGCCATAGTCGATGTCGCATATGTGGGTGCACACAGTGTTGAGGAAGTGGCGGTCGTGGCTGACGACGATGACCGTGTTGTTGAAGTCCGCCAGGAAGTCCTCAAGCCAGTGGACGCTCTCAAGGTCGAGGTGGTTGGTCGGCTCGTCCAGAAGCAGGATGTCCGGGTTTCCGAAGAGGGCCTGAGCCAGAAGGACGCGGACCTTGAGGTTGTCCTCGATCTCCTCCATCTTCTTCTCGTGGAGGCTTGTCGGGATGCCAAGGCCGTCGAGCATCTGGGCAGCCTCGCTCTCGGCTTCCCAGCCGCCCATTTCGGCGAACTCGCTCTCAAGCTCGGCGGCGCGGATGCCGTCCTCCTCGCTGAAGTCCGACTTCGCGTAGATCTCGTCACGCTCCTTCATGACGCTGTAGAGCTTGTCATAGCCCATGATGACGGTCTCGAGGACACCGTACTTGTTGAAGGCGAAGTGGTCCTGCCTGAGGACCGCCATCCTCTCGCCCGGCGTGATGATGACCTCTCCGCTGTCGGCCTCGATCTCACCAGAGAGGATCTTCATGAAGGTCGACTTGCCCGCACCGTTGGCACCGATGATGCCATAGCAGTTGCCGGGCGTGAACTTTATGTTGACGTCCTTGAAGAGGACCTGGGTTCCGTACGAAAGCGAAATGTTGCTGGCTGTGATCATGCAGTCGTTCTCTCCAGAAAAAAATTGCAGCACAAGGCCGGGACCCTGTGCTGCTCTAGTTTAGTTCCTAGGGGAATCGAACCCCTATTTAGAGACTGAGAATCTCCCGTCCTAACCGTTAGACGAAGGAACCATGTTCAGATCTGGGATGGAGGGATTCGAACCCCCAAAGGCAGAACCAGAATCTGCAGTGTTACCATTACACTACATCCCAATCTCCTGTTTTCCAGTCCTCGAGTAACTTACCTGAAAGCCTGTGATATGTCAACAGCTTTTGTAAAAAATTCTAGAAAAGTTTTCATGTCGTTACAAATCAAGGAAATGCAAATCAGAAAACCTGATCATTGGCCATAATGCCTACTGTCTGCATAGGTATGTATGGAGGTAGTTCATGAGGAAGATATACACAGGTCAGGACGGCGTCCTGAGGAGGAAGGCGAACTTCGCCTCTCTGGTGAATGCGGTGTGCTATTCGGGAAGAAGGACGATAAAGGGCGAAGAGCTGAGCCTCGTGGAGGAGGAGCTGCTCGACGGCGAGGCGCTGAGGACGATCTTCCCCCGCTACGCCGACTGCGTGACGATGCACTCGGCGAAGGGGGACATAAAGCTGATCGTGCTCTCGCCTCAGGGGTAGCTGTGCTTGAAGGCGGCCACGCGGGAATGGGCTGTAAGGTCGAGCCCATCACGTACGCCGTCCATCAGATAGCGGTAGCCGAGTCCGGCGACCATGGCACCATTGTCGGTGCACAGCTTGAGCGAAGGGAAGGTGACTGTATAGCCGCCCTTCTCCAGCTCCTTGAGCTGAGCCCTGAGGAGACTATTGGCGGCGACTCCCCCACCCGCGCTGACACGCTTGAGGCCAGTGTCCTTCAGCGCCGCCTTGACGCGCTTCATGAGTATGCCTACGGCACAGCGCTGGAAGGAGGCTGCGATGTTCTCCGCACTGGCCTCGGCATCGCCGTTGCGGAACTTGTCCAGCTGGTTGATGACTCCGGTCTTCAGCCCGCTGTATGACATGTCGTAGGGATGCTCGCCCCTGTCCAGCGTCGGACCGGGGAAGAGGAAGGCCATGTCGTCTCCCGACTTGCTCAGGCGGTCGATGACGACGCCACCCGGGTAGCCGAGGTTGTAGAACTTCGCGACCTTGTCGAAGGCCTCTCCGATGGCGTCGTCGATCGTCGTGCCAAGGACAGTGATCTCATCGTAGCCGTCGACACGGCAGATGACTGTGTGGCCACCGGAAACGAGGACTCCGAGATAGGGATACTCGAGCGGCTGCTCGATCTGCGAAGCGTAGAGATGGGCCCTGATGTGGTCGATGCCGATCACGGGTATGCCCAGCGTGTAGGCGAAGGCCTTGGCGAAGTTGACGCCCACAAGGAGGGAGCCGAGCAGGCCAGGCCTGTTGGAAACGGCCACAGCGTCGAGATCCTCCTTCCTTACACCTGCCTGGTCGATGGCGGCCTTGACGACCTGGGCGATCCACTCAGTATGGAGTCTGCTTGCAAGCTCGGGCACCACTCCCTGATAGGGCTTGTGGAGCTCGATCTGGGTCGCGATCACATTGGACAGAATCTCATGACCATCCCTGACGAGGGCCGCGGAGCACTCGTCACAGCTGGTCTCAATACCTAGTACTAGCATATGAGAAGCTTAATACACTTCGTCCCCGTCTTCGTCAATATCGTCGTCGAAGCCGAGGCCGCCGAGCATGCCGTCCATTCCGGCAAGATGGCTGTAGGCGTAGTAGTCGTACAGATCGTCGCTCATCATGCTCAGAGCGTAGGAAGCCACATCAGTGGTCGATATCTGTCCAATCTCGACGGAAGGAAGCGGCTTGGAGGCCCCATAGTTCGCCGGGACGGGAATGAGGATGTCGCCAGTGAAGATTCTTCCAAAAATGTTTTCTCCCATGCCATTGCCCTCCTTGTAAGTTATTCTGGTAATTCCTGCCTCTAAGATAGCCCATATGGAGGAAAAAGGAAACAATCAAAGATTGAATGCAATGTCCGCAGCATCAGATTCTCTGACAGGACAAGGAAAAGAAGAACGTCCAGCCTGACAACCACTTTGCCTTGCTGGACGTTCAGCGAGCCGGGAAAGGGAATTGAACCCTTGACCTGCTCATTACGAGTGAGCCGCTCTACCCCTGAGCTATACCGGCATTGCCTTTTCGGCTATCTCCTTCCAACATATGAAGTTGGATGAAACTGTACCGAAGCGACGTTCATTAGTATAGAGCTTTTGACACTCTTATGGAAGGGGTTTTCGAAAAAAAGTCTCACTGGCCAGCGATGGAAAGACCATCGACGAGGACACAGGGCGAGCCGCATCGGAAGCTGGAGAGCGTGACGTCGAAGACGAGATCGTCGCCCAGCGCCCTGACATCCTTCAGCAGCTGGAAGAAGTTCCCTGCGACAGTGAAGCCTTCCAGAGGTCCTCCGATGCGCCCCTCCTGGACAAGGAAGCCTGAGGACTCGATCGAAAAGTCGCCGGAGACTGGATCCGCGCCAGCGTGGAAGCCCTTCATCTGGGTGACGTAGATGCCCTCCCCCGCTTCGAGTGCAAGTTCGTCGAGTGTCATTATCCCGGGTCTCAGGTGGAAGCTGTACGGCATGATCGCACTGCCGGCGCTGGTGAGGACGGCATTGCCCGTCGTCTCGGCACCTGCCTTCTGGGCCCATTGCCTGTTGTACAGGAGGTTCTTCAGCACTCCATCCTCGATCACAGGCTTGGTGAAGGTCGCGCTGCAATCGGCGTCGAAGCACTTCTGGGCCGGGTAGTCCGGATAGAGGGGATCGTCCACAAGCGTGACGATCCGGCTTGCGATGCACTGGCCAAGCTTGTCCTTGTATGGCGACAGGCCATAGAAGGCTGTCCTTCCGCTGAAGGCGGACCAGAAGGTCCTGAGGAAGAGGTTGAAGCACTCGCTTGAGAAGATGACTGGCCGCTTGCCACTCGAAGTCGTACTGGCATGGAACTTCGCGGTGGCCTTGTCGACGGCCTCGCCCATGTCAGCAGAGAGGATGTCGCCTTCGAGGAAGACTGTGGCCTCCTTCGTCTGTCCTTCCTCCTTCACTACTGCGTTCGAAGCGATGTAGCTCGAGGACCACTCGTCGCTCAGAGTGAGGCCCTTGGAGTTGACGACGAGCGTCGTCTCGCTGCCGCTTGAGGCATCGCTGCCAGTGCCCTTCGAGACGCGACTGTCCTTCGCAAAGAGGGCCTTCTGTGTCTTCTCCAGCGTCGCCCTGATCTGGGCGGCGTCGAAGACAGGGCCTGGAGAAGCAGTCTTCTCGGGATACTTGTCGCCGGGTGCGTGGATCTCGGGGACATAGCCCGAGTCCGCCTCCTTGACGCGGCTCGCCTGGCTGGCCCTCTCGACGAGAACGGGCAGGTCATCGATGTCGACCCTGTCGCTCGAGGCTGTGCCCTCACGCCCATCGATGATGACGCGGATGACGATACTTCCGTCGATGGAAGAGGAGAACTCGACGAGCTCGTCGTCGATCATGCTGGCCGAGACGGATGTGGCATGGCCGACGACCACTTCCCAGTCCTCGATGCCACAAGCGCGGCATGCGGTCTCCATGGCCGCTTTGAGAGTCTTCACGTCAATCATCATCTTCCTCCCACTGTGATCTTCGAGACGCGGATCAGAGGCTGGCCGACATCGGTCGGAATGCTTCCCGATGAGGAGCCGCACATGCCCTGCCCCGTCTGCATGTCGCGTCCCACCATGTCGATGTCCATGAGGATCTGGCTGCCACGGCCGATCAGGCTGGCACCGCGCACCGCCTTGCCGATCTTTCCATCCTTGACGAGGTAGGCCTCGGTGACCGCGAAGTTGAACTCGCCTGTGACAGGATTCACGGATCCTCCTCCCATCTTCGCGCAGTACAGGCCGTTGTCGATGCTCGCGATGATGTCCTCATCGCTGTCCTCTCCCGGTGCTATGAAGGTATTGGTCATGCGGCTTGTAGGCGTGAAGGAATAGCTCTGGCGGCGGGCCGAGCCGCTGGATGGCTCACCCATCCTGCGTCCGTTGAAGCGGTCCACCATGTAGCGCTTGAGGATGCCATTCTCGATGAGGACCTTGCGCTGTGTCGGTGTGCCTTCGTCGTCGATGTTCAAGCTGCCCCAGGCGTTGGGAATCGTTCCGTCATCGATTGCCGTGACGCACTCGTTCGCGATCTTCTGGCCCTTCTTTCCAGCGAACTCGGACAGTCCGTAGGCGACGCTCGTCGCCTCGAGGGAGTGTCCGCAGGACTCGTGGAAGATGACGCCTCCGAAACCGTTCTCGATCGCGACAGGATAGACGCCCGAGTCGATGTAACCCGCCTCGATGTTGACGACGGCCTGACGGGCGGCCTCGGTGCCGATCTCCTCTGGCGTCATGACGGATGTGAACATCTCGAGGCCCATGCGGCGTCCTGGAGAGCATGATCCCGTCTGGCTCTCGCCGTTTCGGCTCGCGACCGCGCTTGCCGCCATACGGGTGCGGATCTGCCTGTCACCAGTGAGAAGGCCATCACTGTTGGCGACGAGGATCTTCCTGTCCACATCGATCAAGGAGCCTGTAACCTGGCTGACGAGTGGACTGTAGGCCTTCGCCGAAGAAAGGGCACGACCAAGCAGCTCGACCTTGTCTGCCAGCGGCACACAGGATGGGACGATCTCTATTCTGTGGATGTTCGTGTTGACGCGCTCTGTCAGCCTGATTGGAGGCAGGATTCGACTGGAATCTCCGATTACGGCGGCGACGGACCTGGCTGCGCTGAGAACTGCATCCTCGCTCAGGTCGCTGGATGAGGCGCTGGCGCTCTGCAAGCCCCTGTAGGCCCTGATGCCCACGCCACTGACAAGATGGGAGCCGACAGAGTCGACCTTGCCATCGACCATGGAGATGCTGTTGTTCAGGCTCTCCTCGACGAAGACCTCGGCGAAGTCGGCCCCAGTCGAGAGGGCCGCATCCAGGGCCTTTATGATCAGCGATTCCTTCATAAGCATCCGTGCGCCTCCTTCCAGCCTCTTGTCGCCTTGCATGTGAGCTCAGCCACCTCGATCTTGTAGACGAGGATGGCTTTCATTGCCCTGCGGTCGAAGTCGAAGTCCCCTCGTCCATAGTGGTCCATAAGAAGGACGAGGCAGCGCTCACGCTCAGCCTCATCCTCGACGATGGCGATCTTCCCATGCCCGATGATGGACGCATAGTCCATGTTGCATGTGCCCTTCTCATGGTCCAGGAAGAGGCGGCTTGAGCCTTCAAGCTCGAAGGTGCACATTCCATTCATCCCAATGAGCTCTGCAAGGTGTCCATGCCTGTTCTTATGGATGTAGAAGAATCGCTTGTCATCCTTCTTCTCGTAGCCGAAGCACAGGGGAACGATGTAAGGCGAATCTCCATCGGCCAGGGCAAGCCTTATGACCTGGCTGTCCCTGATACACTCTTCGATGACGCGCTCGTCTGCGCTGCTGTCCCTGTCAATCCGTCTCAAGGTCGGCCTCCCTCTTCGAAACGAAGAAAATTATGACGAAGCCCAAGGCGAAGAAGAGGATCGAGAGCGGAATCTCCCAGCCCTCCGGATGGCCCGGGTAGACCGTGTAGACGCTGCCGAGCAGGAAGCCCATGATCATGCTGTAGGTCAGCTGTGGGAAACGTTGCATGCATATTTCCAGGACCCTGGTGAGGAGTATGACGCCCAGGACGAAGCCGAGGACGAAGGGCACGAGGGCCAGGATATCCAGATTCGAGATGGCGAGCATGATGTAGTCGTATGTGCCCAGGACGAGCAGCAGGTAGCTCGTGCTGATGCCTGGCAGGATGAAGCCGATTGCGACGACGACGCCTGTGACGATCTGCAGCATGAAGGTCGAGAAGTTCATCGTGAGCGTCGTCTCCCCTTCTCCACCCATCGGAGGCAGATAGGCCATGGAGACGACTATCGCGAGGCCGATGATGAAGCTCAGGACAAGCTTCCAGTCGACTCTGTGTATCTCGGCCTTCTTGATGAGCATTGGAACGGAGCCGAAGACGAGACCGAAGAAGAAGAACATTGAGACGACGGGAAAGAGCGTGATGATGTTAGTGATCGGGCCTGCGCACAGCACGATGCCGAGCAGGGCCGGAATGCCGAAGCTGAGAAGATAGAGGGCATTGCCCTTCCAGTCCTTGAAGAAGGAGCTTATTGAACTGATGAGGCGGTCGTAGATGCCGAGGATCATGGCCATCGAGCCGCCCGAGACTCCAGGGACCATCATGGTGCTTCCGACCACGAAGCCCTTGATCATTACTCTAGGGGAAACCATGGGCCAAAGATAGCATGAATGGAAGAGAGGGGAAACAAAAAATCAAGGCCCATGCCGGTAAAATCGCATGGGCCTTGGATTGAAGCGTAGAAGTATCAGCGCTCCCAGAGGATGTTGAATCTGATTGTCAGGGCATCCACATCCTTTCCACCGAGGACATCACCGAACTCGTTCCAGTAGTAGGAGGCCTCGAGGTGGATCACATTGAAGAGGTTGATGCCGGCACCAAGTGAGACATAACCGCTGTTGAGACCACCGCGCAGCTCAAGGAACTTGAAGAACTGGAGCTCGGCACCGACCTTCAGGCGTGACAGGAAGCTGTTCGTCGAAAGGTTCTCGAAGAGACCAACGACGTCGACGACATCAATTGCGACCGTCGGGTCGATGAGCCACTCCCAGCCACCAAGGTCAGGCGACCAGCCGAAGCCGACCGAGTAGCAGAAGGGCGTCTCGGCGACAAAGGAAGTCGGTCCAGTGAACACGTTCTCGAAGACGCCCATCGGGTCGTCGATGAAGTTCTCGTAGCTGTCCTGGAAGACATAGTTGTAGCCGCCGTTGACGAGCTGGATGTTCGAGACGACGTTGGCGATCGTGAAGCCGAAGGGCATATTGATGTTCAGGCCGACGGTCAAAGGCACGGCCCAGCCGATGGCGATGGGCTTGGTGATGAAGAGGGACGCCGGGTCGAAGTTCTCATCCGCACTATTGAAGCTGTCAAGGGCATCCATGGCGTTGAAGGATTGCATGAAGGCCCTCATCTGAAGGGCGGCGCTGACACCGACATCGATGTTGAAGGCCTTGTCGCGCATGAACCTGATGCCGATGCCCATCGTGGCGGCGACATCGACCTGCGGGATGACCTGGAGGTCTGCAGTACCACCGTTGAATGGAACATAGGTGTTGAGGTTGACCTGGCTGTCCACAGCGAAGGCGAAGCGACCGGCCTTGAAGCCGACTCCAGCATCGACTGTGGCCAGTTTGTTGTTGCCGGACGCACCGAGGACTCCGATGACGCCGGGAAGGAGCTCACCGGTGAGATAGTCCATATCGGTGATGGAGTTGGGATCGTTGATCACATTCTCCAGCAGTCCAGTGTCGACATAGGCGTCCTTGATGTTGTAAAGGGTCACTGCGACATTAGGCGTGTTGAAGACGAGGCCCTTGGCACCCAGGCTTGCCGGGTTGATGTACAGCGAGTCCTGGTTGTTGAAGACGGCCAGTCCTGCCCCACCCATGGCGCTGATGCGTGCGCTGGTCTTGGTGAAGGTCGACGAGAGGACGTTGTCATACTTGTCCTGCGTCGGCGGCGTGAAATCTTCAGGCTTTTCCTGATCGGTCGCGAAAAGTGCGCCGACTGTGCAAAGGGCGATGATAAGTACAATTGCAAACTTCTTCATTCCACACCCCCTCAGTTCGTCTCTTCAAGGATTGAAGGCATGAGGTAAGTCTTGGCCCCATCGAGCTTCGAATACCCGTCCCACATGTTCTGGTACATCTCTTTGACAGCTTCCTTCATTGAATTGAAGGGAATATCACCAGTGTCACCAGTGTCGACCTGGAACATGCTCATGATGGTCTCGAGGTCGAAGCCTCCGACAAGCATCATCTTGTCAAGGACACCAGCCTTGTAGTAGAGCATGTCGTCCACATCACCCTCACTCATCGTATTATGAAGAGTGACTTTAGGACTGTTGTCGAAGCCAATGTGTCCGCTGAAGAGGATTTCAGCAAGATAGCGCCATCCATACTCTGAAGCAATACTATTGATATCAAGTCCGAAAGCATCGAGCAAAGATTTCTGGAGATAGATGCAAGTCTCGTTTTCGACAACACTGTCAGGCTCACTGATCCACGGGTTGATTCTCAGGAAATCGTTGAGCGTGGCAACAAAGTTGAAATTATCATTAGCCTTGTCGTCAACCAGAGCGAAGAGGTTGCTCAGCACTGTCGCAAGAGCATAGTCGATTGCTGAGTTCGGCGTCGCCTTGTACTGGTCGATGAGGAAGGAGTACTCGGAGTAAGATGTGTCATCATTAGGCTCAGGAACGACAGAGTAGATGATGTCGTAGGCTGAGCTCAGCATGCGGTATGCCTCGATGCGGCTGTTGAAGACCTTCTCAGTGACCTTATAGATGCCATTGTCCTTGGTCGCACCGAAGAGGCCTTCAAGACCATCACCTACAGCCTCCATGCTGGCATTGTAAATTCTGATTGTGTCATTTCTGGTCTCATCGGTATCATTTTCATTGAATTCAAGGACCTTACCCAGCTTGTAAACTGCAATCGCACCAGCTGTGGAACTTTCGTACTCAGTGACTGTACCATCAGTACCAACAACTACATACACCAGCTCAGGACCATTGGTCGTAGGAGTACCATCCTTAGTTTTATCCCCAGTCTTATCACCAGCAGTTCTTGCGAAGGACCTTGTGGCAGGCTCGCCTTCAGTACCGCTGCTGCTGTCACCGGAAGGAATCAGGCCCATGATGCTTCCAAGCATGTCGGAGATGATGTCGAAGTCACCGGAGAGCGCCTTCGATGTGTTCGACAGCGTGACGGCATCGTTGATCAGGGTTTTGACGGGATCAAGCTCGAGAGGATTGGCATTCTGATTCGTCCTCATTTCAGAAGCGACCTGGGCGGCTGTTGCGACCAGGTTCGTGATCATCTGGGTCTGGACGACATCAGCCTTCGTGATGTTTTTTCCATCTCCAGAGACCTTGGAGTCGAGTATACTCTGCAGCGAGCTGAGCGACTCGACAATGCCCTGGACAGTGGGATACTCAGTGTTGCCAAGCTTTTGTGTGACCGTATTGATCATAGCGCTGGCGAGGGCCATGGATCCCTTGGCGGCAGACTGCTGGCTCTCGTTGGCAGCTTCCTGCATGGTCTCGACGAAGACATCGCGCTGGGCACCATTGAGCGAGCTGTTGATGTTCGCCATGAAGTTGTTCTTCTCGGTTCCTGTCATGGTCGCAAGGACACCACCCTTGACGGCAGTCTCCTGCTCATCGGTAAGTGTGATAGTAATATCAGTCAGAGAACCGGTGGCACTCTTCAGAGCATCCGTCGCCTGCTTGATCGCGTAGAGGCCGGAATCCTTACCAACACTGCTGAGGTCCAGCTCGTTGCTATCTTCATTCACAAGACCGTCTGTGTATTCCGGCTTGATGTTCGTAATCGCATCATTGACAGCATTTACGTTCGTCGTGTCAGCCTCGGTCCAGCCCCACTCGATGTACTTGTTGCCCCTGAGGGCGTCAAGCGCCTGGTCGAGCGTGCAGGAGGAAAGGACGAACAGCATGACGAGGCATACTGTCAGCACGTTCACAATCGTTTTCTTCATAGAAACCTTCCCCTGTTTTTCCCCAAAAATTGGAAAGTCTTTTCGACGATGTCAGAGGCCCTTGCGGGTCTCTCTTTCACCTTCACACAACATTAAACAACATTTCTCCAGGAAAGTCACACTCGTCAGCGGTGCGAATTGAGTATTTCCTGTATTTTCCTCGCCTTCGTCTCCTCGTCGTACTGCTCGAGGGTCCGGATCTCGGCGTCAAGGGCGCTGAAGTCGTACATGTCCTCCATCTGGTAGTCGAGGACTTTGGCAAGCTTGTAGGCAAGCGAGAGCGAGGGGCTGAATGTCCCCTTCTCCACCGCTATGATCGTCTGCCTTGAAACGTTGCAGCAGTAGGCGAGCTCGTTCTGCGTCATCCTACGCTTCTTGCGAAGCGCCTTGATCAGATTATCCATGAGACTAGTCTTGTCCCCTTTCTGCGTTTTGTCAAGGACATTTGACAGCAAGAAGGGATGCGGGTGAAACCACATCCCTTCCT
Organism: Candidatus Aphodenecus pullistercoris; assembly: GCA_017694495.1. Taxonomy (GTDB): domain Bacteria; phylum Spirochaetota; class Spirochaetia; order Sphaerochaetales; family Sphaerochaetaceae; genus Bullifex; species Bullifex pullistercoris. The sequence goes on from JADIMU010000053.1 coordinate 22,935, forward strand.
GTTTTCTGTTGCGTGGAACCCTACTTCCTGGCAGCTATGGCAGCCTGGGCGGCAGCGAGCCTCGCGATGGGCACCCTGAAGGGCGAGCAGGAGACGTAGTTGAGAGGAATCTCCTGGCAGAACCTGATCGTCTTCGGGTCGCCGCCATGCTCACCGCAGATGCCAAGCTTGATGTCGGGCCTGACGGAGCGTCCGAGCTGGGCCGCCATCTTGACGATCTTGCCAACACCATCGACATCGATCGTGGCGAAGGGGTCGTACTCGTAGAACTGCTTGTCGGGGTCGTTGACGTAGTGGGTCAGGAAGCTGGCCGCATCGTCACGCGAGAAGCCGCATGTCATCTGGGTAAGGTCGTTCGTACCGAAGCTGAAGAACTCGGCCTCGCGTGCGATCTCGTCGGCCGTGATGGCGGCGCGGGGCACCTCGATCATGGTGCCGATCTTGTAGTCGACCTTCAGTCCCTGCTCGTCGAAGACGCGCTCGATGATGGCCTCGGCCTTCTCCTTGCAGAAGTGGAACTCCTTCCAGATGCCGACAAGCGGAATCATGATCTCCGGCTTGACGTCACAGCCTTCCCTCTTGGCCTGGATGGCGGCCTCGATGATAGCCCTCACCTGCATCTCGAGGATCTCAGGGTAGACGACGGCGAGGCGGCAGCCGCGGAAGCCGAGCATGGGGTTGAACTCATGGTGGCGTGCGATCTTCTGGCTGAGCTCCTCGACGCTGATGCCCAGCTGGAGCGCCGTCTCATGGCGGGTCGTGCTGTCGTTGGGCAGGAACTCGTGGAGGGGCGGGTCGAGCAGGCGGATCGTCACAGGAAGTCCGTCGAGCGTCTTGAAGATCTCATAGAAGTCGCTGCGCTGCATGGGAAGCAGCTCGCTGAGGGCCTGCTCCCTGGCGCCGAGCGTGTCGGCGAGGATCATCTTCCTCATCGACAGGATCCTGTTGCCTCCGAAGAACATGTGCTCAGTGCGGCAAAGTCCGATTCCCTCGGCTCCCAGGAGGACGGCGTAGCGGGCGTCCTTGGGAGTGTCGGCGTTGGTGCGCACGCCCATGGTCTTTATCTCGTTCACATAGCCCATGAACTTCTTGTAGTTCTGGTACAGAAGGCTCTCGGACTCCCTCATCGTTCCATCGAGGACCTGCATGATCTCGCTGGGGCGGACGGGAATCTTCTGGGTGTAGACGGCGCCGGTGAAGCCGTCGATTGCCATGTAGTCGCCCTCGCACAGCTTGGTGCCGTTGACCTCGAGCGTCTTCTGGATCTCGTTGACGTGGATCTCTCCGCAGCCGGAGACGCAGGGGCAGCCCATGCCACGGGCGACGACGGCGGCGTGGCTCGTCATGCCTCCGCGGCATGTGATGACGCCGCGGCTGACAGCCATTCCACCGATGTCCTCGGGGCTCGTCTCCTCACGCACGAGTATGACGTCCTTGCCTTCCGCAGCGGCAGCCTCCGCCTCCTTGGCAGTGAAGTAGATCTGGCCGCAGGCGCCACCGGGAGAGGCGGCCAGGCCCTTCGTCGCCACCTTGATCGAGAGGTCGCGGATGATCTTGTTGTCGAGGATGGGGGCGAAGAGCTTGTTGAACTCCTGGGCCGGGACACGGCTGACTGCGGTCTCCTTGTCGATCAGGCCGCTGTCGACCATCTCGACCTGGCTGCGCAGCCAGGAGAAGATCGTCCTCTTGCCGCTCCTCGTCTGGAGCATGTAGAGCTTGCCTTCCTGGATGGTGAACTCGATGTCCTGCATGTCATGGTAGTGCTGCTCGAGCGTCTGGCGGATGTCGCACAGCTGCTTGTAGACCTCGGGGTTCACCTCCTCCAGCGTGCTGATCGACTGGGGTGTCCTGATACCGGCCACGACGTCCTCACCCTGGGCGTTCATCAGGTACTCGCCGAAGAAGCGGTTCTCGCCGCTGGAGGGGTCGCGCGTGAAGGCGACGCCGGTTCCGCTCGTCTCGCCCATGTTGCCGAAGACCATCGTCTGGACGTTGACTGCGGTGCCCAGCAGGCCGCGGATGTCGTTCATGAGGCGGTACTTGATCGCCCTCTCGTTGTTCCAGCTGTTGAAGACGGCGTCGATCGTCTTGAAGAGCTGGTACTCGGGGTCGGTCGGGAAGTCCTCGCCAGTGAACTTCTTATAGACGATCTTGTAGCGCTTGATGACCTCCTGGAGGTTGGCGACGTCAAGCTCCGTGTCGAAGGTCTTGCCATTCTCGTCCTTGACGGACTGGAGCACGCGCTCGAACTCGGCATGGGGGACACCCATGACGACGTCGCCGAACATCTGGATGAAGCGGCGGTAGCTGTCCCAGGCGAAGCGCTCGTTGCCCGTCTTGGCGATGAGGGCCTGGAGCGAGTCGGGGTTGAGGCCCAGGTTGAGGACGGTGTCCATCATGCCGGGCATGGACTGGGCGGCGCCGGAGCGTACGGAGACGAGGAGAGGATTCTTCTTGTCTCCGAGCTTGGCGCCCTGGAGCTTCTCGAGCTTCGCGAGGTTGGCAAGGACCTCCTCCCTCAGACCCTCGGGATAGGCGCCCTTGTGCTCGTCGAAGTAGGCACATGCCTCGGTCGTGATCGTGAATCCGGGCGGGACGGGAAGTCCGATGCTCGTCATGTCCGCCAGGTTGGCGCCCTTTCCACCCAGAAGGTCCTTCATGTCCGCCCTGCCCTCGGTCTGGCCGGCGGCGAAGAAGTAGACGTATTTCTTTGCTGCTTTCTTGCTCACTGTGCTCGCATGCGCTTTTTCCGCATGCCCTCCTTTCATCGTCTCTACGGCCCGGTAATGGGCACGTCATGGACATTCTACCAGACTGTCCAGATAAGTCAATTGCTTGCCAGTCAACAAGATACAAAATGAAGATTTTTCAGTTTCCGATCTTTATCCCCTTTGACAGGAAGGATTTGGAAGGAATGGAACAACATTCCATTTCCACACAGCATACAAAAAGACCATGCATGAGGCTGTCATGCATGGCCACAACTTGTATTGGACACTTTCAGGCTGTGTAGCTTTCGAGCAGGCGCGAGCGGCTGGGCTGCTTGAGCCTCTCGAGGGCCCTCTTCTCGATCTGGCGGATGCGCTCCTTGGTCAGGTTGTACAGCTCACCGATCTCCTTGAGGCTCATCGGAGCCGTGTTGTTCAGGCCGAAGCGCAGAATGATGATCTGCCTCTCCTTCTCGCTGAGCGTGTCGAGGACTGCGTTGATGTCCTCCTTAAGGCACTTCTGCATCGCGAGCTCCTCGGGGCCGAAGCCCTCATCCTCGATGAAGTCTCCAAGCCTGCTCGTGCTCTGCTCGCCGCCGTTCGACACGGGCGTGTCGAAGGAGACGGTCTCGCGCGAGATGTTCAGCAGCTCTGTGACGAGCTGGGGCTCAAGGCCGGCCTCCTTGGCGATGTCCTCGATCGAGACCTCGCTGCTTCCGCTGGAATGGATGAGCTTCTTCTCGGCCTTCTGGATCTGGAAGAGCTCGTTGGCCCTGTTGAGGGGCAGGCGGACGGCCCTGCTCTTCTCGCATATGGCCTTCATGATTGACTGTCTGATCCACCAGACGGCGTAGGAGATGAAGTGGTAGCCCTTGTCGGGCTCGAACTTGTCGAGGGCGATCAGGAGTCCGATGTTGCCCTCGTCGATAAGGTCCTCCAGAGGAAGGCCTTGGCCCTGGTACTTCTTGGCCACCGCGACGACGAAGCGGAGATTGCCGTTGATCAGCCGCTCCCTGGCCTTCTCGTCGCCCTTCTGGGCCCTGACGGCCAGATCATACTCCTCTTCGTGGTCAAGAAGGGGAACCCTGTTGATCTCCTTGAGGTAGATGGAGAGGACGTCCTTGTCCTCCTCGTTTATGGCGTTGTCGTTGAGCATTGTTGCTGACATGGCTTGAATCTCCTTGTGCCAATCAACATGCAAGAGGCGTGCCAAGAATGATCCTAATTGCCATTTCGTTGCAATATAAGAAGAACTGTGCTGTTGTCAATTCCAGCTCAAATCTGGAGTGTTTCCTTTTGACCCAGTTGGCCTTCTGGTAGCCACATTCCGGGTCATTTTGACCCATCTGGAGCCCGTCAAGCGGTCAGAGTGGGCGACTTGAGCGAGGAGAAGTCGATCTCGACGGACTTGAGCAGGTTCCACTCGCCCTCGTCGACGATGAAGGGGGACTCGTCCATGCTGATCCTCATCTTCTCGTAGGTCTCCCGGATCAGGGCGCAGATCTCGTCACCCTCGTCCAGCGGGAGGAGAAAGTCCGCCCTTCCAAGAAGATACACCTGGAACTGGTAGCGGAAGAAGCTTGAATACTCGATGTCTATGATGTCTGCGTCGGTGCACCTCAGCCAGAAGGCGTCGGTGAAGGCCTTGAGGCACTGTGCCCTGTCTCCACACGCGGCGGCCTGGCGCGCCTTCCTCATACAGATAAGACTGTTCAGCTTCCTCTGGTCCAACATCTTTCTTCTCTCTTGTGCCTTTGAAATAACAACATCCAGGGCAATCGGCAAGAGGCAAAGTGAAAAAAAATCACACTGTCACTTTTTTTCACACCGTCACAAGACCCATGTTGCCGATTCTCACGCCCTTGGCTATATTATCTCACGGGCCAAGGCCCATGACACCAGATCAAAGCCAAGGAGAGAAGATAGAAATGAAGATCATTCCTTTGAACGACAGGGTTCTCGTCAAGAGCGCGGAAGCTGAGGAGAAGACCGCAAGCGGCATCTACATTCCCCAGACCAGCCAGGAGAAGACGCAGATCGCCGAGGTCATCGCAGTCGGCGACAGCGAGGACATCAAGGTCAAGGTTGGCCAGAAGATCCTCCACGACAAGTATGCCGGAACGGCTGTCAAGGCTGATGGAAGCGACTACCTCATCCTCAGCGCCGGCGACATCCTCGCCATCATCGAGTAGGACGGTCTGCCCGTGACTTGAAAGGCTCCTCCGGGAGCCTTTCGCTTTTTCCAATCAGCTGTAGAGGAAGTCCTCGATCCGGCGCGGAAAGCTGTCGACGGTCAGCCCCTCCTCATCCGGGACGTAGTAGGGAGGAAGGCTTGGCAATATCGCTTCCTTGAAGCGCCTCATGCGCTCGTCGGCGATTAGGACGACGCCCCTGTCGCTCTGGCTGCGGATCAGCCGTCCCAGGCCCTGCTTCATCCTGATGACCATGTCGGGCATGTTGATCAGCATGAATGCGTTCTCTCCCCTCCTCTCCAGGTCGGCGGCCCTCGCCTTGCGGATGCAGTCCTCTACATGGGTGAAGGGCAGCTGGGTCACGATCAGGAGCCGGAGCGCGTCGCCGGGCACGTCTATGCCTTCCCAGAAGGAGCGCTGGGCGAAGAGGACGGAATCCCTGTCCTCCAGGAAGTCCTTGCGCAGCTTCTCCGTGCTCGCCTTCTTCGTGTGGACGAGGAGGCGCTGCTTTATCCCGTCCTCGCCGATCTTCGACAGGACGAGGTCCATCATCCCATAGCTCGTGAAGAGGACGAGGGCCGCACCGCCGCTGGCCTCGATGGCAGGCACGATGAGGCGGGCAAGATAGTCCGCATAGGCCTCCCTTGCCCCTTCCCCTCCCCTGGCGCTGAAGGCCATGCCGCCACGCGCAGGATAGAGCATGAGGGCGTTGGATGCGTAGTCGAAGGGTGATGCGTAGAAGCCTGTGACGAGGTTTTCCGCCTTGTCCAGGCCCGTCTGCCTGAGGAAGTGTGAGAAGTCCTTGCCCGCCTTCACCGTCGCGCTGGTGCACACGACGGACTCGAGCTTGCTGAAGAGGTCCGTCCACAGCCTGTCGGCGACGAACAGGGGGCTCATGACCATGGCCACTTCTCCTGTGCGCTTCCAGCGGTAGTGGAGGACGAGGTCCTCATGCTCCCTCCAGGTGAGGAAGGACGAGATCAGATTGTACCAGTCGATGTAGGTCCGCCTGATGCCCTGTGCCATGTCGATCCAGCGCCTGTCCTCCTCCCCGATGGCGCCGGATGGGATGTTGAGGATGGATGTGAAGACGCGCAGGAAGTCCTCCAGCGCCTGGCGGCAGCGCCCAAAGTGTGGCGAGAGGACTCTGTCGAAGTCGAAGGCCGTCTCGCCGACGAGGCATTGTGATGAGAACCGTCTCCTGTCCTCATCACAGATGCACATGGCGAGGAAGTCCTCCATCTGACGGCCGAAGCTGCCGGCAAGGGAGGAGAAGGCGCCCGCCTCGTCGACGCTGACCTCCTTGTTGAGGTTCGTGATGATGTCGGCAAGGCGCATGTTGTCATGGTCCTTCTGGACGGCCTGGAAGAGGCTCACGTAAGTGTCCTGGATGGCCTGTGCGTCGATCCTCACGGAGAAGAAGTCGGTCGCCTTCTCGTCGATGTTGTGGCACTCGTCGATGATGAGGTGGCCGTAGGGCGGGATGACGACGGCCTCGTCGTAGTCCTCCCCGCTCTTGGCGCGGATCGAGCTGTCGGCGAAGAGGAGGGAGTGGTTCGTCACGATCAGGGAGCTCTGCTTGGCCCGGGCCAGGGCGTTGTAGTAGAAGCATGAGGTGAAGTTCGGGCACTTCATGCGCAGGCAGCTCTCCTTCTGGGAGGCTATCCTGCGCACAAGCGGCTGGGCCAGGAGGGAGGGCTTGAGCTCGTCCAGTATGCCCGTCATCGTCGACTGGGCCCAGGCGTAGATGGCCTCCTCGTTCGAGTCGCCCTTGAAGAGCTCGTCCTCTTCCTGGGCACGTCGGCTGTTGACGGCCTCGAGGAGCTTCCTCAGGCACAGGTAGCGGCCACGGCCCAGGAGGAGGCAGTAGGACACGCGCCCTCCGATGGCTTCGAGGAGCCTGGGGATGTCCTTGTTCACAAGCTGGGTCTGGAGGGCGACGTTGCTCGTCGCGACGACGGTGCGCTCGTCCTTGTCCTCCATAGCCTCGAGCATGGCGACGGAAAGGTAGGCATAGCTCTTTCCGATGCCTGTGCCGGCCTCGATGACGCCGATGGCGCCCTCGTTGTAGCAGCGCATGACGTCCTTGGCCATGGACAGCTGGTCGTCACGCCGCTCATAGCCTTCGATCGACTTCTCCAGCAGTCCGCCAGAGGCGAAGATGTCCTCCAGCTGCTCCTCACTCACCATCGTCAACGACCTTGCCGTCAAGCTTGCGGTGCAGCGTCTTGCGACCGATGCCGAGGATCTCCGCGGCCCGGGTCTTGTTTCCGCGACAGTGGTCGACGGTCGCGGCTATGATGGCCTTCTCCGCCTCCTCGAGGCTGGAGCCTATGCGTATGCGCACGCACTCGTCGCCCTGGCTCTCGAGGATCTGGGGAGGCAGGCCGTCGACGTCGATGCGCTTCGTGCGCGACATGACGACGGAGCTCTCGACGGTGTTCCTCAGCTCGCGGATGTTGCCCGGCCAGCTGTAGGCCATCAGGGCCTTCATGGCGGCGGGAGTGAAGCCTTCGACGTCCCGTCCATCCTCCTTGTTGAAGGTCTCGAGGAAGGAGGAGACGAGCAGAGGTATGTCCTCCTTGCGCTCGCGCAAGGGGGGCACTTCGATGTGCACGACGTTGAGGCGGTAGTAGAGGTCCTCGCGGAAGTTCCCCTTCCTCACCTCCTCCTCCAGGTTGCGGTTCGTGGCCGCGACGATCCTCACGTCGACATGGACCGTCTCCTCGCCCCCGACGCGCTCGAAGCAGCGCTCCTGGATGACGCGCAGGATCTTGACCTGGGTGCCCTGGTCGATCTCGCCGATCTCGTCGAGGAAGATCGTGCCTCCGTCGGCCAGCTCGAAGCGGCCCTTCTTCTGGCTGACGGCGCCGGTGAAGGCGCCCTTCTCATGGCCGAAGAGCTCGCTCTCGAGGAGGTTCTGTGACAGTGAGGCGCAATGCACCTTGATGAAGGGCCCCTTGGAGCGTGGGGAGAGGGAGTGGATGGCGTCGGCCACAAGCTCCTTGCCCGTTCCGCTCTCGCCTGTGACGAGGACGGAGGCGCGGGAGGGGGCGACCTGCTCGATCGTCTCCATCATGCGCACGAGCCTGGCGCTCTTTCCGATGATTTCATGGTAGCCCTGCTTCTTCTTCAGAGTGTCGATCTCGGCCTTGAGGCGGCTGTTCTGCTCCTTGATCTCCTTGTTCGAGAGGGCCTTCGAGACGGTGAGGATGAGGTGGTCGAGGTCGACGGGCTTCGTGAAGAAGTCGACGGCGCCCTCCCTCATCGCCTGTACGGCATCCTCGATGGTGCCATGTCCGGTGAGCACGATCACGGGCAGCGTGGGATAGGCTCCACTGATCTTCTTCAGCAGCTCGTAGCCTGACATCACGGGCATGCGCAGGTCGGTGACGACGAGGTCGGCCCCCTGCTTCTGGATGATGGACCAGGCCTTCTCTCCATCTTCGGCCTGTGCCGTGTCGTAGCCTTCGTCCTCGAAGGCGATCGCCAAGCCACTGCGGATGTTCTTCTCGTCGTCTACGATGAGTATCTTAGCCATTGGACTCCTCCAGTGCGGTGCGCTCGTCGCTGGGCACGGGCAGACTTATCGTGAAGCATGTACCCTGGCCCACAGTGCTCTCGACGCCCATGTCGCCGCCATGCTCCTTCACGATCTTGTAGGCGACTGTCAGACCAAGTCCGGTTCCAGAGGCCTTTGTCGTGAAGTAGGGCTCGAAGATCTTGGCAAGATGCTCCTGGTCGATGCCGCAGCCCGTGTCGCGCACCGCTATGCGCACGAAGTCTCCGTCGCTGAAGACCTCGATGTCCAGCCGGCCGCCCTTCTCCATCGCGCTCTCGCTGTTCTTGACGAGGTTCAGGAGGGCCTGGCGGAGGTAGGAGGCGTCGAGCTCCAGCTGGGGCAGGAAGGGCTCGACCTTGACGACGAGCCTGATTCCATGGTCCTCAAGCTCGGGCCTGACGAAGTCCTCGAGGGCCTTGATGACCTCCTCGATCCTCGTCTTGCGCAGCTTGACGTTCATGGGACGGACCGCGAAGAGGAAGTCGACCGCGATTCCGTTCAGGTGCTCGATCTCCTCCTGGAGGACTGACAGGTAGCGTTCGGCGTCTTCCTTGGTCAGCGTCTTCTTCCGGTCGAAGGCCTTGTTCAGCAGCTGGATGTGGATCTGCATCGCGGCCAGGGGGTTCTTGATCTCATGGGCGATGCCTGCAGCCATCGTCGTCATCGAGGCCAGGGACTCGGACCGGCGCAGGCGTGCCCTCTCCCGCTCACGCTGGGTGACGTCCTCGACGACGAGGTCGATGCGGCCGCCGTCCAGGACACGGCAGCTGAGCTCAATGATGCGGACCTCGCTGCCCTGCTGGAAGTAGAACTCCTTCACGAGCCCGTCGCAGTGCACGTCCAGGCCCTTCACATACTCGAGGACCTCGGGATCCGTCAGGACCTCGTCGACCAGCCTCCCCTCGCAGCGGCCCAGGAACTTGCGGTTCGTCGGCAGCAGCGTCATGAAGAGTGTATTCGCGTACAGCAGTCGGCCGTCTTTCATCACGGCCTGGCCGAGATGCCCGGTCTCGAGCAGCTCCTCGAGGAGCTCACCATGCTCGATCCGTTTCTGGACGAGCCTGCGGAACTCGCTTCTGGGCATGCTGTCGATGCGCTCGAGGGCTTTGCGGAGCATCTTGTCGGTCATAGGGCAAGCCACCCCCTTTCGATGTTCTCCATCATTATCCTCCGGTTCTGGCTGTAGACCTGGGCCTCCCTGGAACAGTGCGAGAGATGGGACAGCAGGCGCTGTGCGCGGCGGGCGGGGATCTTTGAGACGACCAGCCCGTCCTCGACGATGGCGCCCAGGCGGTCGAGGAAGAGGTCGTGGCAGTCGTAGAGCTCAAGGAAGGAGCACAGGCTGTCGAGCTCCTGGGCGCTGAGGCCTTGCCCCTTCACGACGATGCTGTGGACGAAGTCCTCGGCGAAGGCGTCCAGCTGGGCGATGTCGAGGCCCGAAGCTGTATGGAAGAAGTCTTCCAGGCTCATCGTCCCATGCTCACCGAAGACTGTGGACAGGAGCCTCGCCGTGGCCTCACTTCCCAGCGGTGGGAACTCGTACTGCCTCACACGCGAGAGGATCGTGGGAAGGATGCGTGAGACGCTGCGGCTCACGAGGATCAGGTAGGCGCCCTCGGGGGGTTCCTCGAGGACCTTGAGCAGGGCGTTCATCGCACCGACCGTGACATCCTCGATGTTCTCGAGGATGACGACCTTCCGCTGGGAAGCGTTCTGGTTGAAGAAGGCCTGGACGAGGCGGATCTGGTCGATGCTGAAGGCCGATCTCTTCCTGCGCTTGGAGATGAAGGCCTCATACTTCTTGTCGAATCCGGACAGGAAGGCCTCGAGCCCTGCCCCATCACTGGGGTCTGGAAGGCTGTACAACAGCTCGCCAAGCTCACCGGCGCGCTCGAAGAGGTCCTTGTCGCCGTTCGTGTAGAGCTCACCGCTGTAGGCCGACAGGAGGATCCTCGTCTCGTGGACGAGGTTCATCAGGCTGCGCTTCGTCTTCTGCTTCTCGAGCTGGGAACGCAGGGCGCGGATGCGCAGCTGGCTGTCGCGGTTGGCCAGGATGATCAGGCTGTTCGTCTCGAGGCTCCAGAAGGCATCCTCCTGGCCCGTCAGGCTGAGGGCGAGCTCGATGGCCGCGCTCATGCGGCTGCTTCCCTGCGGTCCGTAGAAGAGGAGCGACTGGGGAAGGCGGCCCGTCTCCAGCTCGTCACCCAGACGCGAGGCGAGCGCGCTCTGGGTCAGCGCCAGGTGCTCAAACCGCATTCACGACTCCGCTGATGCCCTCCATGCCCAGGTTGACGGCCTCCTCGAGCAGTGGCGCGGCATGGGGCATGAGGGGAAGGATGATGCGCGTGATGATGGCAGAGTTCGAGACCAGTCCGCTGACGTCGAAGAGGCTCTGCCTCATCAGGAGGGAGACGATGGCGCCGACCAGAAGGAGGCTCAGCGCGAGGCCCCAGACAAAGCCGAGGATGTGGTCCAGAGGTCCAAGCTTGAAGGTCTCGAGGATCTTGGCGAGCATGCGGCCGAAGAGGAGGACAAGGATGAAGCCACACAGGGTAAGGCCTGCGAAGGTGATGACTGTCGACAGCCAGGCAGGAAAGCCCTCAGGCAGCCAGCCGGAGACTGTGGGCGACAGCGAGGAAGTGAACATGAAGCCGGCAAGCAGGCCGACGACGAGGCCGAACCACTTGCTCAGTTCCTTGACGATGCCATTGATGCAGCAGAAGACGGCGCTGACCATGCATATGGCGAAGATGATGATGTCTATGATGGAGAAGGACAATGCTCCAATCGTGATCGGTTCCATGAATTCCACCGGCAAGGTACCGTCAGGCCTGTCCTGACGTGGGGAATGCCGGCCCCCTTACATGACTGTCTCCCCTTGTGAGTGCCGCGTTGGGGCTGTCCGCCTGCCCGGCACATCCTATGCTTCCTGGACGCCTCACTGGCCACGGCCAGCCGTCCGCTTCTGGACGAGGAGGCCGGCGATGAGGCTGGCGGCATCCGGCATGCACAGTTTCTGTGCACGCTGCGCCAGCTGACGGCGTCTTGAATCATCTAACATCAATTGGCGCACTTTTGCAACAAAGTCCTCGCCTTCATGGAGGACCTCGGCGGCTCCCCTCTCCTCCATCCAGGCCGCGTTCTCGACCTGGTCACCGCGGCTCGCGCTGGCAAGCGGTATGAGGAGGCTGGCCTTGCCCAGGGCCTCGATCTCCCCTATGGCACCGGCACCGGCACGGCTGACGACGAGCTGGGCCCGGCTCATGAGATCCGGCAGCTGGCTGTCGATGTACTCGTACCTCTCGTAGCCGGGATGTACAGGCCCCTGGCCGGCATCGCGCCCGCACTGGTGGACGATGTGGAAGGGCGGACAGAGCGCATCCAGCGAGGATTCGACGAGAGCGTTGACCTGGCGGGCTCCCATGCTCCCGCCAAGCACGAGGATCAGGCCCTCCTCCTCTTCACCCTTGAGTCCCACAAGCCTCCTGATGTCCGGTCTCAGTGGATTGCCTGTGTGGATGTACTTCCTCCCATCCACAAGACTGGAGTCGAAGCCGAGGCAGACGATGTCTGAAAAGCGTGCGTTGATCCGGTTGGCAAGGCCCAGCGTGAGGTCGCTCTCATGGCTTACTGTCCTTATTCCGAGGAAGCGGGCGGCCAGGACGACGGGAACCGAGACGTAGCCGCCCTTCGAGAAGAGGACATCCGGCCGCTCGCGGCGCAGGATGGAGAGGGCCTGGAAGAAGCCCATGATGATGCGGAAGATGTCAGTGAAGTTCCTCAGCGAGAAGTAGCGCCTCAGCTTGCCTGTCGAGATGCTGAAGCATCTTAGTCCCCTGTCCTCGACGGCCTTCCTCTCGCGCTCTCCCCTGCCCCCTATGTAGAAGGCCTCGGCCGAGCTGTCCAGCGAGCGGACGGCATCCCAGACCGCAAGGGCGGGAAGGACGTGGCCAAGTGTACCTCCTCCTGTGAACGCGAGCTTCATGGCAGAAAGCCTACTTCAGCCACAATGGCCTGTCAATTCGACTGTGCGGGCGGTTTTCCCTATTCGGGCTTTCTGCTATCTTTTGTGGCATGGCTAAGAACATACTGGCCGCCCTCTTCGGCGGCACGAAACACGACAAGGACATGAAGCGCCTGAACCCGATCGTGCAGGCAGTCAATAAGGAGTCCTCCTGGGCCGAGGGGCTCAGCGAGGAGGAGATGAAGGCCCAGACCAAGGCCTGGAAGGCCGAGGTCGCGGCAGGCAGGACGAGTCTTGACGCCATCCTGCCCAAGGCCTTCGCCCTGGCCCGCGAGGCCAGCTTCAGGGTGCTTGGCGAGAAGCACTACGACGTCCAGATCATGGGCGCCATCGTCCTCCACCAGGGTGACATCCTCGAGATGAAGACCGGTGAGGGAAAGACGCTCACATGCGTGCCCGCCGCCTACCTCAACGCGCTGACGGGCAAGGGTGTCCACGTCGTCACCGTCAACGACTACCTCGCCGGACGCGACGCCGCCTGGATGGGCCCCGTCTACGCCTACCTCGGCCTGACGACGGGAGTCATCAGCGCGAACCAGGACGACAGGGCGAAGAAGGAGGCCTACGCGGCCGACATAACCTACGGCACGAACAACGAGTTCGGCTTCGACTACCTTCGCGACAACATGAAGTGGAGGCTCGAGGACAAGGTGCAGCGTGGCCACAGCTACTGCATCGTCGACGAGATCGACTCCATCCTGATCGACGAGGCCCGCACACCACTGATCATCTCAGGCCAGGCGGACGACGACTCGAGGCAGGTCAAGGCGGCCAACTCCATCGTCCACTTCCTCAAGGAATGCGAGAAGGATCCTGAGACGGGCGAATACTACGAGCTGAGCAAGATGGACATGCTCGACCACAAGATGGTCGAGTCCTTCGACGAGAGGGGCGACTACAAGCTCGACGAGAAGACGAAGAACGTCACCTTCACCAAGCAGGGCATCAACAACCTCGAGCGCATCCTCAAGCAGCAGGGCCTGCTGATCACAAGCACCGACGCCGAGGGCAAGGACACGACGAGCATCTACGACGACGGCAACTTCGAGCTTGTCCACTACTGCACCGAGGCCGTCATCGCCCACCGCCTCTACGAGAGGGACGTCGACTACGTCGTCAACGACGGCCAGGTCGAGATCGTCGACCAGTTCACTGGCCGCATCCTGCCCGGCCGCCGCTATTCGGGTGGACTGCACCAGGCGATCGAGGCAAAGGAGGGTGTGAAGATCCTCGGCCAGTCGAAGACCTTCGCCACGATCACCTTCCAGAACTTCTTCAGGATGTACGGCAAGCTCAGCGGAATGACGGGAACAGCCGACACCGAGGCGGCCGAGTTCAAGCAGATCTACGACCTCGATGTCGTCGTCGTGCCGACCAACAGGCCTTGCATCAGGAAGGATCTGAGCGACCTCATCTACTACAACGAGGAGATGAAGTTCAACGCCATCGTCGAGGAGGTCAGGAAGATCCACGCCACCGGACAGCCCGTCCTGGTGGGCACCGTCAGCATCGAGAAGTCTGAGGCCCTGTCCAAGCTCTTCCGCCGTGCCGGCATTCCCCATGAGGTCCTCAACGCGAAGAACCATGCCCGTGAGGCCTTCATCATCGGCGAGGCTGGAAGCAAGGGAGCCGTCACGATCTCGACGAACATGGCCGGCCGCGGTACGGACATCAAGCTGGGCGGCTCGCCGGAGCATCTGGCCCTCAAGCTCGTCGGCAGCGAGGCCGACGCCGAGACGCTGCGCAAGGCCACACAGGAGATCATGCCCAAGTGGAGACAGGCCTACGAGGAGGTCAAGGCCCTCGGTGGACTCTACATCATCGGCAGCGAGAGGCACGAGTCGAGGCGCATCGACAACCAGCTCCGTGGCCGCAGCGGCCGCCAGGGCGACCCGGGTACGTCCCGCTTCTTCGTCTCGCTGGAGGACAGCCTCATGAGGCTCTTCGCCTCGGACAGCATCCGCTCCATCGTCGGCCGCCTTGGCATGCAGGACGGCCAGCCCATCGAGAACAGGATGCTGACCAACGCGATCGAGAAGGCCCAGATGCGCGTCGAGGAGCGCAACTTCGAGATCCGCAAGCGCCTCCTGGACTACGACGACGTCCTCAATGAGGAGAGGAACTACATCTACGAGCAGAGGGACGAGATCATCTCGTCGGACGACCTCGTGACAAGGATCAAGGACAATTGCCGCATCTTCACAGAATCCCTCTACGAGGACTCGAAGAAGGACGGCGTCGAGAAGTACCGCGACGGCTTGCAGCGGACCTTCACCACAGCCTTCGGCCTCACTGACGAAGAGTACGCGGCCCGCCCCGTCGATACTGTCGTCGAGCGCATCGACAAGGTGCTCGACGAGAAGGAGCAGCTGATCGGCAAGGCCAACTTCAACCTCTTCATCCGCTCGGTCTACCTGAGGAACATCGACCGGCGCTGGATCGACCACCTCGACGTCCTCGACGAGCTCAAGGACGCGGCCCAGCTCAAGAGCTACGCCCAGAAGAATCCCCTCGTCGAGTACAAGAACGAGGCGAGCGACGCCTACGACCGCATGCTCGACGAGATCAGTGAGAATGTATGCCGCACCGCAGTGGCCGCGAAGTTCGTCTTGCGCACGGCGAGCAGGATGCCCGCTGCCCAGAAGCTGACGCTCTCGGGAAGCCAGAGCCAGAAGCCCGTAAGCCCGCTCCAGAGGCCACAGGGCGAGCGCCATGTGACGGACAGCGCACTCAAGAGCGCGACGGTCGTGCGCACCACGCCGAAGATCGGACGCAACGACCCCTGCCCCTGTGGCAGTGGAAAGAAGTACAAGAACTGCTGCGGGCGCAACGCCTGAAACTGATGGGGTCTCCGAAAGGAGGCCCCAATCATTTGGCGACCAGCTCCATCACAGCGAAACCGGCAATGTCACTCCGGTCGGCGGCTATGCGGCGCACCATGACCTTGTTCGTCTCCGGCAGGCTTGATGCGTCGATGATTACAAGCTCTCCATCCCCCTGGCCAAGGTAGATCGCGACGTGGACCATCCTCCCTTCCTCACCGCGGAAGAAGACGAGGTCTCCCGGCTGTGGATCCTCCGTCGGCCTCGAGTGGTCCCTGTAGAGTCCGTCGGCTGTCGCGTCGTCGAAGCCGAGGCTCCACACGCTGTCCAAGAGGGCTTCCTTGTACACGTTGATGACGAAGCCTGAGCAGTCGACTGTGGCATCCTCCTGCCACCAGAAGGACTGGCCTCCCCATTCATAGGGAACTCCGAAGTAGCATTTGGCCACAGCGACGATGCTCTCCCTCAGCTCGACAGGCGTGTCTTGCGTCAATGCGCATGATGTCAGGGAGAGAAGGATGAGGGCACTCGCTATGAGGCGGGCCATCAGAAGAAGAGGGCCGGGTCGAGCTGGATGCCACCCTGCTCGATCCTGAAGTAGAGGGTCGGTCTTCCGAAGGGCGAGCTTGTTCCAATGGTTCCGATGACCTGGCCGGAAGAGACCTCGTCTCCGACGGAGGCGCTGACCGTCTCAAGTCCGGCGTAGGTCGTCTTGTAGCCCTCCTCGTGCTGGATTACGAGGGTGCGTCCCATCTGGCTGTCGCGCTGGGCGTCGACGACGACACCGTCTGCGGCCGCCATGACGGGACTGCCGGCGTTGGCCGTCATCAGGATGCCCCTGACCTCGAAGTTGTTGAAGTAGGTTCCGTTCGTGGCGTAGACGGTGCCCTCAAGAGGCCGTGAGAAGGTCAGTGAGACGGCCTGCAGGCTGGTCTCCTCCTGGGCCGGCTCCTGCGGGATGAAGAGCTCCTGCCCCACCCTTATGTTCTCGCTGTCCAGACCGTTGATGTCCATCAGTGTCTGCCAGCCGAGGCTGGGGGAGAAGCGCTGCGCGATCGTGGAGAGCATGTCGCCCTCCTGGACAGTATAGAGGCGGCCGTCCATGTTGGGGATCTGGAGAGAGACGCCCGGCTGGATGGCAGTGAGGTTGCGAATGCGGTTGACGGAGATCAGCGTGTCGACATCGCGTCCGTAGCTGGCCGCGATCGACTGGAGGTCCTCGCCCTCCTGGACAGTATGCGTCAGGTAGACGAGCCTGTCGGTGTCGTTGAAGGAGGCGAGCTCCTGTGCGCTCATGAGGTCGACGGCCGTCGTGCGGACAGTGTCGGCGGGGCGCAGCGTGGAGGCCGTGACTGTGGCTGCAGGCTCCTCTTCGACGACAGGAGCGGCGGCTTCTGGTGTGGCGACCACTTCAGGTGCGGATTCGGCTTCCTGAGCCTCGGCCACAGTGGCTGGCGCCGTGCCCTCCTCCTGCCTCGCGATCACTTCGGGCTCGCGGACAGTGACGCTCACGCTTTCGGCATCCTCAGCTTCTGCTGTTGGAGCCGGGGCGGGATTCATGATGAGGATCACCAGGACTATTATCGCGCAGATGAGGACGCCGAGGACTGCTATGAGGCCGACTCTGGCACCACCAGCCTTCCTTCTCGGCCTCTCGGGGCCAATCATGTCGTCATAAGATTCACGTCCCATATTCCTCACCTCGCCTTTGTCAAATATAATACCATGCCATGGCGCAAGAATCCAGAAACAGGACCCCTCTGATCTACCTGGGCGTGGCAGTCTTCCTTTTTCTCCTTTTCGCAGTGAGGATAGCATACTTGGTCATCGTTGAGAAGGACGGAAGCCGGGACTACCAGGACCCGGTCGTCGCCCATACCGTCGTGCGCGGCACGATAAGCGACCGCAACGGCCAGGTGCTGGCGAGCCAGACGGGCAAGTGGGCGCTCTACTTCCGCCTGAGCGTCATGGATGACATCAACCAGGCGGCCATGGTCGTCTCACCCCACATAGGCATGGGCGTCGACGAGATCCTCGCCCAGGCGGGGAAGTACACGACCTACGCCCTGATCAAGGACAATCTGACGATGGACGAGGCTTCTTCCCTCACAAACGCGATAGAAGAGGCCGGAATGCAGAACTGCATCAACGTCGACAAGAGGGAGGGACGCAGCTACGCTTCGCTCTTCCATGCGTGCCAGCTCATCGGCTTCGTCAACCGCGAGGGAGTGGGCTCCGAAGGTATTGAGTACCAGTACGACGACATCCTCTCCCCCTACCCGGGCCTCGGCGAGGAGGTCACATACGGCGACGACATCACGCTGACGCTCGACATGGGCATCCAGTACCTCGTCGACGTCGAAGTCCAGAACATCGCATACGAGCACGATCCCGACTACATCATGGCCCTCGTAGCCGACGCCTCCACAGGCGAGGTCCTCGCCATGTCCAGCTACCCCTGGTACGACCTGAACCACTACAACGTCTCGACGGCCGACGAGAGGCTGAACCGCACACTGGCCTACAACTACGAACCGGGATCCGTCTTCAAGATCTTCACCCTCGCCAAGTGCATCGAGGAGGGCATCGACGTCACGACACCCTTCGTGTGCGACGGAAGCGAGACCTTCACAGTCGACGGCTCGACCTTCACGATCTCATGCCACACGAGCCACGGCGAGGTTGATGGACGTGGCATGATCGCACAAAGCTGCAACGGCGCCATAGCAAACTGGTGCCTCCAGCTGTCAGACGAGGATTTCTACGACTATCTGAGGCTGCTCGGCTTCGGCTCACGTCCCGACCTCGCCCTGCCTGCAGTCAGCTCAGGCTTTCTCGCACCACCTTCCGCCTGGAGCGCGAGGAGCAAGGCGACGATCGCCTTCGGCCAGGAGATAGGCGTGAACGCATTGCAGATCGTCTGTGCCGCCACCGCCCTGGCCAACGGCGGACTCGAGATGCCGCTGTCGGTGGTCAAGGAGATCCGGGAGCCGGATGGAACTGTAGTGTATCAGAATGGAGATGGGATTGAGGGACGGCGTGTCATGGACGCCAGGACGGCGGCCACCATCATCGACTACATGGAGAGCGCCGTGGCTGAAGGCACTGCCGTGAAGGCGGGACTGGACAATGTGCGCGTCGCGGCCAAGACGGGAACCGCCGAGATTATAAACCCTGAGACGGGAAGCTACGCCGACGGCACGAACCTGGCGAGCACGCTTGCCATCGTGCCGGCCGACAGTCCACGCTACGTGGTCTAC
>JADIMU010000054.1 GCA_017694495.1 Candidatus Aphodenecus pullistercoris
GCTTGTCCTGGCGGGCGGCAGGAGAGGTGGCGGGGCGGACGGAAGCCGAACTCTTCGCATCCGGCGTCTTCGCCTGGGCGCACTCACCGGCTGCAGGCTGGACGGGAGCGGGAGCCGCCTCTGCGGCCTCCTCCTTCCTGTCCTCCTTCACGCGGGCCTTGACCGTGACGATCTTCTTCTTGATCACGACGACCTTCTTCTGGCCCTCGGCGGCGGGAGCCGAAGGAGCGGCAGGCGCCGGGGCGATTGTGCCCGGATTCGCCTTCTTTATAACTCTGATCTTGGTCTTTTCCTTATCTTCCATAAACTTTCAGCAATCACTCCTCGAACTCGAACTCGACGCCGCAGTTGGGGCAGACCGTCGTTCCAATCTTGACAGTGGCACCGCAGTTGGGGCACTCGAACTCCTCTTCGGTCTCCTCCTCGACGTCGATGCAATCGTCGATGGAAGCCTTCTCCTCGTCGCTCAGGCCGATCTCGGCAAGCTCCTCGGGTGTGAGGTTGAAGTACTCCTCGGCGGTGTAGACATCGTGGAAGTTGAGCTTCTCGACAAGCTGCTTCGAGATGTTCAGCTCGCTGAGCAGCGTCTCGTCCTCGCCCACTCCAAGCTCCTCCTTGGTCACCTCGGCATGCTCCTCGGCCGGCCTCATGACGGCCTCCTGAGGATTGGCGAAGATGGCCTCGGCCCTCTCCCTCGTCTCCTGTGCCAGATCGAGGGCGTCGAACTGCTCCTGGGTCATGACCTCGATCATCCAGTCGCACAGGCTGTTGGCCAGGGTGACGTTGCTGCCCTTGGGGCCGATGGCCAGTCCGACATCCTTCTGGCCGACGATGGCGATGGCCTTCTTGGTCAGCATGTCGACCAGGTAGACCTTCTCGACATGGGCGGGAGTCAGCGCGGAGGCGATGAAGTTGATCGGATTGTCGTCGTAGGGAACGACATCGATCTTCTCGCCCTCGATCTCCGTGATAACGCTCTGGATCCTGTTGCCCTTCAGACCGACGGTGGCGCCGACAGGATCGATGTCACGGCTGTTGGCGCGCACGGCGACCTTCGTCCTGATGCCGGCGTTGCGCACGATCTTGACGATCTCGACCTCATGGTCGTAGATCTCGGGCACCTGGATGAAGAGCAGCTTCTCGACAAGCTTGGGACTGGTGCGCGAGAGGACGATCCTGACGTCCTTCTGCCTCCTGCCCTTCTGGTTCTGGAGCTGGGGGGTCTTCATGGAGTCGGCCTCCTCGACGCGCTCGAGGTAGCACTTGACCTCGGAGCCCATCTCATAGCTCTCGCGGGGCGACTGGTTCTTGTAGGGAAGAGTGCCCTCGACGCCGCCACCAACGTTCAGCCTGATGTCACCATTGGGGAGGATGGAGTTGACGTAGCAGAGGATGATCTCACCCTCCTTGGCCTTGAACTCCTTGTATGTGCGGTTGTTCTGGACTTCCTTGAAGCTCTGCTGGGCACGCTGCTTGGCGCTCTGTACGCTGCCGCGGTCGAAGGTGTGCAGATCGAGCGGGATGAGGACCTCGTCGCCGATCTCGACGTCCTCGACCAGCTCCTGGGCCTCGTCGAGGGGGATCTCCGTGACCTCGTTGTAGTAGTTGTCCTCGTCGACGACGGTCTTGCGTGCGCACACTGTCAGTTCGTCATCGTCGGAGAAGCTGATCTCCACGTTGGAGTCTGTGCCATAGCGCCTCTTGTAGGCGGCCTTGACGAACTCCTTGATGGTCTCGATGACCATGTCGTGGGTGTAGTTCTTCTCCTCTATCATCTGCCTTATGGCATCCTTGAGATCCGTTGCCATTATTTCTTCTCCTCCCAGCGGTAGGTAAGTTTCGCCTTCTGTATGTCGTCCAGCTGGAGGCTGACAGTCCCCAGTTCCTGGCTGCTGTCCATGAGACGGGCCTGGGAAAGCGTCACCAGGCCATTGTCACAACTTTCGATCCTTCCTTCAAGATAGCCCTTGTGCGAGGTCGAGTAGACCTTGACCATCCTTCCGGTGAAGACGTGGAACTCGTACGAGTCCCTGAAGTTCCTCTGGAGTCCCGGC
Source organism: Candidatus Aphodenecus pullistercoris (assembly GCA_017694495.1). Classification (GTDB taxonomy): domain Bacteria; phylum Spirochaetota; class Spirochaetia; order Sphaerochaetales; family Sphaerochaetaceae; genus Bullifex; species Bullifex pullistercoris. Next base: position 2,055 of record JADIMU010000054.1, read on the forward strand.
GAGGAGACCTCCAGAGTCAGGTCCCTGGTCTTCCAGATGACCTGGTAGCGGGGATAGACGACATTGTAGACGGCGGCAAGGTCGTCTGTCGTGATGTCCCCTTCCCCCTTCGCCACGACCACGGTGAGCTGTATGCCATCCCTGACATCGTTCCTGACGACGTCGACCAGGCGGTAGCCCATCGGCTGGATGAGGGCGTCAAGCTCAACAAAGAGCGGATTCTTCTCGATTCCTGAAGCTAGCATCTCCATCCCACAAAAAAAGGAACCAGCACTTGGTTCCTTTCCTATAAGAAAATTGAACTGTCCCAAGAGTAGAGCTTTCATTCCCTTTCTGTCAATACATTTAGGGAGAATTGATGCGACAGGGACGGACCATGGGCCGCTTGAATGCATGCAATGCTTTGCACCTAAAGGAGATGTTTCATTACCTACTGCGCCCCTAGGACAGGAGCATTGCTCCCCAGACGCCTCCCAGTACTATGGCCAGGCAGCAAAGGAAGATGCAAAGGAAGAGGATCCTCAGCTGCGGCCTCACGCCTCTTATGATCTTTCCGATCCTGCCCCTCTCCCTCATGTGCTGGGCCGAGTCGACCTTGTTGGCCTTCCACGTCCACCAGAGGACGAAGGAGAGGCAGAGGATGAGGAGGACGCATGAGGCGATGGCGATCATGAGGCGGGGCACAGTGGCCGCATCATGCACTCCGGCGTGGTCGACCAGGGACATGAAGAGGTCGCTGCCGTCCTTGACTGCCGAGACGATGGCGAAGATGGCTACGATGTTCAGCGCCGTGCCTACCCGTCTCTCCCTTCTCTGGCGCTCGGCCTCCTGATGGCTGTCGACGTAGTCTCCCATCGTCTTGATGAACTCCAGCGAGCCGTACTGGGCACGGTAGCTTTCACGCCAGCTCGAGAGCAGCTTGCGGTACTGCGCAAGCATGTCCAGCGTCTTCGTCGAGACGAGGTACTCGCCCGCTATCCTCCGGCCGAAGTCGTCCGAGAGCAAGCATGAGCTGACCAGATCCTCGAAGCGGTTGGCCTCGTCGATCCACCTGGAGAAGCGGGCCTCCATCTCCATGATCCTTACTCCCGTGTCGCTGATCTTCTCGCTGAAGTCGGGCGAGGAGAAGCTCATGCCCTCCCTGCGGCTGAAGATCGAGTCCATGTCAGAGCGCAGAGTGTCGCCACTGACGAAGTCGTCCAGCTCCCTCTGCCTGTGGACCAGGAGGACCTTGCGCGCCGTCATGGCGTTGAGCGTGGAGAAGACATCCTCGATCTGGTCCACCCTGAGGTCCTCGATGACGAGTCCGCTGCCCGCCTGGAAGATATTCAGATAGCCCTTGCCCGGGATGTTGATGTTGGTCGGCGCGTCCTTGTCCGTGTCGAAGACGGTGTTCGTCATCGGATCAGACTTCGCGATGCGGTACTTGAAGACGTTGGCGAAGCCCTTCGTCGGCACTCTCCGCTTGACGGCAAGCTCATGACGCTGCCTTCCGCCATTCTCCCCATCCCCGCTGGCTCCTATGCTGTAGTCCTCCTGGAAGAGGCACTTCGTGTCGCCCGGCTCGCCCACCGCAAGCTCTTCGCTGAAGGCGGGAGCCGATGAGCCCTTCCTTATGTTCATGAAGCACACGGGCAGGAAGACCTTGTCTGTAAAGTAGATCCCATCGGTGAGCACCAGAGCGTCCTCGTCGAATGGCGTGAAATTGAATGTGTTGTTCTCAGTCCTCGCGACCTCGACCTGGGCCAATTCGACACAGAGCGTCGCGCACAGACACTCGAGCCTATGCGCCAGAGCAAGACGCAATGCGTTGAAATACTGTCCGTCGTCACCGTCAGTGGCCTCATGCCCCGCAATGGCCTCGTAGTGGCCTTCGTGCCGCTTCAGCGAGAAGGCCTTGGCGTTGCACTCTCTTGAGAAGGCGGCGAACTGGTGGGCCGCATCCTCACCGGAGACGAGCTGGCGGGCCTTGAAGAGGTAGGTCACGCTCAGTATGTCTTCATGGTGGAAGAGGCGCACATCGACAAGGGAAAAGCTGTCGCGCTCGTAGTCGGCGGCCTTCGAGGACGCTCCTGACAGCCAGAAGTCCAGTGCCCTCCTCTCGGCCTCATCATCCCAGTCCTGACGGATGAAGCCTCCGTCCGAGTCTTCACCGAAGGCACTGTCCCACTTGTCGTCGAGTCCGGGAATCCTGAAATAGGCGGTGACGAAGAAGGGAGACGATTCTGCGTTCGTGTGCGGTGCGCTCCTGTCCTCGGCTCTGTATCTCGCACTCATCCTTCTCCTCCCTTTCCTTCAATTCTCACACCGCACAAAGACATCGTCAATGACAGGAAAAGTGCTTGAACAAGAATCGGCAAAAGAGTGGACTGCTCCATCCTTCGCCAGCGCTTAGAGGAAGGAGCAGTTCACATTTCCTATCCCGTCAGCTGGGCGATCACCTTCGTCAGCCACCTCATATGCTTCTGCTTCATCGTCTTCTACAGGCAGACTAGGAAGTCAGTCCTCCCCGCCCAGCGCTGACAGCTCCTTCTGGAGCCGGCATACAAGGTTGAGCGCGTCGAGCGGAGTCGATGCGCTGACGTCGAAGTCCGTAATCGCATCGACGATGGCGTCGAGCCTGCCCTCCTTCGCGCTCGATGTGTCGACGAAGAGGTCGAGCTGGCTGTCCTTCGTCTCGAGGCTGTAGTCGGCGAAGTGGCGCTTCTGGAAGGCTGCCGCCTGGCGGATGACGGAAGTGGGCACGCCGGCCATGCGGGCGACATGGAGGCCGTAGCTGCTCTGGCTGACGCCCTGGACGACCTTGCGCAGGAAGACGATGTCGTTCTTCTCCTGCCTTACGGAGAGCGTGAGCAGCTGCATCGCGCTCGTGTCCATCATCGTGAGCTCATGGTAGTGGGTGGCGAAGAGTGTCACGCAGCCCCTTTCCAGCAAGGCCTCCATGATCGCGTAGGCAAGGCTCATGCCGTCCTGGGTGCTCGTCCCACGCCCGATTTCGTCCATGATGACGAAGCTTGAGCGTGTGGCTCCACGGAGGATGAAGGCGGCCTCCTGCATCTCGACAAGGAAGGTCGACTCTCCACGTGCGAGGTTGTCGCTTGCTCCGACGCGGCAGAAGATGCGGTCGCACAGCGGAATCACGGCCCTCGATGCCGGAACGAAGCAGCCGGCGTGGGCCATGAGTATGATCAGGGCGTTCTGTCTGAGGTAGGTCGACTTGCCCGCCATGTTCGGTCCCGTGATCAAGGCGAAGCGCGAAGCGTGGCTGTCGAAGCCGTTGCTCATGAACTCGCCCTTCTCGAGGAACTGTTCGACGACGGGATGCCTTCCATCCTCGATGACGAGCTCGCCGCCGTCCAGGATCTCTGGTCTCGTATAGCCGTACAGGGCGGAGACTTCCGCAAAGCATTGCACGACGTCCAGCCTGCCCAGGAGGCGGCCTATGGCCATGAGGTCAGAAGCATGGCTCCTGGCCTCGCCGACGATTGCGTTGTACAGGTCCCTCTCCCGCGCTGCGGCGTCGGCCTGGGCCGACTTGGCCTTCTCCTCCAGTGCGCTGAGCTCAGGGGTCGTGAAGCGCTCCCCTCCCACCAGCGTCTGGCGGCGCGAGAAGTAGTCGGGAACCTTGTCCAGCTGTCCCTTGGAGACTTCGAGGAAGACGCCTATGATGCGGTTTTCTCCACATTTGAGGTTCGCTATCCCAGTCTCGGCCTTGACCTTCTCGAGGTAGTCGGACAGGAGCTTCGAGCCGTCCGCGTGGATCCGTCTCAGCTCGTCCAGCTCCTCGTCGTAGCCGGCGAGGATGATCCCTCCTTCGTCGCGGGCGTTGGTGCACTCCGGGTTGACCGCCCGGGCGATCGTCGAAGAGAGTGAAACGAGGCCGTCCGGGTCTTGGAGGCGTGCGTCCTCCATCAGGTCGAGGTAGTCCTCATGCGCGATGATGAGCGAGAAGAAGCACTCGAGGCTCTGGCGCACGGCGATGAGGTCGCGCACGACGGAGCGGCCCATCTCGAACTTGGAGGAGAGGCGGACCAGGTCTGCCGAGGATGAGAGGAGTCCCCTCACCCTCCGCCTCTCGTCGATGTCCTCGACGAGGCGGGCCGTCCACTCCAGCCTCTGGTCTATCTTCGCCTTGTCGCACAGTGGCTGGAGGAGGACTTCCTTCAGCCGCCTGCGGCCTGCCGCGGTGCATGTCCTGTCCAGGGCGGAAAGGAGGGTGTAGGCGCTTCCTCCCGCCTGGAGGTTGGAGACGATCTCGAGGTTGCGCACGGTCGAGTCGTCCATGAGGAGGCGGCCGCTGTCGTCTACGATCGTAAGGTTTGTGATCTGTGCAAGGTCGCTGTGGCTCATCTGCCTCGCGTATGAGAGCAGGGCTCCGATCGGGGACAGGAGGGCGTCCTTCTCGCCAAGGCCGAAGGAGGAGAGGCTGGCCGAGCCGAAGAGGATGGAAAGCTGACGCCTCCCCTCCTTGATGCTGAAGGACCAGGATGGGAGCTTCGTGACGATGCTTCCCGACTGGTCCAGGACCTCCCTGAGGGCGCGGTCAGTGAAGTAGAGGTCGTCGCAGACGAGGATCTCTGAGACAGAGATGCGCGCCAGGAGGCTGGAGAGGGCCTGATAGGAGGCGTCATGGCCCAGCCTGCGCGCGTTGAAGACGGCCGAGGAGAGGTCCAGGCATGAGACGAGGACCTCGCCTTTCACGATGTCCAGGCTGAGGATGTAGTTGTCGCTGAAGGAGTCGAGGTACTCGTCGTCGACGACTGTGCCAGGGGTATAGACCTGGATGACTTCGCGGCGCGCGAGCTCCTTCGAGTTCGTCGGCAGCGAGAGCTGCTCGCAGATTGCGACCTTGCGACCTGCGTCGAGCAGCCTCTTGAGATAGCTGGACGCGGCGTGGAATGGGATGCCGCACATTGGTGCGTCCCCACGCCGGGTCAGCGTCAGGTTGAGCAGGCGGGAGACTTCGATGGCGTCCTCACCGAACATCTCATAGAAGTCTCCGAGCCGGAAGAAGAGCACCTCATCGGGGTGCTCCTCCTTTATCTCATGATACTGACGCATCATGGGCGTCAGTTCCCTCTCCCCTGCCATGGCGCTCAGTACAGGCTCATCGTGATGGCCAGGACGATGTTTCCACCGAGGATGGTGCCGTTCTGCCACTGGAAGCCGCCATCCTGTGTCAGCGTCGCAGTCTTGGCCCAGTAGAGGCCGAGCGGGAAGCCGGGGATGCGCAGCTTGATGCCGAATCCGCCGGAGAAGTACCAGTCGAGGGCGCTGAAGCTGGTGAGCTTGTCCAGGTCGCCGATCGCGCCGTCGGCCGAGATGTAGCCCTCGACGTTGAGCACGTTCCTGACGACAGGATAGCTGAGCTCGACCTGGTTGTGCCACAGGAAGCTGAGGCCCAGGACGGGCGAGAAGCCGCGGCCCATCGTCATGCCGTCGATGTAGAGCATCTCATAGCGGGTGGCACCCTCGAAGGGCGAGTACCAGCCCCATCCTGTGTTGTCGTCGAAGTTGTTGTTCCAGAACTGGGGCAGCATGACGGCAAGCGAGGTCGTACCTGACAGGACGAGGGAGCTGGACTGGTTCTGGTCGTTCACATAGGTGAAGAGCGGGACGTAGCCTGCCGCGGAGAAGCTCAGCCTGTTGTAGTTGGACAGGCCGAAGAGGAAGCCTCCGGCATAGGTGTAGCCCAGCGAGAACATGTAGCCGCGTGTCGTGTCGGTCACGAGGTCACGGCCGTCCCAGGTCAGCGACAGCGAGATGTTGTTGGAGAACTGCCAGCCGTCGTGGTAGCGCATGATCTGCCTCTCGTAGGGGTCGTAGCTGTCATCGTAGGCGGCATGGGAAAGGCCAAGCGAGATTCCTCCCGAGATCGTCAGGTCGCCCGGGCGGAAGTTGAATGTGTAGCCCGTGCTGTAGCCCAGCGAGAAGGACAGGAAGTTGTAGGTCATCAGGTCGGTCGAGGCGCTGGTAAGCTTGCCTGCGGCGGCCCACTCAGCATTGCTCGTGAAGCCCAGAGGATAGGTGTTGTCGTCCTCGTTGCTCCAGTTGTAGTAGTCGGAACCCGTACCGCGCTGGAGCACGTAGTCCTCGTAGCTCCTCTCGAAGGAGAAGCTCAGGCCGTTGCTCCACCTCTGGTTGCCCACCCAGCCGTCGGACAGCGAGATCGAGAAGCTCTGGTTGTCGGGCGAAAGGTTGGTCGAGATCGAGAAGTCGCGGCCCGTTCCGAAGAGGTTCGTGTCGGACCAGGCGAGGAAGCCTGAGACGGGGAAGGAGCCGACGTTGCCGCCGAAGGTCGCTCCGAACTGGAGCTGCATCTGGTTGCCCTCCTCCACTGCGATCTCGAGGACGACGCCGTTCTCGCTCTCACCTTGGTAGAGTCCCGTCTGGATGTCGGTGACGATGCCTGTGTTGAGGATGTTCTGGCCGCTGGCCTGGAGGTCGGCCTGGCTGAAGACGTCGCCGACCTTCATCTCGAGCTCGCGCTCGAGGACGTAGGGCTTGGTCTTGGTCAGTCCAGTGATCACGATCCTCTCGATGACGGACTGTCCGCTCTCCGTGATGACAAGGTGGTAGCTGACAGTATGGGCCTGATCGTCGCGCACCGTCTGTGGGACGATCTGGGTCTGGATGTAGCCGTCGTTGTAGTAGAGCGAGGCGATGGCCTGGATCTGGGTCAGGACGTCCGTCTGGTTCAGCACGACGCCGCTCTTCAGGTAGACCTCGGCGGCGATCTGGTCATCGGAGAAGACGCTGTTGCCCTCCCAGGTGATCGAGCCCATGAGCCACTGGCTGCCCTCGCTCACCGTGATGTCGACGTCCACCATGTGGTAGTTGTCGCCCTCGGCGGTGACGTCCACCAGCTCGTAGCCCTCGATGACGGCGTCGATGTAGCCGTTGTCATGGTAGTAGGTCTGGAGCGTCTGGAGGTCGCTCTCGAGTGTGGACTGGACATAGTTTCCGGAGCGGAAGAAGCTGCGCTCCTTGCTCGTCATCTCACCCTTCAGGTCCTTCGCGCTGATCGCGCTGTTGCCTGTGAAGTTGATTGCACGGATCTTGTACTGCGGACCCTCTGTGACCGAATAGACGACGGTGACCGTATTGGTTGCCTCGTCGAACTCGCTGTAGGCGTCGACGACGGCTTCGGCATAGCCGTGCGAGAGGTAGTAGTCGCGCACGCTGGCCGCATTTGCCCTGAGCAGGCCGGGCGAGAAGAAGTCGCCCACCTGTATGCTCTGCTGGGCCTCGAGGGTAGCGCTCCTGACCTCGCTGTTGCCCTCGAAGCGGATCTGGGTGACCATGGAGATCTCCTGGAGGGAGATGCGGACCCTCAGGCCGCCGGTCCCAGTGGCAAGCATCTCGTAGCCTGAGATGTACTCGAGCCAGCTCTGGCTGTACAGGAGGCTGTCGATCTCGCTCTCCAGCTCAGGCGTGTAGGTCTCGCCGATATATGGTCTCAGCAGGGAGTCGAGTGTGCGTGGGGCGACGTTCTGCAGTCCGTCGTACTCGAAGCCTTCCAGCATGCGTCCATACCACCACTCGCCTTCCAGGACGGTGCTCTGGTCGACGGTGGCGGCCACGTCGGCGCCGGAAGTGGCCTCATCAGCAAAAAGGGGTACGATCGCCAGGGCTGCCGCCAAGGCCATCAGGATGATCTTTCTCATGTTCTTAAGGAAACTCCTTCGACAAATATATAGGAAAGGAGGCGCTTCGTCACCACAAAAGGATCAAAAACGCCAGGTGCGCGTATAGCTGATTCCGATGTTGTCCATGATCGAATGGGGCGTGAGGTTGCTCGGGTTCGTGAAGAGCGTGATCGTGCCCAGCGGGTTCTCCCACTCGAGCGAGAGCTCGAAGTCCAGCGAGAGGTCGCTTGCCAGGAAGGGGTTCGGATTGTAGGCGGCCTCGATTGCCTCCAGCGAGATCATGGCCTGGAGGTAGAAGTCAGAGCCTATGTACTTTCCGAAGTACATCGAAGTGTTGTTCAGATAGGTGGCTATCGGGGAGAAGGTGTAGCTTGGATTCATGAAGATGGCGTCAAGGATGAAGTTCTCGACCATGCTCGTGCGCATCGAGAACATGTCCAGTCCGAGCGACTGGCGCACGACGTCGGACACGTCCGTGTAGCTCGATGTGTTGATGATTCCGGCGCGGTTGAGGACGTCGACGCCGCCCGTCAGCAGGCTGGCGATCGAACCCAGGCTCGTCTCGCCGTATGCCATCGAGGGCAGGATCGAGGATCCGAGGATCGACATGATCTCCTCCTGGTTCAGCTGCGGGATGCTCTCGAAGGTCGGCGAGATGTTGGACAGCGAGGAGTTGTTCAGGACCAGGTAGATGTCGACGCGCTCTCCGTCCGCCGTGTAGTCGCGCAGCCGTGCGCGGAGGTTGAGCCTCATCGTGTCCAGCGCGTTGCCTCCGCCAGGCACGACGATCGAGCCTTCCGTGATCAGGAAGTTCTTCTGGAAGTAGTAGATCTCGCCGGAGCGGAAGCTGAGGATGCCGTTGAAATCGACCTCCTTCGAGCCCGAGTTGTAGGAGAAGTTGAAGTTGTTGCCCTCCTCGAAGTAGGCCTGGAGGATGGGGTTCGGTCCCAGAGGCATGACGAAGGAGCAGTTCTCATGGAGGCGGACGGTGTAGTTGTTGTCGTACTGGACGCGGCCGCCCTTCCCCGTCATCCATTCGGGCAGCTCGTCAGTGCCGATCGAGAAGACAGCGTTGTAGAGGTCGAGGTCGCCCGAAAGCTCGACGATGTCCAGGTCGCCATGGAGGGTGAAGGTGCCTGACACGTCCCCCTTGATCTGGATGCCCTGGCTCGCGACGGGTGCGAAGATGAAGATCTCCTCGCCCTGAGGCACCCAGACCTGCACGTCGTACCACTCGAGGATGTTGTCGTTCGAAAGCATGGCCTGGGCGACTGCGAAGCCCCTGTGGAGCTCGCCGTCGTCCTCGTCCACGACGACGACGCTCGTCATCGAGGTCGAGGCGTGGTTGTCGACGACTGTGGCTATCGTGTCGCCGATGTGGAGGTAGGCGTCCTTCACCCACCATACGCGCATGTCGAAACCATGGCTGCCACCCTGTCCGTAGAGGTGGCTCTCCTCCACACTGCCATAGAGGACGAAGTCGCCGTAGACCCAGGCCGGCTCGTCGAAGGTCACGTATGGCACAGGATAGAGCCAGTTCATGACGGACAGGTCGTAGTGGATGTCGTCCAGGTGGAGGTCGAGGTCCTGTGGATCGAAGTGTCCACTGACGCTTCCGTAGACGACAGGGTTCTCCAGGATTGTCAGCTCGCACTCCAGGCTGGACAGGTCGGCCCAGCCCTGGATGAAATCGCCATCGAGTCTCAGGAGCAGGTCGTCGTAGGAGAAGATGATGCTGCGTCCGCTCAGCCGCTGGCTGCCGTCCACCGTCAGCTGGTTGATGCCAAGGGAGCCAGAGAGGATGAGGGATGCCGGGTCGCTGAGAATGCCTTGCACAAGGCCGACGACGGAGTCGAAGGGCGTGAAGCTGACTGCGATGTCGGCGTCTGCGCTGACGGGATAGACCCTGTCGACGTTCACCTTCTGGTAGGACATCGAGGCCGAGAGGCTGAAGAGGCCTTCGGCGTAGTTGTAGCTCAGACTGTCCGAGACGAGGGAGAAGTTCTCCGTCGAATAGCTTATGCGGTCGGCAGACAGGCCCTCGTTGTCTATGATGACGTCGGCGTCCGCGCGGAAAGTCTCGACGCCGTCCCTGTGGCCCGTCAGGTTCACCAGTCCGGAGAAGGAGAAGTCGGCCTGTCCGGTTCCACGTCCTATGAGGCTGGCGGAGAGGACGCCGCCGGCAAGGCCGAAGCGGTCCAGACTCAGCTCGTCGAGGCTGAGCGTACCGCTGTAGTCGCCACTGCGGAGGATCAGGGAAAGGTTGGCGCGCTCCACATCGTCACCCAGTGTGAAGGCCAGTCGGCCGTCGTTGTAGAAGAGGGAGCCTGTGAGCGTGGAGGCGCTGTCGGCAAGCGTGATGTCGTCAAGCCGCAGCCCATCGTTGCTCAGGTCGATCGTGAAGCTCAGCGAGGGCCGGCTCGCAAGGAGGTTGAGGCTGCTTATCGTGATCTCAGAGCTCTGGCCGTGGTAGCTCTGGGCCGCGAAGTCGAAGTCGAGGTCGAAGACGCCGTCGATCGTCGAGCTCTCGAGTCCGCTGGCCAGGCTCGGCAGCTCGAAGGAGCTGAAACTGGTGTTCAGATTGAGGTTCTGCGAGAAGTCGATCGAGATGACGAGACCGGAGCTCACGAGGTCGAAGCGGGAGTTCGTGAAGTCGAGGCTGAGGTCGAAGGGATAGACGATGGAGCCGCTCCTGAGCTCTCCGTTGCTGCTGATGACCCCTTCCCTCGCCCAGTTGACTGCGCCTCTGAGATAGCTTGACGAGAAGTATGGGATGCGGGCGTCGAGCCAGTATTCGTTCTCCCTTTCCAGCGTGAAGTCGATCGCGAAGAGCGGTGCGCCGCTGTCGGTGAGTTCGAGCTCGAGGGAGCCCTGGGGCATGAAGTTGTCCAGGCTGATGGAACCGACGTAGCTCAGGCGGACCCACTGGGTCGTGAAGCTGAACAGGTCGATCGCGATCTCGTGCCTGTCGTAGGCCGCGCTGATCGAGGAGGCGACGTTGAAGCGGTTCTCGTTGAAGACGATGCCGCTGAGGGCGAGTGAGCCTTCGAGGCTTCCCGACAGGCCGTCCTCCAGACTGTAGAGTGAGGTGAAGGAACCGTTGGCCAGGGTGCCTGTATCGATGTAGGCCTCGAGCACTGGTGCGTAGAGGTCGATGAAGGGGTCGAACTGGTCGAGCCTCAGCGAGCTGATCGAGAGGCGGGCCCGGCTTCCGTCGAGCGCGGCCGTGAGCTCGTTGCCGTAGCGGGCCTGACCCGTGAGCTGGCTGCCGTCCCAGCGTGCCGAGAGCCTCAGGTCCTGGGGAAGCATGGGCAGGCGGAGATCGGCCTTGTCGATCCTCAGCTCATCCAGAGCGGTCCAGTCGGAAAGCGAGGCCGAGGCGGAGACGTTCAGCCTGGTGCCGTCCCACAGCGCAATGTCGGAGCCGGCCAGGATGACCGCTTCGAGATGCGCCTCGACATTCCCATCTCCGTCCGCCCGGAGGCTTGCCCTCAGGCTGTCCGACGAAGCGCTGGAGAAGATGGAGGAAGTGAAGTCCGCCAGCCCCTCGACCTGGGCCGAGCTTGTGAAGGAGGCATTGAGGCTTCCGTCCCACGAAAGGTCAAGCGTGGGCCGGCCGAGAGTCAAGGTGAGGCCTTGAGGCATGATGTCGACGACCATCTCGTCGCCACCCCCCACACGCACACCGGCCTGGTCGCCGATGAGGTCGAGACGGGCGTCGAGGCGGCCAGGAGAAAGCGTCATCTGGCCGTTCGAGATGCTGAAGCCCAAAACGACGAGGTCGGCCCCCGTGCGGTCGCAGCTGAGCGATAGGCGGTCCAGTCCTGCTGTGAGGCCAGAGGTCGTGGTCTGGATTGCGCCCGTCGAGAAGACGATCGGCAGATGCCTCAGCTCAAGCGATGAGAGCGAGGGGAAGTCGAGGCTGAGGGCGAGTCGTCTGGCGGAAAGAGAGGCCTGCTTGGCGCTGAGGGCCAGAGCGTCCAGGCTGACGCCTATGTGGTAGCCCTCCCCGTCCCTGTCTATGCGCAGCGCGATGCCGTCGGCCTCAGCCTGGCCAGTGCCGATGGCGAGGCTCAGCGAGGGTGCGCTGAAGGCGAAGGAGTCGAGCTCGAGGCCTGGCGAGAGGCTGAGCGCAAGCCTCAGATCATCAAAGACGAGGCCCCCTCCCAGGTCGAGGCTGAAGCCGTCCACGTTGAGCTGCCAGGCGATGCCGTAGAAGGGATAGGCGGAAAGGGCCTCGCCGTGGCCCTCTAGGCCGCGTATGATGTCGAAGACGGCCTGGCTGTCCATTCCGCTGGAGTTCTGTGAAGCGCCACCTGCCGATGAGATGAGGGATGAAGGAGAGATGGAGAGGCCCTCGACGTCGACTTCGATGCTGCCGCTGCCCGAGATGAGGCTGATGACGAGGGAAAGCGGATTCTCCCTGACTGTGACGGCATCGGCCGCAAGGACACTCTCGCCCTCCCAGGTGACGGTGACATCGTTCAGACGTACCCTGTCGGAGAGGGCCCGGTCAATGGATGCGAAGGAGAAGCCCAGCGGACCTGGGCTGTCGATGCCTGACAGGAGGCTGTCCACGATCATCTTGCCCGGAGAGCCTATGCCGAGCGAGAAGACGCACCAGAGCGCCGTAAGGGCGAAGCAGAGCAGTACGAGCAGGGAAATGATGATGGTCGAGAGTGTCGTATGGTACTTCATCGCTCTTTCGTCTATTATATGTCAAAGCTGCTTTGAAAAGATAGCCAGAGGACCCAATGAGCGACAAGAAGCTGGACAGATTCATCGTCTTCGAAGGACTTGACGGTAGCGGCAAGTCGACACAGGCGCGCATGCTGGCCCGGCATCTGGCGGCGCAGGGCGCTTCGGTCCATCTGACGGCCGAGCCGACGGAGCGTGCGATAGGCCGTCTGGTCCGCCAGGCGCTGCGCAGGGACTTTTGCACGGACTCCCGCGCCCTCGCCCTCCTCTACGCCGCAGACCGGTCGGACCATCTGAGCGACCCCGAGGACGGCATCCTCGCCCACCTCTCGCGCGGCGGGACCGTCATCAGCGACCGCTACTTCTACTCCTCGCTCGCCTATCAGGGAGTCAGCGAGGACGAAGGCTTCCTCAGGACGATCAACGACTACCCCCACCCGGAGACGGTCGTCTTCATCGACACGGACGTCAGGCTCTGCCTCGAGCGGATCGACAGCAGGGGCAGCGGACGGGAGCTCTTCGAGAAGGAGGACTACCTCAGGCGTGTGAGGGACAATTTCCTGAGGATCCTCACCACCCTTCCCCCCTCGGTTCGCCTGGTCCGTGTGGACGGAGCGGCGAGTGCCGAGGAGATCTTCAGCACGCTCCTTTCACAAATCAGCGGATGAACATCGCGTCGCCGTAGCTGTAGAAGCGGTAGCGCTGGGCTATCGCATGCTCGTATGCGGCCATGATGTGCTCACGCCCTGCCAGTGCGCTGACGAGCATCAGGAGGGTGGACTCGGGTGTGTGGAAGTTCGTCAGCAGCCTGTCGACGGTGCGGAAGCGGTAGCCCGGGTAGATGAAGATGTTCGTCCGTCCCCAGCCGGGATGCACGAGGCCGTCCTCACCTGTAGCGCTCTCCAGCGTCCTCACGCTCGTCGTGCCGACTGCGACTATGGGACGGCCTTCGGCCTTGGCCCTGTTGACTGCATCAGCCGTCTCGTCGCTGACCGTATAGCGCTCGTAGTGCATGTGGTGGTCCTCGACCTTCTCGCTGCGCACGGGCAGGAAGGTTCCCGCCCCTACATGGAGGGTGACGGGCAGGATCTCGACGCCACGGCCTTTGACCTCATCAAGCAGCTCCTTCGTGAAGTGCAGGCCGGCCGTCGGAGAGGCGACTGAACCCGACTGGCTCGCATAGACGGTCTGGTAGCGGCTCTCGTCGCTGAAGTCGTCCTCCCTCTTGATGTAGGGCGGAAGCGGAACGTGGCCACAGCGGGTGAAGAAGTCCTCGTCCAGAGGATGGGAGAAGGAGACGCGTCTGGTGCCATCCTCGTTCTCGGCGACGATGACGGCCTCCTCCACAAGAGCGCCCTCCCCGTCCAGGAAGCGGTAGCGCCTGCCGACGCGCTGGCGCTTCGCCTTGCTCACCATGGCATTCCAGCTGTGGTCTGCGTTCTCCTCGAGGAAGAGGAACTCGACGGTGCCCCCAGTCTCGCTCTCACCATAGCAGCGCGCCTTGCGAACGCGCGAGTTGTTGACGACCATGACGCTTCCCGGTTCGATGAGCGAGGGGAAGTCCTTCATCATCATGTCCTTGTAGCTGCCGCTCTTTTTGTCCAGGACGAGGAGCCTCTCCTCTCCCCTCCTGTCCGTCGGCACCTGGGCGATCAGCTCGCCCGGCAGGTCAAAATAGTAGTCCCTGGTCAGCATCGCCCCTCCTTGCACCCTCCTTGATACCCAGCAGCTCGTAGGCCTTGGGTGTGACCATGCGCCCCCTCGGCGTCCTCTTCAGGTAGCCCTGCTGGATGAGGTAGGGCTCGTAGAAGTCCTCCAGAGTCTCGACGGCCTCGCCGACGGAGATCGAGAGCGTGTCGGCTCCCACTGGTCCTCCCTGGTAGAACTCGATGATGGTGCGAAGTATCGCCCTGTCCTGCTTCTCGAGGCCGTTGCCGTCGATGCCCAGCTTGTCCAGGCCGAAGCGGACGATCTCGGTGTCGATCAGGCCGTCCTTCATCACGTCGGCGAAGTCGCGCAGCCTCTTGAGCAGGCGGTTCGCGATCCTGGGCGTGCCTCTGGAGCACTGGGCCAGGAGGGTCGCACCCGCATCGTCGATCCTGCATCCGAGGATCTTCGCTGAGCGCAGGATTATGCTCTTGAGCTCATCCGCATCATAGTATTCGAGGTGGCCTGTGATGCCGAAGCGCTCGGACAGCGGCGTCGAGACGGCTCCGGCCTTGGTCGTGGCTCCGATCAGGGTGAAGCGGGGAAGCGGGATGCGCATCGTCCTGGCGCTCGGTCCCTGGCCGATGACCCAGTCGATCTCGAAGTCCTCCATGGCGATGTAGAGCATCTCCTCCAAGGCAGGGCGGAGGCGGTGGATCTCGTCGATGAAGAAGATCGAGTTCTCGGTGACGTTGGTCAGGATTCCGGCAAGGTCCTTAGGCTTCTCGAGGGCCGGGGCGCTCGTCATCCTCAGCTCCGAGTGCATCTCGTTGGCGATGATCGAGGCCAGCGTCGTCTTGCCCAGTCCAGGCGGCCCGATCAGGAAGGTGTGGTCGAGGGCCTCTCCCCTCTCGCGGGCGGCCTGGATGAAGACGGAAAGGTTCTCCTTCAGCTGGCGCTGGCCCTGGAAGTCCTCCAGGTACTGTGGACGCAATATGTTCTCGACCTTCTCGTCGGCGCTCTGGAAGGTCACGGCGACAGGGCTGTCCGAGGGTGTGAAATCGAAATCCTCGTCTTCTTCTCTCTTCAACTCAAGCTCCTAAGCAGCAGGGGGAAGACGTAGTTCTCGGCCTCCTCCTTGGAAAGTGTCCTCAGCTCGTCCGCGCTCTTGGCGAGGATCTTCTCGAGGGCCTTGACGACGAGCTTCCGGTCGAAGCCCATCCCTACAAAGGATTCTACCACATCCTCGTAGGCCTTGGCACTGTGCGGCGGAGGAGAGGCCTGCCCACTTTCGCTGGACTCGTCGTAGACGAGGGTGTCGCGCAGCTGGAGGACGAGCTTCTGGGCCGTCTTCGAGCCGATGCCAGGAATGCGGGAGAGCGTCGAGATGTCCCTGTTGTCCAGGGCCCTGATGAAGTCGTTGACGCTGATTGCGCTGAGGATCTTCAGCGCGCCCTTGCCGGCGATGCCTGGGACCTTGACAAGCTCGGTGAAGCACTCGCGCTCGGCCTTGTCGATGAAGCCGAAGAGGGTCATCGAGTCCTCCCTCACCTGGAAGACGGTCAGCACACGGACAGTTCCCTTGCCGATCGACGAGGCGAAGTGGGCGGCGCAGCGGCTGCTGACCTCGAGGGCGAACTCGACTCCGGAGACATTGAGCACGAGAGAAGCTGCATCGGCCTGGACGACCTGGCCGTTGAGAGCGTTGATCATTTCAGAATTCCTCCAAGTCTGCCCTTCGTCTGGTTCATGACGGCATAGGTAATGCAGTCGGCCAGGGCGTCGGCCGCGTGGTCGGGACGGGGCACCTTGTCCATCTTCAGCAGGAGGGCGACCATCTGCTGGACCTGGTTCTTGTCGGCCCGTCCGATGCCGGTGATCGCCATCTTGATCTGCATGGGAGAGAAGTATTGCACGTCCAGTCCCCTGCCCTTCAGCTCATGGGTGCATGCCCCGATCACCTTGGCCACCGCGATCGATGAGGAGACGTTCTGAGCGAAGTAGATGTCCTCGATGGAGACGCACTCGACACTGAAGCGGTCGGCGATCTCGCCAATCTTCTGTGCGATCGCGTGTATCCTGTCGGGAAGGCTGTGGGCGGTGTCCGTCCTTATGACACCAAAAGAAACAGGCCGGTAGCGTTGGTTGACGCACTCAACCACGCCCCAGCCTGTGTTCGCCAGTCCCGGATCTATGCCCAGGATGACCAAAGCCTACTCCTCTTCGTAGTCGTCGGGCAGCTCGAGGTTGGTGGAGACCTGCTGGACGTCGTCCAGATCCTCCAGCCTCTCGACGATCTTCATGACCTTGCCCGCCTTCTCCTTGTCGAGGGCGACGGTGGTGTCGGCGATCTTGTTCACGTCGGCGCTGTCCTGCTCGAAGCCGGCGGCCTGCATGGCCTCGAGGACGCTGGCGAAGTCGGAGGGCGAGGTCGTGACCTCGATCACTCCGTCCTCGGTGCTGACATCCTCGGCTCCGTTCTCGAGTGCGGCCTCGAAGATCTGGTCCTCGGTGTATTTGGATGCGTCATAGGTGATGACGCCCTTGGTCTGGAACATGTAGGACACGCAGCCCGTGGCTCCAAGCGATCCGCCAAGCTTGGTCAGGGTGCTCCTGACATCGGCGGCGGTCCTGTTCTTGTTGTCCGTGAGCGTGTCGATGATGATGGCGACTCCACCGGGGGCGTAGCCTTCATAGGTCAGCTCGTAGAAGGTGGTGTTGGCATCCTCTCCGCTGGCCTTCTTGATGGCCCTCTCGATGTTGTCCTTAGGCATGTTCTCGGCTCTGGCCTTGAGCACCGCAGTGCGGAGCCTGGCGTTGGAGTCGGGATCGCTTCCGCCCATCTTGGCCGCCACCGTGATCTCCTTGATCAGCTTGGTGAACTTCTGACCGCGCTTGGCATCGGCAAGACCCTTCTTGTGCTTGATTGTTGCCCATTTGCTGTGGCCTGACATTTATAACCTCTTTGTGTCTGTGAGTATAGCGTCGTGATTCGAACGGAGAGAAAACTACCACAAAGGAAAAACGCCTGTCAACAATCACAGCGCCAGGAAGAGGCTGACTATGATCTGGTCCAGGACGAGGAGTCCTTGTCGGGTGAGGCGGAAGCTCTCTGGCGTGTCGAGGCGCCACTCCTCCTCGAGGCTGGCAACACGGCTGGAGAAGATGGAGTCGAAGTCCTGGTCGAAACGTCTGAGGAATTCAGCCTTGTCGATGCCCCACTTCGTCCTGAGGGCCGTCATGACGACCTCCTCGACAGTCTCCTCCTTCGTCAGCGCGACGCTGTCGAAGGAAGGATGGGCCAGGTACTCGGCAAGGCTGTCCTTCTCCCTCGATGAGACCACACGGCCATAGCCCACCGACGACTCGGCGCTCGGCCCCAGTCCTATGTACTGGCCAAGGTTCCAGTAGACGAGGTTGTGGAGGCAGTAGTGCCCATCCCTGGCGAAGGCGCTGACTTCGTAGTGCTCATAGCCCCTTGCGGCAAGCTCGTCCCACAGCCTCTCAAGCTCTGCGGCCTCTTCCTCCTCGCTCTTGGGATGCTCCCTCGCGACGAGCCTCGTCCCCTCCTCGAAGGTGAGGCTGTACAGCGAGATGTGCTCAGGGCTGTAGCGCGAGAGGGTCTCGATGTCGGCGAGGCTGACCTCCAGAGGACGGTGTGGGATGTTCGTCATCAGGTCGGCGTTGAGGACGAGGCCGTCCATCGAGCTGAGGATCTCAAGGGCCCTGTGGGCCGCCTGTGGAGTGCTCTGGCGGCCGAGGATCCTCAGGCTCTCGCCATCGAAGCTCTGTATGCCTACCGAGACGCGGGTCAGCCAGGAGGAAAGGCCATCGAAGCTCTTCGTGACGTTCTCCGGGTTGATCTCCATGCTGACTTCCCTGGCCCTGCCCTTCCTCGAGGCCGTCTCGATCAGGCGGCACAGCCTCTCCTCACCGAGCAGGATCGGATTGCCACCGCCGATGTAGATCGTGTCGAAGGGAGAGTCGAGCTCCTTGACGAGCTCGCAAAGCTGGGCCGAGAGCGTACTGTAGTAGGAGTCGACGAGGTCCCTGTCCCAGGCCCCCTCGCCCAGCGAGTAGAAGGCGCAGTAGTCGCAGCGCTTCGCACAGAAGGGGACGTGGATGTAGAGGGACAGGGGCCGCCCCTCGGCCAGGTGCTCTCTGATCACTCGAGTCCACCTGCCCTTGTGATGGGCCAGAAGCGGAAGAGGACGCGTCCGTTGATCTCCTCCTCGCTGACAGGACCGAAGTAGCGGCCGTCACGGGAGTTGTCGCGGTTGTCGCCCAGGGGCAGGACGTAGTTCTCTGGGACATAGATGCCTGCCCTGTAGACGGAGGCCTGGCTGCGGGCCTCAGTGTCGCTGGGGTCGATGAGGGTCGAATAGAGGCTGCGATCCTTCTCGAAGGCGTACATGTCGCCCACATTCGTACCCTGGATCGTCCCATAGTCCTTGACGAGGTGGTTCGGTGCGCTGGTGATGCCCCTCTCCTGCAAGGCGTAGAGCCTCGAGAATGCGTCAAGGCCAGTGTAGTAGTCCTCATCCAGCAGGCGCTGGGGGGCAAGGGAGAGTCCGTTCGCCTCGCGCCAGTCCATCTCGCTGACGAAGTCGCCATAGCCTGCGGGCCGGATCATGACATCGCCGTCGACGAAGAGGACCTGGTCGCCAGGCAGGCCGGCGGCACGCTTGACGAAGAGCCTCTCGGCCACAGTGCCGTCGCTGTTGCGGTCTATGTTGACCAGAGAGAGTGTGCCCATGTAGACGATCTGGGAGAGGACGTCGAAGACGGGTCCCCTGGATTCGTATTCCGGATTGTAGAAGGTGATGACATCGTCCCGCTGCACGTCCTTGCCCGTGTCGAGGATCTTGGGCCCGGCCGGGTAGACCTCGCTGCCGTAGGCCAGCTTGCTTACGACGACCCTGTCGCCCACCTCGATGGTGTCGACCATGGATGGAGAAGGGATGACGAAGAGCTGAAAGAGGTACTGGTTGATGAGAAGTACGGCAATGATGGCGAAGACGAAGGCATCGACCCAGCTGAGGACCTCGCCCTTGAGGGTGCGTTCCTTCTCTCTGGCCGCCTGCTTCTCGGCCTTGCGCCGCGTAAGGTATCTTTCCGTCTTCCGCTCGAGGAAGGCATAGACTCTTTCCATGGGCCCAAAAGTAGCATCTTGGCCTTTTGTTGACAATACTTGACCCTTTGATTACCCTTGCTCCGTCATGAGAAAAAAGAAGGAACTGCCAGACGTAGAGCCTGTAAGGCTCCCCACCATAAAGGGAATCCGTCCGGGCAAATACATATTCTGGCTGCTGGTCGCGGCCATCATCCTCATCATCTTCCTCGTCCTCTACCTCCCCGGCATCGTGAAGGGTGGACGCTGGGTCGACTTCTCATCCCCCCTCACTGAGGTCGGCATCGTCGTCGACGGAGCCTATGCAGGATCGACGACAGGCGGCCACGTCTTCATCAGCTCGGGAGAGCACAGCGTCAGCTACATCAAGAACGGCATCGTCATCGACGAGGGGACGCTGAGCGTCGACCACCCCGTCTTCGCGACGCTCTTCGTCAGACGGACGATGGATGTCGAGATTCCTGCGACGGATACAGACGGCCTCTACGACTCCATCGTCTCGAGGACCCTCTCCTCGCTTGCCGCCTACAGCGGGATCCAGAGCTGGCCGGACGGCTACAACTACCCGCCCCTGCTGGAGGACTATGCCAGGGACGTCGTCGCCCTCGGCATCGATGACGTCAGCGAAGACTTCCACCTCATGAGCCTCTTCGTCACGAACGACAGGATGCTTGCCGACCTGGGGGCTGCCAAGGCCATCCTCGACGCAGCCTCCGTCGACTACACATGCATCGACGATGAAGCCATCGAGACCATGCTCGCGGGAGAGGGACCGGTGAAGGACATCGAGACGGTCCAGCCAACCATCTCCGTCAGCCGCACGGACGACGGCTGGTTCCGCTACGAGGCCACCAGCCTCACCCTCGGCAGCCCTGCCGCGCTTTCGATCGAAAGCATGGCATCCCAGCCCTTCACGACCAGCACTTCCGCCTTCGAGATGGCCCCCGGCTACGTCAGCCAGTACGACTGGGCCCTCTTCGTCGAGGCCAATCCCTACTGGTCGCCCTCCAACAAGGACCAGCTCATCGCCGACGGCATGGTCGACGACTACTATCTTGCCGGAATCACGCTCTCGACGCTGTACGAGAACACGAGCCCTGTGCGCAATGTCAGCTGGTATGCGGCCCAGGCCTATTGCCATTGGCTGAGCGGAAAGACCGGTGTTGCCTACAGGCTCCCATCCGAGGCCGAGTGGACGCTTGCGGCCCTTTCCGCTGAAGGTGACGCCTACGCTTCCACGCTCTACGCCCCTTCCAGCGACGAGCACCCCTCCTCCCTCTACGGAGGACTGTGGGAGTTCACTTCGACGGCCTATGTGCCCCTCTCGAGATATGAGGGTGAAGTCTATGATGCCTCCTCAATAGACGAGGCGGACATCGTCGTCAAGGGAGGCAGCTACCTCAATGCAGGAGATGGCATCAGCGCCGAGACCGTCGGCGTCATGCAGCGCCAGACCACCAGCGACTACGCAGGCATCAGGATTGTGAGGGAAGTGAAATGAAGAAGGACGCTGACTTCAAGCTCATACAGAAGAACAAGAAGGCCTACTTCAACTATGAGATCCTCGAGGACCTCGAGTGCGGCATGGCCCTGGTAGGCACTGAGGTCAAGAGCGTCAGGGAAGGCCGCGTCTCCTTCTCGGACAGCTATGTCGAGATCAAGGACGGCCAGTTTGAGCTCATAGGCTTCATCATCCAGCCCTACTCCCATGGAGGCAAGGTCTTCAACCACCAGGGTGACCGCAAGAGGATACTGCTTGCCCACAAGCAGGAGATAAAGAAGTTCCGCCGCAAGGTCGAGGCAAAGGGCATGACGATCGTCCCCCTGGAGATCTACATAAAGCACAACCTCGTGAAGATGAAGATCGCCCTCGCCCGGGGCAAGGCCGTCTACGACAAGAAGGCCGCGATCAAGGAGAGGGACCTCCAGAGGGACGCCAGAAGGGAGATGAAGAGTCTGGGCTACTGATCAGTAGCGCCTGATGTTCCGGATCTGGCCCGACTCGATCAGGTCCCCAAGCATGTTGCCCAGAGTGTGCGCGTCCGTCTCATAGCCGCTCTTGACCCAGTTCTCGATCACTGACAGCGCGCCACCGACGCAATAGTGGTAGCTGATGTCGGCCTCCTGCTCGGTGAGGCCCTTCTCCACCCAGGCCTTCGTCGTAGGGCCCTTGAGCATCTCGACGATCTTGTTGATGAAGTGGCGGTTGCCATGGTCCGAGAGGATGATCTGGCATATGTCGCTGTTCTTCGTGATCGTCTCGAGGATGGGAATGACGAAGGAATAGATGTTCCCAACCTCGACGCTCTCCAGTTTGCCCAGCGTCTGCATCATCTCGCCCAGCAGTTCGTTCTCGATCTCCATAAGCAGGTCCACAGGCTCCCTGTAGTGTGCATAGAATGTGTTCCTGTTGATTCCCGCCGCCTTGCACAGGCAGGTGACGCTGATCGAGTCGATGCTGTGCTCCTTCATAAGGCCAAGCAGCGAGCTTTTGAGTTTCTCCATCGTCTTGACGATGCGTGCATCAGTCTTCCCGTTCATGATTGCCCCCTAGGTTTTCAAAGATAATGCACAGCCTGTCTGGCAATCAAGCACGGCTGACCCAAAGAAGGGAAAAATACATGCAATCTTGACTTTCTGCCAAAGAAACGCAATATTTTCATAGCATCCAAGCATGAAACGGGGGTGTTCCAGTTTCGACTGCCGGCAGAGCAGGCTTGGGACTGCAGGCCAAGCGACAACTTGTAAAACTATCAAAACAATCAACTGCCAAGAAAGAAGACGATTACGTCTCTGACGAAGCACTCGCTCTCGCTGCCTAAGCAGTGACTGAGCAACGGCGCCAAGGGTGCTGATCCTAACCTGAGGCTGTCCGACACCAACAGGGTCTTGCCCATCTGAAGCCGTCGGCTGATGGGGACGCTTGGACGGCTACCCTTCCAGAGGCCTTGCGCCGCGGGCAAGATGGAGGGGGAAACTGGAACGCGGGGCTAAGCTCTGTAGACGTCTCAGGATGCCACGGTAGGACGGGAGTGCGATTCTCCCCACCTCCATCAAAAGGACCCTTTCCAAACGGATTGGGTCCTTTTCTTGGCCCTTGCCCCAAAGTATCGCTCTTGGGATTGCAGCAAATATAAGACACTGGACCTTCTCTTCGACATACAATCATGTAGCATCTTCCACCGTTCTGATCTAGAATACTTACAATGAATAAAGAGCGGATGAAGCAGTTCTGCAGAGATGGAAAGATACGCTGGTCAAGCCATGCCGCCTCACGCATGATGGAAAGGCTGATTTTCAGGCAGGAAGTGCTGGACACAATCCTTTCCGGTGAGGTCATCGAGGACTATCCAGATGATTTTCCGTTGCCGAGCTGTCTTGTCCTTGGCCATAAGGAAGGGAAGCCATTACATGTAGTGGTAGCTCTAAGTGATTCTGAGATAGTCATTATTTCTGTGTATCGCCCAGACGAAAGACGATTTGAATCTGATTTGAAGACAAGGAGGAAATGGGATATGTGTGCTTATTGTAAAGGAACAGACTTGAGGGATTCTCTCACAACATATGTTGCTGTAATAAATAAGTCCACAATAATCATCAGGAACGTGCCTTGTCAGGAATGTGTCCAGTGCGGAGAAAAGTACTATACCGACAAAGTCATGCAGGACATTGAAGCGATTATAAAGAAAGCCATCGAAATCCAGAGCGAATTCTATGTCACGGAGTACAGCTCTGTCGCGTGATTCAGAATTGCAATCCAGTCAGCACTTGGACTGAAGCTCAGGTGGCAGACAGCCTTCGTCTGAGGACAAGAATCCTGATGCCGATGAGGTGCTGTCATCAAGATTGACGGCACCTTCGACTTCAATACACTAACTTTTGGGTTCCAAGTCAAAGCTTTCGTCCATACCTCCGGTCGGCTGATGATGACCGACTTTGACAATGGCTTCGAAGTCCAGGTTCTACTAAAAACCCATCATAATTTTGCATGAACCTTTTCTTTGATCACAGTCTGTCCAGATGCTCGTCCAGCGCCTTTGCGAACTGCTCAAGGTCGCGGAAGCGGAGGAAGGCGCTCTCGTCCTGGGCTGTGGGCTGGGCGTTGACGATGACGACCTTGCCTCCATAGTGGGCAGTGAGCTTGGGGAAGGCCGCCGCAGGATAGACGGTCAGCGATGAGCCCATGACGATTGCGATGTCCGCCTGTGAGAAGGAGACCTCAGCCTGGCGGAGGACGCTAGCCGAAAGGTTCTCACCGTAGAAGACGATGTCAGGCTTTATGATTCCCTTGCATGTCGTGCAAAGGGGCACCTGGCCCGAGCGGACGATTGGTGCGATCTGCTCGTAGGTGTACCAGGCACCGCAGTTCGTGCAATAGGCAGTCTTCGCGCTGCCATGGAGCTCGAAGACGAGCTTGCTTCCCGCCCTCTGGTGCATGAAGTCGATGTTCTGCGTGAAGAGTCCACCCTGGAGCCGGCCCTTGGCCTCGAGCTTGGCCAATGCGTAGTGCACGATGTTGGGTTCATACTCCTCGAGGTGGTACCAGACCTCCTCGGCCCACTCGTAGAAGATCTTGGGCTGCTCGTGGAAGTAGTCGATCGAGAGGATCTCTTCGACGTCAAGGCCATGCCAGGGTGAGTTGTAGACACCGTGTGCGCCTCTGAAGTCGGGTATGCCGGAGAGCGTCGAGACGCCGGCTCCAGTGAAGACGGCTACCTTCTTCGCCCCATCAAGGTACTTGGCGAAGGTCTCGAACTTTGGGCGGAAGACCTCCTCCCTCTCGCTGTACTCACTCATCGCATTGCTCTCCTATGTAGGTGTTGCCCTTGAGGGCCAGAGTCCTCAGCGTGACAATGTCGCCCGGCGCGACCTTCGTCTTCGGATGGAAGCTCACCGTCTCGTTGTGGGCGTTGCGTGCGAGAAAGGCCGTCCTGTCGTCGCGCGTGGGAGAAAGGACGAGGGCCCTGAAGCTCTGCCCCACCCTGCCTTCCTTGATTCTGGCGGCCCGCTTTAGCTGCTCGTCGATCAGGCGCTCCAGACGGCGCGTCTTCTCCTCTTCGGGAATCTGGCCCTCCATGCGGGCAGCGGGAGTGCCCTCCCTGAGGTTGTAGTAGTACATGAAGGCCTCGATCGGAGCCAGATAGTCCATGGCTGACAGCGTCTCTTCGTACTCCTCCTCCGTCTCGGTGGGGAAGCCGACCATGACGTCAGTAGAGAATGTCAGGTCAGGGATTGACGAGCGCATACGGTCGACCAAGGAGAAGAAGCCCTCCCTCGTCGTCTTGCGGTTCATCAGAGAGAGGATGCGGCTGCTTCCCGCTTGCATGGGCAGGTGGATGTGGGAGCACACCCTCTCCTCCTCGGCGATGACGCGCATCAGCTCATCGGGAAAGTCCTTTGGATGGGGGCTGTCGAAACGGACGAACTCGATCGAATCAAGCGATGAGGCGATGCGCCTCAGCAGCTCGGGGAAGCGGAGTCCCTCATAGTTGTAGCTGTTGACGTTCTGTCCCAGGAGCGTGATCTCCCTCACGCCTTTCGACTCGAGGAAGGCGACCTCATTCAGGATGTCGTCGACAGGGCGCGAGACTTCCCTGCCCCTGACGTAGGGGACGATGCAATAGGAGCAGAAGTTGTTGCAACCGTTCATGATGGGCACGTATGAGGACTTCTCGCCCTCTTGGTAGTAGCTTGCCATGAAGTGGTAGCCGTCCTCCCTCTCCAGACGGTCCTCGCAAAGGAAGTCGACGATGTCCATCTTCTCGTTCGTGCCGATGACGGCATCGACGAAGGGGGCCTCCTTCTTGAGCTCGTCCTTGAGCCGCTCTGCCATGCACCCGGTCACGACGAGCTTCAGATGCGAGCCAGTCTTCTTCAGATGGTTGTAGTGGGACAGACGGCCCCAAATCCGGTTCTCAGCGCTCTTGCGCACCGAGCATGTGTTGATGATCACAGCGTCCGCACTCCTGCCGTCGTCCGTCTTCTCGAAGCCTGCACCGGAAAGCAGGAGGTCGAGGGCATTGCCCTCCGCGATGTTCATCTGACAGCCGTAGTTCTCGAGGATGTAGCGCTTCATGCCGTCACCCCCGCCCTTCTTTCAGCCGCAATGAGCGTGTTGTCCATGAGCATCGTGATCGTCATCGGTCCCACTCCACCGGGAACTGGCGTGATGTGGCTCGCCTTGAGGCGGACCGTTGCGTAGTCGGCATCGCCGACGAGGCGCCAGCCGCGCTCGCGACTGCTGTCCTCGACACGGTTTGTGCCCACGTCGATGACGACGGCACCCTCCTTCACCATGTCGGCCGTAAGCGTATGGGGATGGCCTGCCGCCACGATGATGATGTCGCTTTCCAGTGTGATCGAGGAAAGGTTCCTCGTATGGGTGTTGCACACAGTGACTGTGGCATCGCGGCCACGCTGCATCAGGAGGCTGGCAATCGGCTTGCCGACAAGGTTGCTGCGTCCGATGACGCACACCCTACGCCCATCAGTCTCGATCCTGTAGTAGTCGAGGATGGCGAGGATGCCCTTGGGCGTGCACGAGACGAGGCTGTCGCGGCCCATGAGCGTGAGGCCTGCGTTTACAGGATTGAGGCCATCGACGTCCTTCTCCGGTGCGATTGCGAGCATGATGCGCTCATCGTCGATCTGGGGTGGTGTCGGGAACTGGACAAGGATGCCATCGACCTCGGCATTGCCATTCAATTCTGCGACGAGGTCCAGGAGCTCTTCCTGGCTCGTATCAGAGGGAAGATGCCAATCCCTGTGGGCGATGCCGACTTCTTCGCAGGCGGCCTTCTTGCTCGTCACATAGCTCACGCTTGCCGGATCGTCGCCGACCAGGACGACGGCCAGCGTTGGGCGGTGTCCAGTCTTTTCAGTGAAGGCGGCGACACTCCGCCCTATCCTATCTCTATGGAAGGAGGCGACCTCCTTGCCGTCCATTCTGATTGCCATGAAAATACATTATCCAAAAAGTCGAAAAAGAGACAATTGGGTAGTTCTCGAGACGATTTTTCATTATATTCATTGACATGACACGCAAACTCACAAGCCTGCTCCTGGCACTGGCGCTCCTGATCGCAGTGGGCAGCCCGCTGTACAGTGTGCAGATCTACGACAACGGAAGCCAGCGCTTCACAATAACGGCAGGACCGACCATGCCTCTGTCCACAACCGTCTTCAGCGGTGAGTATCAGGGCAACTACGTCGGCTGGGGCGAAGGAAAGTCGGGCTTCACTCCCGTAGGAGGCTTCGGCAGCATCGCCTACCAGGTCTTCATCAACCCCTATGTCGCAATCGGCGGCGAGATTGGCTACGGCTTCAACTACTACGTCGACGACGCTCTGCTGACGAACGTCCCCATGCAGTTCAAGCTCACGGTCATGCCTCTCCAGGGAACGGTCGAGATTCCGCTCTCCTTCGGCATTGGAACGAGCTACATGTCGATTTCCGACGGTGGCGCCTACATGCCGCTCTTCGCTTCCTTTGAGACGGGCCTCGACTGGTACTTCACCGACAACTGGGGCGTCGGCATCAAGACGGGTCTGTGGGTGATCGGCGAGTTCTACTTCCAGCAGGACAAGACTGACCAGAACGCCCTTCAGACCATGATACCCATCACCCTCTCGGTGACATACAGGCAGTAGGAGGAAGAGATGAAGATGAAAAGAATAAGCACAATCCTTCTTGCATTGCTGATGCTCATCTCTTTCACGGCATGCAATCTGGACAACAACGGCATCCTCTACAGAGGCCCCAACCGTACTCCGTCCGACAACAAGAACAGGAACTATATCGGGCATACAAGCGATACAGTCTATTTCGTCACAAGTGATGGCCTTTCCCAGGCCAAGCTCAATGGTACTTCTTTGACAGATGACCAGGTCATCTCATCGAATTCCATATTCCAGCACTACTTCCAGGGTCATGGATGGATGGTTGGCAACGACATAGTGTGGCTTGAGGACAATCAGGGGGAGCAGAACTATTATCTCATCACTCCGACTACTGATCCGGTGGGTATCACCAAGCTTGAAGTAAAGTATGGCACTGAGACCACAGAACTGAAAACACCCAAATATCTTTACCGCTACTACAGCGATGATTACGATCCCTATCTCGTTGTCAAAGAGGAAAAGGACTCGAATGCCGTCGTCTATACTGCTACAGTCGAGGCAAAAGCAAAAACTCTGACCCTTACACAGGTGCTCAATATGGACACATCCTTTGATTCGTCTGAAGACTTGGACTTTAACTACTCCGGCAGTGTGAACGGCCTTCTCTGGAGCACAATAACGTCCAAAGACGACTCTGGGAAAGAGACCACTACCACCACATATATGTATGCATTGCCAGATTCCAATGGCAGCAGCACTACTCCTGTCACTGTGACATTCTCCCATGATGTCACAAGTGAGGATGAGACACCCACCACGGAGGAAGTCACAGTCGCTCCTTCGACAATCAAGTCTGTCTATGAGAAGGATGGCTACCTCTTCGTCCTGACCTCATCAAGCAGTCAGATCACAATCTATTCGAACTATGTGACAACTGGAAATCCAGGAACCGCAACTGAAGGAAATCTCACGCTCAAAGAACTTGCCACTGTTTCTGCGTCCTACAACAGCTCCTTCCCAATTTATTATCGTGAAGGGAAACTCATCTTCCTCGACTACAACATCAGCGATTCGTCCGTCATGTACTTCGTCGACCTGACTAGAGAGAAAGAGACCGCCTCTGACAGCCTGTCAAGCGGAATTGAGGCTGAGGCTTTCATCGACCTCACCGGCGATGAAGACGACGATATCTATATGATGACCAAGAACCACGGATTCTTTAAGGTCAGCCTTTCAAGCAATTCGGTCAGTGAAATCTGAGCGTTGTTTCATCAGATATGCAGAAAGGGAAGTCCAATCGGGCTTCCCTTTCTCTTTGTCTGGGGAGGACTCTCCCCTTCTCTTCCGCTTCAGTCCTCGAGGATCTCGTGGAGGATGCGCTTGACTTCGTCGTCCTTGTAGACCTCGTCCACTTCGTCATGGGTCAGGCCGATGAACTCGTGGCAGGTGTAGTGGATCCACCTCTCGTCCTCCGGCTTCTCCAGGACGTGCTTGCGGCACCAGTAATCGGGCTGGATTGGAAGGGGCTCCTCATGTTTGAAGAGTGGTACCTTGTAGTCGTACACGGCCACCTTGATGTCCTCTCTAGGGATGCCGCAGTCCATGACCGTGTTCACAAGGGCGTTGACCGTCATTCCAGTGTCGAAGATGTCGTCGACGATGAGGACCTTCTGTCCCTTCTTCAGGTTCTTGGGCGACCAGGTCCAGCCGTCGATGTCGACGTGGCCGGCATGGTCCTTCACCAGATTGTAGCTGCGGGCGACGACGGCGGCGTAGAAGACGGGCGTCTTGCCCTGCTGCAAGGCGATGAGCTTGTAGAACTCGCTCATGACGTTGGCCATGTAGGCCCCTCCACGCAGGGAGTCGTAGATGACATCGGGAACGAAGCCGTCTTCCTTGTACATCCTGTAGACGAGCTTCAGCGCAGCGTCACGGATCATGTCGCAGGTGATGAATTCCTTGGCCATGAAAACTCCTTCTCTTTGTCTGGAAATCTTAAGGCCGCAAGCTGGCTTTTGCAAGCTGTCGGCGGAGCTTTCTGAAGATAGTCAGCCTCATTACGCTGTATGTCGCCATTCCTCCCACGACGTTGCTTATGGGTTCGGCAAGGACGACGCCGTCGACTCCAATGAAGTATGGCAAAATAATCGTCAGCGGCACGACTATGATGACCTTCCTGAAGAGCGAGAAGAAGACTGCCTGCTTGGCGTAGCCCAAGGCGACGAAGGTCTGCTGTCCCGACATGTGGAAGCTCATGAAGATGAAGCCGAAGAAGTAGATCTGGAGGGCGTGGTGGCTTGCCTCCATCAATGTCCCGTCAGTCGTGAAGAGCCTGATGAAGGGATCGGGTAAGATGTAGATCAGGGCCCAGATCAGGCCGGAATAGACGAGCATCATGACCAGGAGGAGCTGGCTGGCCTTCATGACGCGCCTTCCGTCTCCACGGCCATAGTTGTAGCTCATCACAGGGGTGGCGCCGGAGGAGAAGCCGTTCATCGGGGTCGAGAAGATCTCCCTGATCGAATTCAGGATCGTCATGACGCCGACATAGAGGTCCCCACCCCAGATGGCGGCGCACTTGTTGCACACGAGCTGGACGATGGAGTTGGTCGCGCCCATCGTGAAGCCGCTGGTGCCCAGCATGCAGATGCGTGCGACACGCCTCCCTTCCAGAGGCATGAAGCGCAATCGGATTGGAAGATGGCCACGTCGCAGGAAGGCGATGCAGAAGATCGCCGAGATGCACTGGCTGATCACGGTCGCGATGGCGGCACCTCTCACTCCAAGGTCGAAGAGGAAGATGAGGATGGGATCCAGGATGATGTTCGTTAGGGCTCCGACCACGACAGCGACCATGCCGACAGACGAGTAGCCCAGTGCGTTGATGAAGGGCGTTAGCGTCAGCGAGATGAGGACTGGCACTGAGCCGAGGACGTAGATGACGAGGTAGCTCTGGGCATATGGAAAGGTCTGGTCGCTCGCGCCGAAAAGATAGAGGATCGGGCGCGAGAAGATCAGGACGAGTACTGTGATGACGAGGCCTGTGACGACTGTAAGCGTGAAGGACTGGCCAAGATAGCGCTCGGCCTCCTGGTTGTCGCCCTTGCCGAGCTCAATCGCGCAAAGCGGCCCTCCCCCGTTCGAGCCGAAGAGCCGTGCGAAGGCGGAGATCAGGCTGATGATGGGCAGACAGAGTCCCACACCTGTAAGCGCTACGGAGCCTATGCCTGAGATGTGGGCAATGTAGATCCTGTCGACCTGGCTGTAGAGCAGGTTCACAAGCTCTGCGATGATCAGGGGAAAGGATGAGGCGAGGATGGCGCGCCAGACGCTCTGCCTGGCGAAGTCTGTCTGATGTATCCTCATAGCCCATTCCTCATGCACAGATTTGTAGCGCAAAAGGGGCTGATTGTGAAAGAGGCACCTCAGCGGTGCCTCAATCTGTCAAAGTTCGGTCAGAACCTCTATGCCGTGGTCCGTCACTGCGATCGTGTGCTCCCAGTGGCATGCAGGCTTGCCATCTGCGGTGCGCACCGTCCAGCCGTCCTTACGGTCGTCCTTGATCCTCCAGGTGCCCATGTTGATCATGGGCTCGATGGCAAGCACGAGTCCCGGCTTGAGGCGCAGGTTGCTCGACATCGGCTCGACATAGTTGGGGACTGAAGGCTCCTCATGGACGTCGAAACCGACTCCGTGGCCCGTGTAGTCTCGCACGACGCCGTAGCCGTTCTCGGTGAAGGCGTGGCGGAAGACCGCCGCTCCTATGTCGTGGAGTCTGGCGCCCTTCTTACGTGCCGCCTCGATGCCGAGGTAGAGGCACTCGCGGGTGACGACGTTCAGCTTGTGGACCTCGTCGCTGACCTTGCCCACTTCGTAGGTCCTCGTGGAATCGGAGACGTAGCCGTCAAGCGTGACGCAGATGTCGACGGAGATGATGTCACCCTCCTTCAGGATCTGCTTCTTCGAAGGGATGCCGTGGATGACGACCTCGTTGATGGAAGTGCATGTGGCGGCAGGATAGCCGCAGTATCCAAGGCATGAGGGGATGGCGTGGTGCTTCTTGATGAACTCGTGGGCGATCCTGTCGACATCCCAGGTCGAGATGCCGGGCTTGATCACCTCATCCAGAGACAGGAGACACTCGGCCAGAATCTTTCCGCTCTCGCGGATCTTGGCGATCTCAGTGCTGTTCTTCAGCTGTATCATTCTTGGCGACTTCCTTCTTGCTGACGGCATCCAGCAGGCCGTTGATGAACTTGTATGTGACGTCCGTGCTGAGCTCCTGGGAGAGCTTCACCGCCTCGTCGATGACGATCGAGGGATGGAGGTCCTTGCTGAAGAGCAGGGAGAAGACCGAGATGCGCAGGATGTTCCTGTCGACCAGGTTGATGCGCTCCAGCGGTCTGTTGATCGAATAGCGCGAGATGATCTCGTCGATCTGGTCGAGCTTCTCCAGCGTGCCATGGATGAGGTAGCGTGCGTAGAAGAGGCTCTCCTCGGGAATGGATGCCATCTCCTCCTCGCTCTTGCCGGGCAGGAGGGAGAGGTCGACATCCTCGCTGAGGTTGTTGTTGAAGTCCAGGGCGTAGAGTGTCTCCACAGCCAGCACCCTGGACATGTGCTTTGCAAAGTGTCTGTCGCTCATTCTCAGTTTCCGTAGACGATGCGGATGCGGGCCTCGCTCCTGAGCTCGTTGACCATGTCGTTGAGCTCCTCGTTCATGGCCGTCTGCATGTTGACCTGGGAAAGGTACTCTGTGATGTAGTCGCGCACAGTGTAGTCGACATCGGGCTGGATCCTGTCGTCGAGGCCCAGAAGCCTGGCGTCGTTGTGGACGTTCACGCGCACGATGTGGTAGCCGGCGGCGGACTCGATGCACTCGCTGACCTGGCCGAGGGGCATGGCGATGACGCTGTCGACGAAGTCGTCACCCCACAGCTGGCGCACGACAGTGTTGTCGCTGGACAGCCAGCCCATGACACCGCCGCTTGCCTTGCTCTCCTCATCCTCGGAGTACTGGTTGACTGCGGCCTCGAAGGTGAGTGTTCCAGCCTGGATCTGGTCGGCGACGCCCTGCAGCATGGCCTTGTTGGCCTCGTCGGTCGCACTGTCTCCGGTCTTGCCGATGTAGACCTGGGCGAAGAGGACGTTCTCGGCCTGGGTGAAGCTGGTCGCGTTCCTTCTGTAGAAGGTCTCGACCTCCTGGGCGGAGGGAGCGTAGCTGCGGCTGTTGAGCGCGTCTCCCCTCTCCTGCATCAGGTAGGTCTGGAGGATGTACTGGTTGCCGAGGGCCTCCTTGTAGGCGTCGACGCTGCCATAGCTCTGGATGGCCATCTGGTCGAACTGCTCGTCGGTGACGGTACCGCCGGACTGCTGGATGTAGGAAGCCTTCTGCTGGCTGTAGAGCGCATCCTTCTGGGCGTCGGTGACAGTCACGCCGTCCCTCTCGGCACCCTGGAGGAAGACCTCATCGTTGATCATGATGTTCAGCACGGCAAGGGCCTGGTCCTCGCTGGCGCCGAGGCTCTGCATCTGGGCGTTGAGCTCAGCGTTCGTGATGACCTCGTTGCGGATCAGGTTGACGGTGGCGGCCGCACTGTTGTTGTTGGGCACGGCGAAGGCGATTGTGGCGCACAGGGCCACGACTAGGACGCTTAGAATCTTCTTGGTGTGCATAATACTAAAGGTTCCTTTCCACATTAAGTCTCTTGCCGAGGGCATAGGCCACATCGGGCTTCTTGAGGACGTCGGAGAACTTGAGGTACATTCCCTCGCCCTCCATGGCCTTCATGAGCAAAGATAACGTTTTCTGGCTCCTTAGGCCACCCTTCACGACGAAGGCAAAGCACCTCTTGCCGCTGATCTGGCCGGCGCGGGAGAGCGTCGTCCTGACGACCTCGGGGATTTTGCCTCCCAGTCCGCTGGTCGTGTTGCATCCGACGACGATGTAGTCGTAGAAGCTGAGCTTCCGGTCGCCATCGGTGTACATGTTGAGGATGTCGACGCTGTGCCCCTGCTCCTCAAGTCCCTTTGCAAGGGCCTTGACGACCGCATCGAGCGAGCTGTCGTTCCTGTCCTTTCCTGCATATAGGCAGCAGACTTGCATTTCCTTTTTTCCTCCTATGACGCAGACGCCGACCCCACGGGGAGTCGGCGCCATGATGCATTACAGTTGTTCTACTCGCTGACTGTGGCAGTCTCGGCGGCAGCATCCGCGGCAGGAGCCGGGGAGGCGTTGTACCAGGCGTCGGGCTGGACACTGGCAGCCGTGTCGAGCAGGCTGGACGAAGCGTCAGTCTTGGTCGTCAGGCCAACAAGGAGGGCCAGAACGACGAAGGCGATCGCAAGGATCGTGGTCGCCTTGGTCAGGAACTTTGACGAACCGGTGCCGAAGGTCGAGTCGGACGAACCGCCGAAGATTCCTCCCAGGCCCTGGGACTTCTCGTCCTGGACAGCCACGAGGAAGATCAGCAGAAGTGCCGATATCACAAAGAGAACGAGCAGGATAATGCTTAAAACACCCATTTCAATACTTCCACCTTACTTGTCATAAGTTATGATGGGCAGGAACTTCTCGACGGAAAGCGATGCGCCGCCGACGAGGGCACCATCGATGTTTTCCTTTGCCATCAATGCCTTTACATTCGAGGCATTAACGGAACCACCATACTGTATTATGAGCTTTTGCGCAATATCATCGCTGTACATCTTCGCGATCTGGCCCCTGATGAAGGCGTGGGCGCTGTCGGCGTCCTCGGGAGTGGCCGTGCGTCCTGTGCCGATGGCCCAGACGGGCTCATAGGCGATCGTGATGTGCTCCATGTCCTCGGCCTTGACGTCCTTCAGTCCGCCAACAAGCTGTGTGGAAAGGACTTCCTCAAGCTTGCCAGACTCCCTCTCCTCCAGCGTCTCGCCGACGCACAGGACGACGTCCATGCCCTCCTCGAGGGCTAGAAGGAGCTTGCGGTTGATGAATGCGTCATCCTCCTTGTAGTAGCTCCTCCTCTCGCTGTGGCCGAGGATGACTGTCGTGACACCCAGGTCCTTCAGCATCTCAGGGGCGACCTCGCCAGTATAGGCGCCGCTCTTGTGGTCGTTCATGTTCTGGGCGGCGACGATGATCGAGCTGCCGCGCAGGGCCTCGACGACCGCGGGAATCGTGACGAAGGGGGGAGCGACCATGATCTTGACGTCGGCTCCGGCCTCGGCTGCGGCCTTGGCCAGCTCGGCGGCGTATGCCGCTCCGGCGCTGGGCGTCATGTTCATCTTCCAGTTGCCGGCAATGTATGCTTTTCTCATTTCTCTACCTCAGTTGAAGTTCTCCGGCAGGCATGCGTCACCTGCCGGAGACCTGGTCAAAAGCCCTTACTTCTCCAGGGCCTTGATGCCGGGAAGGACCTTGCCCTCGAGGAACTCGAGGGAGGCGCCGCCACCGGTCGAGACGTGGCTGATCTTGTCGGCCAGACCGAACTTGTTGATGGCCGCGACGGAGTCGCCACCACCGACGACGGTCGTCGCCTTGCTCTCTGCCAGGGCCTTGGCGACCTCACCGGTGCCCTTGGCGAAGGCGTCGAACTCGAAGACACCCATCGGGCCGTTCCAGACGACGGAAGCGGCATCCTTGAGGGCGTCCTTGATCATGGCGACGGTCTTGGGACCGATGTCCATGCCCATGAGGTCGTCAGGAATGTTGTCGCTGTCGACAAGGATGGGCTCGGCAGTCTCGCTGAACTCCTTGGCGCAGACGTTGTCGACGGGAAGGATGACCTTGACGCCCTTCTCCTTCGCCTTCTCGAGGAAGGCCTTGGCTGTGTCGACATAGTCGGGCTCGAAGAGGCTCTTGCCGATCTTGCCGCCCAGGACGCTGATGAAGGTGTAGGCCATGCCGCCGCCGATGACGATCGTGTCACAGGTCCTGACGAGGGACTCGAGGACGGTGATCTTGCTGGAGACCTTGCTGCCGCCGATGATGGCGACGAAGGGCTTGGCGGGGTTCTCGAGGAGCGGAGCCATGAACTTGACCTCCTTCTCGATCAGGAAGCCGGCATAGCTGGGCAGGTAGTGGGAGACACCCTCCGTGGAGGCGTGGGCGCGGTGGGCGGTGCCGAAGGCGTCGTTGCAGTAGATGTCGCCGTAGCTGGCCAGAGTCTTGGCGAACTCGGGGTCGTTGCCCTCCTCTTCCTTGTAGAACCTGACGTTCTCCAGGAGGAGGACCTCACCCGGCTTGAGGGCCTTGACCTCGGCCTCGACCTCGCTGCCGATGACATCGGGGGCGAGCTTGACGGGGACGCCGAGCAGCTTCTCGAACTCCTTGGCGATGGGGGCCATGGAGAAGTCGGGATTCTTCTGTCCCTTCGGGCGGCCGAAGTGGCTCATGACGACGAGGCTGGCACCCTGCTCGAGGATGTACTTGACAGTGGGCAGAGCCGCCTTGATCCTGGTGTTGTCGGTGACGACACCGTTCTTGAGGGGAACGTTGAAGTCGACGCGGATCAGGACTCTCTTGCCCTTGAGGTCGGCTTCCCTGATTGTGTTGAGCTGCATGATATACCTCTCTTTCAAAAAAGGGCCCGCCTCGTCGGCAGGCCCATTCGTCATTCGGGCTTTACGCCGGAATGTCGCACGATGGCTGGATCTCAGCCGTTGACCTTCTTCATGTGAGCGATGAGGTCGAGGACCTTGTTGGAGTATCCGATCTCATTGTCGTACCAGCTGACGACCTTGACGAAGGTGTCGGTCAGGGCGATTCCAGCTTTGGCGTCGAAGATGGAGGTCCTGGTGTCTCCGAGGAAGTCGGAGGAGACGACAGCGTCCTCAGTGTAGCCGAGGATGCCCTTGAGCTCGCCCTCGCTGGCCTCCTTCATGGCGGCGCAGATCTCAGCATAGGTGGCGGGCTTTGCCAGGTTGACGGTCAGGTCGACGACGGAGACGTCAAGGGTGGGAACCCTCATGGACATACCGGTCAGCTTGCCGTTCAGGGAAGGAATGACCTTGCCGACAGCCTTGGCGGCGCCGGTGGAGGAAGGAATGATGTTGCCGGAAGCGGCGCGGCCACCCCTCCAGTCCTTCATGCTGGGTCCATCGACAGTCTTCTGGGTGGCTGTGGTGGAGTGGACAGTGGTCATGAGGCCGTCGACGATGCCGAACTTGTCGTTGAGGACCTTGGCGATGGGAGCCAGGCAGTTCGTGGTGCACGAAGCATTGGAGACGAACTGGGTGCCCTTGACGTAGGTGTTCTCGTTGACGCCGCAGACGAACATCGGGGTGTCGTCCTTCGAGGGGGCGGACATGACGACGTACTTGGCGCCGGCATTGATGTGGGCCTGGGCCTTCTCCTTGGTCAGGAAGAGACCGGTGGACTCGACGACGTACTCGGCGCCGACCTCATCCCACTTGAGCTCGTTGGGGTCCTTGCATGCAGTCACGCGGATGGCCTTGCCATTGACGATGAGCTGGCTCTTCTCGACATCGGCCTCGATCGTTCCCTGGAAGGCTCCATGCATCGTGTCATACTTGAGCATGTACGCCAGATAATCGACAGGGCAGAGATCGTTGATGCCGACAATCTCAACATCCGGGCGGCTCATTGCCGCGCGGAAGACGAAACGACCGATTCTTCCGAAACCGTTGATACCGACTTTCATGGTTGATTCTCCTTTGCGTTTGGAATTTCGTTTCCGATCAATGTGAGTATATTGCTTTCGCTTGCGACTCGTCAACGAAGAGGAGGCAAAATGTCCCCTACCTTGCCGATGGTCAGAATGGATACCAGTACTTCACGCCCAGTCCGTAGCGCAGGACGAGCGTCGAGACGACCAGAAGGGCCATGATGACGATGAGCAGCCAGTCGACGGCCTTCAGCGGGCGCTTCCTGTACCAGGTCCTCCTCTTGTCACGGCCGAAGCCGCGCAGGACCATCGCGTTCGTGATCACGTCGATCTTGTCCAGCGACGAGAGGACGAGGGGCGAGAGGCTGCGGGTGACTGCGTTGATCCTGTCCTTGAGCTTGGCCTTGTCCGACATCTCCACTCCCCTGCACTCCTGGCCGTCGCGGATGTTCTTGTAGTCCGACATGATGACAGGAATGTAGCGGAAGGCGAGCGAGACGGCGTAGCTGATCTTGTAGCCGACGCCGACGCGGTTCAGCGAGCTTGCGAACTCGCTGGGCTGGGTGCAATAGATGAAGCTGATCGCCACGGGCGAGATCGAGAAGTACTTCAGTACGACGATCAGGAGGTACCACAGCGTCTCGGCGCTCAGCGCATAGTGGGCGCCCTCAGGTCCAAAGATGACGGTACGGCTTCCGATGACGTCTGGCCCTTGCATCGGGCTGAAGAGGTAGATGAAGAGCGCGTTGAGGAAGACGGACAGGAGGACGAGGATGAGGATCGGTCTGTAGACGCGCACTGGAACCCTGCTCGTCGCGAGGGCCGAAAGGCCCAGCAGGAGCGTCACTGCAAGTATCCTCACGTCGAAGGTCAGGAGGCATACGAGCAGCCAGGTGACGAGGGCGAGGAGCTTCGTGACTCCGTTGAGCCTGTGGACCCAGCTGTCGCCGGGGAAGTACTCGACGTTGAACTTGAGCTCTTTGCGGGAGACCCGGCCTGAGGCCTTCGCCTCGACGCGCTCGGCCTTCTCGGCGCTCGGCGCCTCCTCGGTCGTCTCGGCAGCCTCGCCCCTCCTCTGCCTCTCGTCGACGATGAAGCCCTCGATGAAGGCGATCGAGCCGCTGTGGTCGAGGCCGAGCTTCTTCGAAAGGAGGTAGATGCTCGTCATCTTCAGGTTCGCATCCTTCAGCAGCTGCTCATCGGCGAGGATGCGGCTGATCGGGGCGTCGGCCAGGATGTGGCCGTCGGCCAGGACGATGGAGCGCTCTGTGTACTCCAATGCTAGGTGGAGGTCGTGCGTGACGAAGAGGATCGTGACGCCCGTCTTGCGGTTGATCTCCTCCAGAAAGCCCATCATCATCGTGTAGCGCCTGTAGTCCTGGCCCGCCGTAGGCTCGTCCAGGATGAGGACCTCGGGTTCGAGGACGAGGATCGATGCGATCGACACCCTCTTCTTCTGGCCGTATGAGAGGGCGCTGACCGGCCACTTGTGGTACTGGGCGAGCGAGCAGAGGCGCAGCGTCTTCATGACGCGCTCCCTCACTTCGTCCTCCGGCACGCCCCTGAGGCGTAGGCCGAAGGCGACCTCGTCGTAGATCATCGCATGGCTGATCATATGGTTGGGGTTCTGCATGACGTAGCCGATCTTCCGGCTGCGCTCGGCGATGCTGTCAGCAGAAGCGTCGCGCCCGTCGATCGAGATCGTGCCCGAATCGGGCCTGTTGATGCCAGTCAGCAGGCTTGCGAGCGTGCTCTTTCCAGCACCGTTCTTGCCAAGGATGGAGACCATCTCACCCCGGTGTATGTCGAAGGAGACGCCGTCGAGGGCGTTCCTTTTGCCGTCGTAGCTGAAGCTCACGTCCTTGAAGGAGAGGGCCACGGGGGACTCCTTCTCCTCCATCGCGCGACGCCTGGTCGAGAACCAGGCCATGAGCCTGTCGCGGTAGGGGGCGATGTCGAGGGATGCGAAGTCGGCGATCGACTCTTCCCCGCTTATGTCGCAGCCTGCCCCCTTGAGCGCCGCGACGTAGAGGGGCTCGCGTATGCCCTTCTCCACGAGGATTCCCGACTGCAATACGTGGGCGGGGCTGTCGTCCATGACGATGCGTCCCTCGTCGATGAGGACTATGCGGTCGACTGGGCGGTGCAGGACATCCTCGATCCTGTGCTCGATGATTATGACAGTCTTGCCTGTCTTCCTGTGCAGCTCGTCGATGAGCTCGATCGCAAGCTCGCCTGTGGCCGGGTCGAGGGCGGCCAGAGGCTCGTCGAAGAGGAGGACGGGCACTTCGTCCACAAGGACGCCCGAGAGGGCGACGCGCTGCTTCTGCCCTCCCGAGACCTGGTCAGGCTTGCTGTCCAGGAAGTCCTCCATCGAGACGATGGAAGCCACTCGCCTCACGCTCTCGTGCATTTCGTCGACGCCCACGCACTGGTTCTCGAGCGAGAAGGCTATGTCCTCGCCCACAGTGAGGCCGACGAACTGGGCGTCGCTGTCCTGCAGGACGGTTCCGACGCTCTTCGAGATCGTGTAGATGTCGCTTTCCCTCGTCTCGACTCCATTGATCCTCAGACTCCCCTCCAAGGTACCTCCGAGCGAGTGCGGGATGAGGCCGTTGATGCAGTTGCCCAGCGTCGACTTTCCGCTTCCCGAGGCGCCTGCGATGAGGATCTTCTCCCCATCGCGTATCGTGAGGTTGATCTCATGCAGCGTCCCGCTGGTCTGGCTCTTGTACTTGAAGGAGAAGTCTGAGAATTCGATCATCGCTTAGGCGTCCTTGTCCTCCGAGAGGCTGACGGAAGAGGAGAACTTCTTCGCGACCAGGAGCAGGAGTGCGCTGCCGATGATGGCGATGATGACCGTGTTGGCGACTGTCGTGACCTGCTGCTGGACGAGGGACTTCATGAAGGGCTCGCCATAGGCGATGACATCGAAGACGACGGACACGCCGTAGCCGACGAAGTTGGCGACGAGGGCCATGACGGTGTTGATGGCGGTCTCCCTCCAGCCGAAGACGCCCTTCTCAAGGCTGTGCTTCGTGAAGAGGGGGTAAAGTCCCATCAGGGCGCCGACGATGGCGCTGCCGAGGGCCCAGCTGAACCAGATCTGGCCGTAGACCAGGTCGGTGATGCAGTGGCCGATGAAGCCGACCAGGGCGCCGACGACGGGTCCCCAGAGCGCGGCGAAGAGCGAGAGGATCGCCATCGCGGGCTTGAGGTAGGTGTTCGTGAACACGGGGATGGACAGAAGTCCACCGAAGCCGTAGAGGGCCGCGCCGATCGCGATGATGACGACGGCCTTCACATAGTTGATGTTCTTGTTTGCCATATCTATCCTCCAGATAGTGTGTTTCAGATCTTCTCCAGCCTGATGACCCAGCCCAGGCCGGTGCCGATGCGGTAGCTGTCGGCGAAGGAGCCCTGGCTGACGGCGACGCCGACGTTCAGCAGGCTGTTGATGTAGACGAGGGCCTCGCCCTTCTCCACCTCGGTGAAGTTGCGGCACACGGGCAGCGTGTAGCCGTAGACTGTGCGCCCATCCTTCATGATCGTGACGCGGACCCTGTCTCCATAGTGGACGCCATAGCTCTCGAGCATCGTGTCGGGGATGTTCGTCCAAAGCGAGCCGTAGCGGGTGTCGAGGATGTCGACCGAGCCCCAGATCGCGCCGTCCTTGACGACGCTGTCCTGGACTGGGAGCATGACGGGCGTCCTCTCCAGCTCGGGACCGACCTCGTCGAAGGTGATTGTTCCGCTTGCAAGGCGCGCTCCGGTGTAGGCGTAGACGTCGCGCCCATGGAAGGTGTAGCTGCGCTGGCTGTCCTTGAGGCGGTTGACGGCCTCGCTGATGCGGCGGCGCTCGAGGATGCCGACCTGGCGCTCGACATGGGTCAGCGTGCCGTTGTCAGGCGTGACGACGATGTGTCCGCTGGCAGTAAGGACGGCCACGGACTCCCTGTCGCTGCCCACTCCCGGGTCGACGACGCAGACGAAGACCGTTCCAGGGGCCCAGTAGGTCATCGCCTGGATGAGGCGGTAGCTCGCCTCCCAGATGTTGAACTGTGGAATCTCGTGGGTAAGGTCCTCGAGGCGCAGCGAATGGCACACTTCATCGGCGACGCCGTGCATGGCGCTGACCGCTCCGTCGGCCGTACCGAAATCCGACATGAAAACGACAGTGCCCCTCTTCGTCCAGGGGGCGCTCTTCTTCAGATCTTCAAGCTTTGACATGACCAGACTTATAGCACAGATTCGAGTTCTTTCAAAAGGGCCTCCTGCCGGATGAGCATGGGCTCCTTCTGGAAGTCGTTCGTCTCATGGTCGGCACCCGAGAGGTGGAGGATGCCGTGGATGATGAGCCTCAGGAGCTCCTCACGGTCGCTGGAGGCGAACTGGGCGGCGTTCTCCTTCATGCGGGCAGTGCATATCAGGATGTCGCCCCACTCCTTCTCATCCCCATCCATGGAGACGGGTGGAAAGTCCTCTCCGTCAGTCAGGGCGAAGGTCAGGATGTCCGTGACGCTGTCGATGCCGCGGTAGGCCGCGTTCTCGCTCCTCATCGTTTCCTCAGTCACGAAGCTCAGCGAGAAGCAGCCTTCGGCGAGGATCTTCTCCCCGACCCAGGAAGCGGCCTTCCTGACCAGGTCCTCGTCAGCGTCCTTCCTCAGCTCCTCGTCCTCGTAGATGATGTCGAAGTCAATCACTCCCCACCCTCCTTTGTGTACTGTATCCTCATGTGGTCGCGTCCGAAGGCCTGGTGGACGAAGACGCGCTTGATCTTCTCGATCTCGGCCATGGAGAGCATGCAGTCGTCCAGCTGGTTGCCGTTCATCTTGCCCACC
Source organism: Candidatus Aphodenecus pullistercoris (assembly GCA_017694495.1). Lineage (GTDB taxonomy): Bacteria > Spirochaetota > Spirochaetia > Sphaerochaetales > Sphaerochaetaceae > Bullifex > Bullifex pullistercoris. Next base: position 43,248 of record JADIMU010000054.1, read on the forward strand.
AGGATCGAGGTGAAGAGCTTCTCGTAGCGCAGCGTCGTCGGCTTCTTCAGCGTGCGGCTTGCCGCCTCGAAGCAGTCGGCCAGCATGACGATGCCGGCCTCGCGGGTCTGCGGAATCTCCGCGTTGTAGCGGAAGTCCTCCTCATTGACCTGTATGGGCGTGCGGGAAGCCTTGGCCTCCTCCATCGCCTTGTTGTAGAAGAAGCTGATGATGTCGTTGCCGTGATGCTGCTCGATGATGTCGAGGACCTCCTGCGGCAGACCGACCTCCTTGCCCTTCTCCACGCCGAGCTTGACGTGGCTCTTGATGACCGCCGCAGAGAGCGTGTACTTCATCTCGTCGTGGACGTTCGGTCCACCACCCTGGTTCTCGATGAAGTACTCAGGGTGGTCGCTCTTGCCGATGTCGTGGTAGAGGCCGCCGACCTTGGCGAGCTCGGCGTTGGCTCCGATCTCCTTGGCGGCGTTGTAGGCCATGTCGGAGACGTTGACAGAATGGTTGTAGGTTCCGATCGCCTGGGTGCGCAGGCGCACCAGCACGGGGCTGTCCGTGCTGCTGAGCTCATGGAGGCGGAAGACCGTCGGGATGTTGAGGAAGTGCTCAAGCAGTGGCAGCAGCAGACCAATCAGGATGTAGCTCAGCGCCACGTTCATCGTGACGGCGATGACCTCCTGGAAGAGGATGGCCAGAGGCTTGTCGAGGATGAAGTGGAAGACGACAGTGATGAAGATGTTGGCCAGGGCCGTGTAGAAGCCCTGGTAGAGCATGTCGAGCCTCGTGACGGAGAAGCGCATGAACAGGAGCGAGACCTCGATCGAGAAGACGAGGTAGAAGAAGGTCATGGCCCCCGTCGTCGGGAAGAAGAGGATGAAGCACGAGTAGACGGCTCCGGCGACGAAGCCCATGCGCTTGCGGCTGGTCAGCTGGCTCATCAGGAGGGGCAGGAAGAGGAAGGGGATGATCTGGTCGACCATCTGGGACTGCTGCTGGAAGAAGAAGGTCACGAGGTAGCTCAGGATGAGCACGATGGCCAGTGTGATCAGGAAGATGTAGGTGTAGACGATGACACGGTACTTGCGCTCGATGAAGCTCGAGATGAAGTAGAGCGCGACGTAGAGGATGACGGCAAGGAAGATGAAGCGGCCGATCAGCTGCAGCGGCGAGACGTCGACGCTGATGCCGTTGATCATCCTGATCGTCTGGAGGGCCTGCTCGGTGACGATCGTGTCATAGCGCAGGATGTAGTCGCCCCTGTGGATCTCGGCCTGGACTGTGGGAGTGCTCTCCCTGGCCTCCCTCCTGAGATCCTCCGTCGTCAGGGCGTTGTACCTGACGTTGGGCTCGACGAGGCTGGCCACGAGACGCGAGAGGAGGTCGAAGCCGCGGGCCGACATCTTGATGTCGTAGTCCTTGAAGTAGTCGATCAGCCAGTCGACGATGCCATCCTCCCCTACGAGGGAGGCCGTGTCGACGATGCGGCGCGCGAGGGACGAGACGGCCTCGTCAGGCAGCTCGGCATCGACGCTCGTATAGCCTTCCTGGGAGATCTGGGCAAGCTCGGTTGACGAAAAGAGTCCAGTCTGCAGCAGGGCGAGTACGCTGTCGTCGAGGATCAGGGAGAGGGTCGTCCTCTCCTCGGCGTCGAGCGCGTTCCAGACCTCGAGGAAGGAGTTCCGGTCGATTCCATCCGATGGCAGGGCGGCAAGGATGCGCTCCTCATCACCGCTTTCGAGGGCCTGGACGAGGGCGCGCGTCAGCGCGAGGCTCCTGACGGACTCGGCGTATGAGAAGTCGAACTGGGGCAGGACTGCGGCGGCGCGCCGCTCGCGCAGCTGGCGGGTCGCGATCTCATCGTCGAAGGAGAAGTCGTAGGGCGCCACGACATCCTCATTGGCAAGCTCTCCCGGCTGGTAGTCGTAGACGAGCTCGACGCTGTACAGGGCGTTGGATTCGCTGAGGATTGGAATCAGGACGCCTAGGACGACGTTGAGGAGGAAGAGGAGACAGAGGATGAGCACTGTCCGGGGACGGTACTTGTCGACTCCGTCAGAGAGCAATGGGCTTGTAGTCTTCAGCGCCACTTTTCATCCTCCTGCCCCTGGTAGCATGCGATGATCGCCTTGACCAGGCGTGAACGGATTATGTCCGCACCATTGAATTGTACCACAGCAAGGCCTTCGATGTCATGGAGGATGGAGAGGGCCTCGACCAGACCGCTGCCCGTCTTCGGCGGCAGGTCGATCTGCGACAGGTCGCCGGTGACGATGGCCTTGCTGTCCTCCCCCAGACGGGTCAGGAACATCTTCATCTGGCCCCTCGTCGTGTTCTGGGCCTCGTCCAGGATGACGATGGAACGGTTCAGCGAGCGGCCACGCATGTAGGCCAGCGGGGAGATCTCGATCTGCCCCGCCTCCTCCATCCTCCGGATCTGGAAGGGACTGATGAAGTACTCCATAGAGTCGTAGAGCGGCTTGAGGTAGGGATTGAGCTTCTGGGCCAGGTCTCCCGGAAGGAAGCCCAAGCTCTCGCCCGCCTCGACGACAGGCCGGGTCAGGACGAGCTTCTGCCTCCTGCCCGAGAGGACCTCGCTGAGGGCGTAGCCTATCGCGATGAAGGTCTTGCCAGTGCCGGCAGGTCCCGTGGCGAAGACGATCTGCTTCTCCTCGAGGGCTGCAATATACTCCTTCTGCCTCCGGCTCTTGGGCCAGAGCGTGCGTCCTGCGACGGAGATGCCCTGCCTTTCAGGGCCTTCCTCCTCTTCGTCGAGGGCCTTCCACTCCATGTAGAGCTCGGCCTCGCTGAAGGGCTCGACCCGGTCCTCCGCCAGGCGCTGGAGGCGCTCGACGAAGGCAGGAAAGCGCGTCTGGTCCCGGCTGCCCGACAGCCGGTTGCCCTTGCTGTGCAGCTCTCCTCCGTAGAGGAACTCCAGATAGGCGAGGTTCGAATCGTTTATTCCCAGAAGCTTCTCCATCTGGGCCATATCCTTGAAGTAGACGGTCATATACCTCCTCAGTCCCCGTAAAGACTGTCGCTGGACGGCGTCCAGCCGCTTCTCCCCTCCTCCCAGGTCTGGTCGACCTTGAGGTCGGGGATCGTCTTCCAGGACAGGTAGATGGCGAAGGTCGGCACCCAGGTGTAGTCCCTTCCCTGCGACTGGAGGGAGGCCGTGTAGCGCAGGTGGAGGTCCCAGTCGCCCATGTAGTGCACGAGCTCGACGTCGAAGGCCTCCATGTTGAACTGTGTATTGCTCCTCCCGTCCCCAATGAAGTCGAAGGAGCGCCAGAGGTCGGCGAACATCCCGCTGAACGAGAAGTTCCCCTCGCTGTCCGTGTAACGATAGAAAGCGTTGTTGGTCGTTGTCAATGCCACAGTCAGGTCGAGGAACTCGGCGATCGAGAATTCGAAGCCAGTCCTGATCCTCAGCGATGACGAATAGGGATTGAGGAAGTCGTAGCGCAGCCTTCCGTCCAGGACGAGGGAGAGGCGGATGCGGTTCTTCCAGGCGTAGAGCGTCAGGTCGTCGATCCGGCTCGAGAGCTGGAAGTACTCGAGGCGCAAGGCGTCCTCATCCGTCCTGAAGTTGACCGCCAGGTCGAGCCAGGGCATGGAGATCGTCGTGCTCAGCTCGTCGATCTGGTTGCGCCCACCGTCGTCCATCGCGTCGTAGACCAGGCGTTCGGTGATGGACCAGGCCTTGTCAGCCGTCCTCAGGGAGAAGGATGAGGACAGGTCGAGGGGCGCCCAGAAGTCGGCAGGGTCCCAGATTGTGCTGTCGTAGCCGAGGGCCAGGGAGAAGGTCACGTTTGGCAGGTTCAGTCCCAGGGAGAAGTCGATGTCGGCGCTCTGGTAGCCACCCTCGTCCTTCTCGTCGAAGGACCAGCTCAGGGCGCTGGTGAAGCCCCCCACCCTATAGCTCAGGCGCGGCGTGAAGGAGCTCTGGAGCGGAGGCAGCGTATAGCTCAGGCTGGCCGTGACCTGGCCCAGACTGTCCACGCTTCCCAGGCTCTGGGAAAGGGAGATGCTGTGGCGGCGCACGTTTTCGCGGTCGAAGGCGAAGAAGAGGTTCTCAAAGCTCGACTCGCCTGCAACCTCATCGGCGCTGAAGCGGTAGAGGTAGGCCGACAGCTCGTAGCTGATGCCGAGGACTGGAATGGAGGCCCTGGTCGTCGACAGGAGGCTGAAGTCGTTTTCCTTGCTCTCCTCGTCGCCGTCGTAGCTGTAGCTCCAGCTCGGCGTCAAGGTCTCGCGCAGCGTGAAGAAGCGGCCAGCCTGGGCGTAGAGCTCGAGCGAAAACTGGCTCGTGCTGCCGACCTCCTGGCCGTAGACGCTCATGTCGTCATTGTCGATCTGGAAGTCGTTGCTGAAGCGCTCCGTGATGCTGTAGGTCAGGCTCAGCATGTAGTCGTCGAAGGACATGAGGTGATCTGTGGCGGGCTGGACGACGTAGAGGTCGTAGAGCAGTGGGTCACAAAGGAGGAAGAAGTCCGTGATGTCGACCTCCTCCTTCTCGGGTGCGGGAGCGCTCTCCACCTGCCCTCCGTCCAGACTGAAGAGCGTGCCCGACATAGTGAAGGTGAAGCTTGGCAGCGTGATGTCGCTGATGTCGTAGCGCCTGTCAGTACTGTTCCAGTCGAAGGAGGCGTTGGCCCTGATCGAGGACAGCCGCAATGTGCTTACAATGTCGCTGCGCATTGAGCTGGGCAGCTGGAGCGAGCCTGTCAGATAGGCGTCGTAGCTCGTCACGGAGCTCGTGCCAGTCGTGGGGAAGCTCTGCGATGCGCCGAAGAGGGCGTCGATCGAGAAGCTCGTCAGACGGCTGCCGTAGTCGGCGTAGACCCTGGGGTCGGAATAGAGGGGAAGCGAGAGGTCGAGCGAACCGTAGGAGGCGTCCAGAGAGAGGGCGTTGAGGGAGTAGTACCTGAAGCTCTTGTCGTAGTTCGCACTCGTCGCCCTGTTGAGGATCAGGGATGTCCCGCTCGAGATGCTCATCCCATCCACAGGATTGATCTGGCCGTCCAGACCGATGAGGAAGCCGGCGTCGGAGTAGACGTCGGCCAGCAGGGCCAGGTAGCTGTCCGTACGCCTCGCCCACTCCTGGATGCCTCCTGCAGGCACACCCTCCTCGTAGTAGAGTCCGTTTGAGACCATGTCGGCGCTGTCAGCTGTGCGCAGGATGGATGCGAAGGAGCTCTCGTCTCCCGTTGAGAACTTGGGATAGGTGCCGAAGATCTCGCTCGTCGTGGAGAGGAACATGCCTCTTGAGGAGTTGAAGCCGAAGGCCGGGTTGATGCTCAGCCGGCTGCCCGGATAGAAGAAGAAGGGAAGATAGAGGATGGGAACGCGCCCGATCGAGAGGTAGGCGTCCGAGAGGAACATGTCGCCTCCCGAAAGCAGTGCGATGCTGTCGGCTGTGATCGAGGAGTATGCCGTGTCGGGATTGCTCGTCAGGTAGCCGTCCTGGAAGAAGAGGCCCTCCTGGCCCGTGTTGTAGCTCAGCAGTCTGCCTGTCGTGTAGAAGGTGACCTCTTCGTCCTCGTTGTTCGTCCTCTCGCTCGTCGTCGTGCCCCCCGAGACGAGGAGCTCGCCCGTGTCGTAGAGGTAGCTTACGATGTCGGCCTCTATCTGCTCGAGTCCGCTGTCTGCTGCGCTGTCGCGGTAGGAGACGTTCCCGTAGGCCGTGACGCGGCCGCTTGCCGGGTCGAGGACCATATGGTCAGCGCTCAGCGTCTTGCCTGCCTCGTCGCCTTCCAGCGTGAACTCGACGGCCACGGAGCCCGAGAGCGTCACGAGCCCCTCCGGACTCAGGTCCATGCCGTCCGCAGACAGGACCGTGAGCTGATAGCCGCCCTCCTCCACCGGCAGGCTTCCAACCGCTGTGGAGAAGTCGTCCTCCCTCTCGAGGAGGGCCTGTCTGAGCTCAGAAGCGTCCACGTCCGTGTCCATGCCCCTGAGTGCCGCCATCTCGACAAGCGTCGCCTCGTCCGCGTTCTCTATGAACCAGCGGCTCTCAGGACTGGCCCAGAGCGCCGTGGAGAAGACTATGACAAGGAGGGCGGCCAGGAGTCTACGGGGCAAGGTACTTCCTCAGGAACTGTCCCGTATAGCTCGCCTCGACCCGGCTCACCTCCTCCGGGGTGCCTGTCGCGACGATGGAGCCACCTTCGTCGCCGCCCTCGGGACCGAGGTCGATCAGATGGTCCGAACACTTGATCACATCGAGGTTGTGCTCGATCAGGAGGACGCTGTTGCCCTGGTCCACCAGGCGGTTGAGCACTTCCAGAAGCTTCTTCACGTCCGCGAAGTGGAGGCCGGTGGTCGGCTCGTCGAGGACGTAGAGCGTCTTTCCAGTCGAGCGCTTGCTCAGCTCGAGCGAGAGCTTGATGCGCTGGGCCTCGCCGCCGGAGAGCGTCAGGGCGCTCTGGCCTAGGCGGATGTAGTCCAAGCCTACGCTCATCAATGTCTCGAGCTTGGTGCGGATCCGGTCGATCGGAGCAAAGAACTCGACTGCCTCGGCGACGGTCATGTCCAGCACGTCGGCGATGTTCTTGCCCTTGTACTCGACCTGCAAGGTCTCCTTGTTGAAGCGCTTGCCATGGCATACGTCACAGGTGACGAAGACGTCGGGCAGGAAGTGCATCTCGATCTTCAGCTGGCCGTCGCCCTGGCAGTTCTCGCAGCGGCCTCCAGCGACGTTGAAGGAGAAGCGGGAGGCGGAAAAGCCCCTGGCCTTCGATTCGGGCAGCTTCGCGAAGAGCTCGCGGATCGGAGTGAAGAAGCCGACGTAGGTCGCCGGATTGGAGCGCGGCGTGCGTCCGATCGGGCTCTGGTCGATGTTGATGATCTTGTCGATGTTCTCGATGCCGAGGACCTCTTTGAAGCCGTCGAGCTCCTTCTTCCTCTTGCGCGTGATGCTGTCCTCGACAGCCGGTATGAGGATCTCGTTGAGTAGGGTCGACTTGCCGCTGCCCGACACGCCCGTGATCGTCACGAGCTTGCCGATGGGGATCTCGACGTCGATGTTCTTGAGGTTGTTCTTCGAGCAGCCGACGAGGCGCAGGCTCTTTCCGTTGCCCTTCCTCCTGTGGGAGGGGACCTCTATCCTCTCGCGGCCGCTGAGGAAGGCGCCCGTGATCGAGTCCGGATTGGCCTCAATCTCGGCAGGCGTGCCCTGGGCCGTGATCCAGCCGCCCTTCTCTCCCGCGCCGGGACCGAGGTCGATGACGTGGTCGGCCGCACGGATCGTATCCTCATCATGCTCGACTACGATGACGGTGTTGCCCAGGTTCCTCAGGCCGATCAGGGTGTCGATGAGCTTGGCGTTGTCCCTCTGGTGGAGGCCGATCGAGGGCTCGTCGAGGACGTAGAGCACGCCGGAGAGGGCGCTGCCGATCTGGGTGGCCAGACGGATGCGCTGGGCCTCGCCGCCAGAGAGCGTGGCGCTGGCCCGGCTCAGCGTGAGGTATCCCAGTCCCACGTTCATCAGGAAGCCCAGGCGGGAGCGGATCTCCTTCATGATCTGGCGGCTGATCTCCTTCTCCGTGTCGCTCTGCTCCAGATGGTCGAAGAATTCGACAGACTCCTTGACGCTCAGGCTGGACAGCTGCCAGATGTTCAGTCCACCGACAAGGACGGAAAGGGCCTCCTTCCTCAGCCTCTGGCCGTGGCAAGTGGGACATTCGTGGCTGTAGCGCAGCTGCTCATAGGCCCATCTCATCGCGAAGCTCTGGGTCTCCATGTAGCGCCGCTCCAGCTCGACGAGGATGCCGGGGTACTGCTCCCTCTTCTTGAAGGAGGCCGTCCCTTTGCGGTTCTCGTAGCGCACGTCGAGGAGCTTGCCGCCTCCATAGAGGAGGACCTTCTTCGCCTCGGCGGGCCAGTCCTTCAGCGGTGTGTCGAGGCTGAAGCCGTAGGCCTCGCTCAGGGCGACGATCCAGGCGTGGCTGACCTTGGCGTCGGGATTGTGGGTGACGATGGCACCCTGGTTGTAGCTCAGGCTGGGGTCGGGAATGATCTTCCTCAGGTCGAACTCGCTCTTGATGCCCAGTCCATTGCAGTCCGGACAGGCGCCGAAGGGGTTGTTGAAGCTGAAAAGCCTGGGCTCCGGGTCCGGCACCGTGATGCCGCAGAAGGGACAGGAGTTGCGCTCGCTGAAGAAGTCCTTCCTCCCTTCCTGGACATATTCGACCTCGACAAGTCCGTCGCTCAGGCCTGTGGCCCGCTCGATGGAGTCGGCAAGTCTGGCGCGGTCGCTGCGCCGCAGGATGAGGCGGTCGACGACGATCGAGATCGTATGCTTGACCTGTTTGTCGAGGGCGGGGATGCCATCGTCAAGCATGACGGTCTTTCCGTCGACGACGAGGCGGCTGTAGCCGGCGCTCTGGGCGTCGGTGAAGACCTTGCGGAACTCGCCCTTGCGGCCCATGGCCACGGGAGAGAGGATGATGAGGCGGCTCCCCTCCTCGTGGGTGAAGATGCTGTCTATGATCTGGTCGACCGACATCGTCGAGATCTCGCGGCCACACTCAGGACAGTGGACATGTCCCGTCCTGGCGTAGAGGAGGCGGTAGTAGTCGTAGATCTCGGTGACGGTGCCCACCGTCGAGCGCGGATTCTTCTGCGTCGAGCGCTGCTCTATCGCGATGGCAGGAGAGAGCCCTTCGATCGAGTCGAGGTCGGGCTTCTCGAGCCGGCCGAGGAACTGTCGCGCGTAGGCCGACAGCGACTCGACGTAGCGCCTCTGGCCCTCGGCGAAGATCGTGTCGAAGGCAAGCGAACTCTTGCCCGAACCCGACAGGCCTGAGATGACGACGAGGCTGTCCTTCGGAATCGTGACGTCGATGTTCTTGAGGTTGTGCTCCCTGGCTCCCTTGATGACAATCTGGTCGTTCATCAGATTTCCTCGATGAGGGCGAAGAGGCCCTCCTCGGCCTTGTCGGCCTCGACGTCGCGGTAGAGCTCGCCATGGCGGTAGAGGAAGACCTTGCGCCCGATTCCCGTCACCGCGACGTCTGCGTTCTTCGCCTCTCCCGGTCCATTGACCTGGCAGCCCATGATGGCGACCGTGATGTCCTTGTCGATGGAAAGGAGTCGGTTCTCGACCTGGCGAAGGAAGCCCTGGCTGTCGAAGCTGTGGCGGCCGCATCGTGGACAGGAGACGATCCTCACCCCACCCTTCCTCAGTCCTGCGGCGCGCAGGATCTCGACGGCGGCATGGACCTCGTCCTCGATCGCTCCCGTGATCGAGACGCGCAGCGTGTCGCCGATGCGCCTTTCGAAGAGGCGGGAGAAGGCGTAGGTCGAGCGGATGCACGAGGAGACGACGCCGCCCGCCTCCGTCACACCGAGGTGGATGGGCACGTCGGCCTGGCTGGCAAGGCGCTCATTCGCCCTCAGCGTCGTCTCGATGTCGGAGCTCTTGAGCGAGACGACGGTGTTGTCGAAGCCCCAGGAGGCGAACCAGTCGAGGTATTCCAGTGCGGCGTCCACCATGACGTCCTCCGGCCTCTTTCCTTCCATGCCACGTGGCAACGAACCGTTGTTGAGGCCTATCCTGATGGCGGCCCCGTGGTCTGCGGCCGAGCGGACGACCTCCTGTGTCTTCCACTTCGCCCCGATGTTGCCCGGATTGATGCGCACCTTGTCGGCGCCGGCCTCCAGTGCCTCGAGGGCCATGCGGTGGTCGAAGTGTATGTCGGCGACGATGGGCATGACGCGGCTGTGGCATATGGCCTCGAAGTTCTTCCTGTCGTCCGACGAGACGTAGGAGAAGCGGATCAGGTCGCATCCCATCGCCTTGAGCACCCTGAGCCTGTGGATGAGGGCCTCGACGTCGCACTGGGCGATCTGGCTGTCGTACATCGTCTGGATTGCTATGGGACTGTCGCCTCCGATGACGAGGTCCCCCACTCTTGCGCTCTTTCTGCTGAACATGGTCCTACTCCAGTTTGACCAGTCTGACACGGCCCTCGCTGCGGCAGATGTACCTCTCCCCGGGAAGGAAGAGGACAAAGGAGCCCTTGTCCACGCTCAGCGCGGCGACGACATCATGCGAAAGGGGATCCTCCCTCCAGCCGCATGCGACCGTCGCCCTCTCCGTTGGAATGAGGAGGGTGCACATCGTGCGGTCGCACTCATAGTCCTCCATCTCCTCCAGATATGTGGGAAGGAGACCCTCAAGCCTGGCGATGCCGGGCACGAGCGGCTCGTAGGAGGACAGCTTGTCCAGACTGTCTGAGATCATGGCACCGATTCTAAGGTTTTGGCCCTCTGTTGTAAATGCTCGCCCTTTACGACAGATGGAGGATTGTGACTGAATCCCCATTGTCGTCTTTTTGCAAAGATATGACAGATTTGCAAATTCCCCTCACTGCGCTTTTCAAAGATCGCAGTATGGAATAACTTGTCCAGCATACGATCAACTGGAGGAATTATTCCAAAATGAAAGAGTATCTTTCGACTGCCGACGAGGTGCTCCGGAGCCAGAAGACGGGCCACGAGGGCCTGAGCTCCGCCGAAGCCTCGTCGCGTCTTGAGAAGAACGGCAAGAACAAGCTTGCGGAGGCCAAGAAGGACTCCATGCTCAAGAAGTTCTTCGACGAGCTGAAGGAGCCGATGCTGATCATCCTGATGATCGCCGCCGTCCTTTCGGTCATCACCAGCCTTGCGGCCGGTGAGGTCGAGTTCACGGACGCCATCATCATCCTGGTCGTCGTCCTCTTGAACGCCATCCTGGGCGTGCTCCAGGAGAGCAAGGCGGAGAAGGCCATCGAGGCGCTGCAGCAGATGAGCGCCGCGACGAGCAAGGTCATCCGTGACGGCCACCAGATCACGGTCCACTCCGAGGACCTGGTCACAGGCGACATCGTCGTCCTGGAGGCCGGCGACGCCGTTCCTGCCGATTGCAGGATCATCGAGTGCGCCTCGATGAAGGTCGAGGAGGCCGCGCTGACTGGCGAGTCCGTTCCTGTCGACAAGCAGGTCGAAAAGCTCTACAGCAGCGCCGATGCCGACGTCCCCCTCGGAGACCGCAAGAACATGGTCTACATGGGATCGACCGTCGTCTACGGCCGCGGCCGCGCCGTCGTCGTCGCCACTGGCATGGCCACAGAGATGGGCAAGATCGCCACGGCCATCAGCGAGGCGAAGGAGGAGCTCACTCCCCTCCAGATCAAGCTGAACCAGCTGTCCAAGATCCTCACCTACCTCGTCCTCGGCATCTGTGTCGTCATCTTCGCGATCGACCTCATCCGCATCGGAGTCGGTCCCGAGGGCCTAAGCTTCGCCGCCATGCTCGACACCTTCATGGTCGCCATCAGCCTCGCCGTCGCCGCCATCCCCGAGGGTCTGGCCGCAGTCGTCACGATCGTGCTCTCGATCGGCGTGACGAAGATGAGCCGCAACAATGCGATCATCAGGAAGCTGACCGCAGTCGAGACGCTCGGATGCACCCAGGTCATCTGCTCCGACAAGACGGGAACGCTGACCCAGAACAAGATGACCGTCGTCGACAGCTGGTCGGATGACGAAGAGCTCCTGGCCCGCGCCATGTCGCTGTGCTGCGACAGCGAGCTCGACGAGAACAACGTCGCCATCGGCGAGCCTACCGAGTGCGCGCTGGTCAACTTCGCCTACAAGCTGGGCATCAACAAGAACCAGCTCGAGGCCGGTCCCTACAAGAGGGTCGGCGAGGCCCCCTTCGACTCCTCGAGGAAGATGATGAGCACCGTCCACACCGACAACGGCGGCGAGGACTTCATCCAGTTCACGAAGGGCGCTCCCGACGAGGTCCTCAAGAAGTGCTCGTCCATCCTCAAGGACGGCAAAGTCGTCCCGATGACGGATGCTGACCGCGAGGCAATCCTCGCCAAGAACAAGGAGTTCGCCGACCGTGCGCTGCGCGTCCTGGCGGCAAGCTGCCGCTTCTGGGAGGCCGAGCCCGTCAACTGCGACGCAAGCTACATCGAGGACAATCTGACCTTCATCGGACTGACAGGCATGATCGACCCGATCCGCCCCGAGGTCAAGGTCGCCGTCGAGGAGTGCAAGAGCGCAGGCATCCACGTCGTCATGATCACGGGCGACCACAAGGACACTGCCGTCGCAATCGCCAAGGACCTTGGAATCATCAAGAGCGCCGACGAGGCCACGACGGGCAGCACGCTCGACGGCATGAGCGACGAGGAGCTCGACAGGATGGTCGAGCACTACAGCGTCTACGCCCGTGTCCAGCCTGAGCACAAGGTCCGCATCGTCCAGGCCTGGAAGCGCAAGGGCAAGGTCACGGCCATGACCGGTGACGGCGTCAACGACGCGCCTTCGATCAAGAACGCCGACATCGGCGTCGGAATGGGCATCACCGGAACGGACGTCACCAAGAACGTCGCCGACATGGTCCTCGCCGACGACAACTTCGCGACGATCGTCACCGCCGTCGCCGAGGGAAGGAAGATCTACGACAACATCCGCAAGGCCATCCAGTTCCTGCTTGGAAGCAACATGGCCGAGGTCATCTCGATCTTCGTCTCCTCGATCATGGGCTTCACCATCCTGCGCCCCTCCCACCTGCTGTGGATCAACCTGATCACGGACTGCTTCCCCGCCATCGGCCTGGGAATGGAGAGTGGAGAGAAGGACATCATGTCCCGACAGCCGAGGAGCAAGGACGAGGGAATCTTCGCCGGAGGTCTGGGAGTCAACTGCTTCATCCAGGGCTTCGCAGTCTCGATCATCACTCTGATCAGCTACTTCATCGGCGAGTACATGGAGAATGGAGCCTTCCTGATCACGGACAGCACGGACGGCATGACCATGGCCTTCCTCACCCTGTCCATGGCGGAGCTCTTCCACTCCTTCAACATGAGGAGTCTGGACAAGTCGCTCTTCTCGATCAAGGGCCACAACAAGTACCTGATCTACTCGATGCTCGGCTCCTTCGTCCTGACATGCTGCGTGCTCTACATCCCCTTCCTCAGGGAAGCCTTCAACTTCGAGCACATCTCCATCACGGAGTTCGTCGTCGCTCTGGTCATGGCCTTCCTGATCATCCCCATCGTGGAGATTCAGAAGTTCTTCCAGAGGATGATCGCAAAGCGCAAGCAGGCTTGAGGAAGTTCACACACCAATCCAATGACAGGCGGCAGCGATGCCGCCTGTCCTCGTCTCAGGACACCCAAAGTGAAAAATGTCCAAATTCACAGACTAAAAGAAGGGCCCCCATCCCCAACACTTGGAAGACATGATTACGTGGGGGAAGAGGGCCAGAGGGGACAAATTCCAGCGCCGCTGGTCGCGACGCCCGCTATCATCTGGACTTTCGTCAGATGCCACAGCCAGAACCAGGAGGAGAAAAGCGAACCTGTAGTCTGGCTGGCGGGGCCAACCTTGAGGATTGAATCCAAGCCTTTCCGGTCGACAGAACGGAATATAGCATGGTGGTTGATAAAATGCAATAAGTCTTTCAAAAAAAATTAGATGCTTGTTTACTTCCTGTTTTTGACATGGTCAATTGTGTTACATTGTCCATAATTTACTGCCTCCAGCCTACACTTTCCCACTCATTTTCCACAGTATTCTCCCACTATGGCATCAGCTTCCCATTTCAGCCCTCGCGCGCGTGAAGTATATAGTGAATTCAATTTATAACAAGACTTCATAATATGTTATTAAATGCTTGAAATATAAGAAATTATTTCCAATTTTCCATTTACATCAGCCCCATTCTAATGCTATCCTCCACGACCAGAAAGGAGAAAACTGAAATGCATGACTTGGCAAAGATTGCGACGATCCAGGCCATCGAGCCCATTCCAGGCAAGGACAGGATCGTCCTGGCAACAGTCGAGAACTACAAGTCGATCGTCAAGAAGGACGAGTTCAAGGAAGGAGACAGGGTCATCTACGTCTTCTATGATGCCATCCTCCCTCCCCGACCTGAGTTCGAGTTCCTGCGCACACGCTGCTGGAGCGAGAAGTACCAGGGCTTCCGCATCAAACCGATGAAGATGGGTGGTGTCATCAGCGAAGGCCTCGTCGTATCGACCAGCCTGCTTGGAGCCAAAGGGGACAGCCTCCCCGTGGGAACAGTCGTGACGAAGGAGCTGGGGATCAGGGCCTACGACCCCGATGCCGCCGCACCGAAAATCGAACCTAGGAAAGCCTGGTGGATGCGCTGCAAACCCCTTGCCCGACTGTTGAGGAAGCTCGGCTTCGGCAAGCCGAAGAAGGCAAAGGGCTACCCTGCCCTGATCCCCAAGGCCGACGAGGAGAACATCGAGAAGCTGTGGGACAGCATCAGGATGCGCACTGACGAGTTCGTCATCACGGAGAAGATGGAGGGCAGCGCCGCGATGTACAGCCTCGACCGCAAGGGACGCCTGCACTGCTACTCCCACAACTGGGAGGTAGGCAACTCTGGCATCTGGGGCACAGTCGCCAAGGACAGGGAGATCCGCAAGGCCCTCCTCACCCTCAGGAAGGCCAAGGGCAAGGACTGGGCGATCGAAGGAGAGATCTGTGGTCCAGGCATCCAGAAGAACATCTACCACTTTTCCGGCTATCGTCTCTTCCTCTACGCCGCCTACCGGATCTCTGATGGCAGGAGGGCCAGCTGGAAGGAGCTGAAGGAGATCTCGGCGATCACGGGACTCGAGACGGTGCCCTTCATCAGGAAGGGACCAGTCCTCCCCTCTCTGGACGAGATGCTCAAGGACTGCGAGGGCAAGAGCTGCCTTCCCGGATGCGGCGATGTCCCCCGCGAGGGCCTTGTCTGGCGCACCGAGGACGGCAGCCTCCACTTCAAGTGCAAGAGCCGCCCCTACAAGGTATGGTTCGCATAAACAAAGAAAAAACTGTAGTCCCCGGCGAAGGAAGTCGGGGGCTACAGTACTCATCTTCCATAGAGGAAAAACAGCGAAGCAAAGGAGGCGTCATGGGTACATTCATCTATATCCAGCCTGAGGATTGGAAAGGCGTCCAGGGACCAGAGAAGAACACATTCATCAGGCAGGCAGAGAAGCTTTTCCACTTCGGAGGCATGCTGAACTTGAACAACCTGTGGATTTACGACAAGCCACTATCACTCCTTGATGAGAAATACGAGACGGAAGATGTGGTCTGTTGGAACTACAACGTGATCGATCAGGAGATATGGGAGGATGCAGGAGTCGACAAAAAGAGAGGCTGCATATTCAGTGGAAAGGTCGGCTCAGGAATGTTCAACCATGTCGTCACCGCGGCAACCATCCTTGCGGGACATTACTCCGAAGAGCCAATCCTGGTCTATGAAGGCTTCAGTAGGATCGCCTCAGACATCTTCATGACAGGTTGGATCAATCAGGTGCTTGGAGAGCATTTTCCCAGACTTGTCCTAGATGGATGGACAGCCTTCAAGATCAATCACTATGGGAGTCAACGACCTGCAGCACGAGGCTGCAGGCATGAGGAGGAGACTTCGGATGCCTGACGTTGACTAGCCCCAGTGATGAGGCTCAGTCCTCTGAACTACGTTGGTCGGGAATACATAGGCACCAGTGGATGTGGCTCTAGTCCACTGCTTCTGCGGTGCATGGCCAAACAGTCCTGTCAGGTAGGGACAGCGCCATGCACGACAAACCCCCTCCAACATGGGCGAAGGGCGACGGAGAGAGAGACTCCGTGACGGCAGCGGAAAGCCGGCCAAGAAGGCGACATTTCCGCATCCTCCACCAGACGCGCATCAGGGGGCGTCTGGACAGAGGATTGGAACATCCCCCTGAGACCCGCCGGCAAGGAGGCATGACGACATGGTATACGTACTCAACAGCGACGGCTCTCCCCTCATGCCATGCACCGAGGCCAAGGCGAGGCATCTGATTGAGAGCGGGAAGGCGAAGGTGGTGAGGAGGACTCCATTCATCATACGCCTCACCTTCCTCGTTGGGGGAGAGGTCAACACAGAATCTGTCACGCTTGGCGTCGATGCAGGCTCATCCGTGATTGGAGTCAGCGTGACGACGGAAGGCAGGGTCCTGTTCGAGGCGGAGGTGGAGATCAGGCAGGACGTCCCACAGAACATGGAGGGGAGGCGGTCGAAGCGGAGTGGCAGGCGGAACCGCAAGACCCGTTACAGGGAACAGCGGAGCGACAACAGGAGACGTTCCAAGGGCTGGCTCACTCCCACGATGGAGACGAAGGTCAGGACCCATGAGAACGTCATCGACAAGGTGTGCTCCATCCTGCCCGTCTCGAGGATCGTCATCGAGAGCGCAACCTTCGACATCC
>JADIMU010000055.1 GCA_017694495.1 Candidatus Aphodenecus pullistercoris
GAGGTAGTCGATGCTGCCCAGATAGCGTTCCACCTGACGGCTGTCGAGCCCCTCGCGCAGCTTCATGCGCGAAAGCTGCGATGTTATGAAGTCCATGTTGAGTCTTCTGATGCCATGGCGCGCCTCATCCAGCGCCTGGGCCAGATGGCGGGGATGGTGGAAGACTGCGCACTCGAAGAGCGTCTTCTCAAGCGGATGGTCCTTGAAGAAGAGCTCACGGGCCA
The DNA here is from genome assembly GCA_017694495.1 of Candidatus Aphodenecus pullistercoris. Lineage (GTDB taxonomy): Bacteria > Spirochaetota > Spirochaetia > Sphaerochaetales > Sphaerochaetaceae > Bullifex > Bullifex pullistercoris. The sequence goes on from JADIMU010000055.1 coordinate 225, forward strand.
TGAGGAAGAGCTTGATGTTCTCAAGCGCATGTGGTCCGTCGAGTTTCGGCGCCTCAGCCTCGATGTACTGGCACAGGAGGACGAAGGTGTGGCCGACGCACTCGAGGAATAGGTCGTCCTTTCCTCTGTAGTAGTGGTACATCATGCCCTTCGAGATTCCATGCTTTCGGCAGATCAGTTCGACGCTGACGTTGTCGTATCCCAAGGTCCCGAACTCTTCAGTGGCCGCCTGTATGATGAGGGCGCGGCTCCTTTCCTGCCTTTCCTTCTGTGTCATGCTTATGCTGCCTTCGCCTTGCCAAGCTCTCCTGCCCACTCGAAGCCCTTCTTCGCCATGAAGACGGCTATGATCTCGTTGATGACGGCCGCCGCGGCTATCGTGCCCTGGATGATCTGGGCAAGCTCGGGGGCTGGCCCTTCCAGGACGCCGGCGGCGATTCCGGTGAAGACCAGGGAGACGCCCGAGTGGGGCAGAAGGGTGAATCCCAGGTACTTCCTGACCGTGTCAGGCATGTGGGTGACGGTGGCGCCGAACCAGGCGCCGCTGTACTTGCCTACTGCACGGGCGATGATGTAGACGGCTGTGTAGATGCCGGCTCCAAAAATCAGATGATAGTCCAGCGGGGCTGCAAGGTCCAGAATGACGACGATCATCGCGAAGCCGATGATGGGGTTCATGACCTTCATCATGCCATCAAGCTGCTCTTTGGTGACCATGTTGGCGAAGACTGTGGAGAAGGACATGCCGATGAGCATGAAGTTCAGCACAGGCGTCGGCAGCGCGCTGTTGATGGCGAAGCCGATTCCCGCCGACAGGAGGAGCATTGCGAGCATGACGGCAAGCGTAGTGGAGGCCTTCTTCGTATGCTGGAGCATTTTGCCGGTGATGAAACCTGTGATGATGCCTATGATGACTGGCAGGAAGACGAGGAAGAGGACGCCTGCCACCGGTATGCCTGCACTCGAGATGTGGGCCGAGACAAGGGCTATGACGGTGAAGAAGACGAGCGCTCCAACAAGGTCGTCCAGCGCCGCCATGGGAATCAGGGTGCGCGTCACGGGGCCATCGGCCTTGAGCGAGGTGACGACGGACAGCGAGGGTGCGGGTGCCGTCGCGAGGGCGATGCCGCCGAACATGAAGGCCAGATAGACCGGGATGTCGGCGAAGGCGAAGATGATGCCGAAGACGAGAGAGACCACGATGAAGGTGCCAAGCGATTCCGTGATCGTCGTGACGACTATCTGAGACCCTGCCTTCTTCATGTCGGCCCAGATCATCTCGGTGCCTATCATGAGGCCGAAGGTGCACTCGAATATGTGTTCCGTTATGCCGAACCAGGACGAATCCATGATCGAGGTCCTGAGGATGTTCAGGGCGTGCGGTCCGATGACTATTCCAGTGATGAGCCAGCCGAGGATGGCAGGCAGCTTGGCCTTTGAGACGAGCTTTCCGGCGAAGTATGCGATGACGATCGAAATGGCCAGAAGCAGCAGATCCACCAGCAGATTCATGATGAAAAACTCTCCTTGAAAAGTAGACGCTTCCGTCTACAACAGGCCAATCTACACAAAACAGACGGAATCGTCCATATGTCTTTCGCGGTTTTCTCCGACTCCTCCGGAATATGTGGAATTACTGTCCCTTGTCGTTTTGACGCGAAAAGGGGTGGATTATGCCTGAAGTCGAAAATACATATTGCGGTAAGTCCACGCGGTGCTAGGGTTTGGTCAAAAGGGAGCGGAAAAGTGAGGAAAAAGGAAACACAGGAACACAGGCTCTCCGTCAAGGCGGACTGGCACAAGTACAAGTGGCTCTACTGGATGGTCATTCCGGTCGTCCTGTACTATGGCATCTTTATGTACATACCCATGTTCGGCCAGGTCATCGCCTTCCAGGACTATCGACCTGCAAGGGGAATACTGGGCAGCGACTGGGTAGGCTTGGAGAACTTCATCGACTTCTTCAGTTCGCCATTCGCCTGGCGTGTGATAAGGAACACAATCATAATCTCGTTCAATGAGATACTCTTCGGCTTCCCCGCGCCAATCATCCTGGCGCTGTTGCTGAACGAGATGAGCTGCCGCGGCTACAAGAAGGCATTGCAGACGGTCTCATACATCCCGCACTTCGTCTCCCTCGTCGTCATGTGCGGCATCATAGTCGACTTCACCAGCAGCCGCGGCGTCATCACACACATCATGGAGTTCTTCGGAGTCGAGAACCAGAACCTCCTGGCAAACAGCTCCTACTTCGTCCCGATCTACGTGATTTCGGGAATCTGGAAGAACATTGGCTGGGGCTCGATCATCTACCTGTCGACGCTCTCCGGTGTCGACGAGAACCTTTATGAGGCCGCCGCCATAGACGGTGCGGGCCGATGGCAGCGTCTGCTGCACGTCACGCTGCCATCCCTTGTCCCGATCATCGCGATTCAGCTGATCATGCGTGTAGGAAACATCATGAGCGCCGGAGCTGAGAAGATCATCCTCCTCTACTCACCGGCGGTCTATGAGACGGCAGATACGATTGCAAGCTATGTCTACCGGTCAGGAATCCAGGAACAGAGCTATTCGCTGGCCGCGGCGGTAGGCATGTTCAACTCCGTCATCAACCTGGGTCTTGTGGTCTTCGCCAACTGGTTCAGCCGCAAATTCGTCGACGAGAGTCTCTGGTAGGGGAGGTGGAAAGATGAAAAGGACAAGAAGCGACAGGATCGTCGACGTCATCATCGCGGTGGTGGTCACATTCATATGCATCCTCTGCCTCTACCCGATGCTCCACGTGCTGGCCGCATCCTTCTCGGACCCGATGCGCCTGATGAACCACCAGGGAATCATGCTCTGGCCGGATGGCTGGTCGCTGGACGGCTACAAGGCCATCATGAGGAACAAGGGCCTGTGGACCGGTTATCTGAACACAATCATATACCTCGTCTTCGGAACTGCAATCAACATGGTCATGACAATCATCGGAGCCTACGTCCTCTCACGCAAGGGTTACCGCTGGAAGAAAGCCATCACATTCTTCATCGTCTTCACGATGTACTTCACCGGTGGAACCATACCCAACTTCCTGCTGGTCAAAGGACTTGGTCTGCTGAATACAAGGCTCGCCCTCCTGCTGCCGAACGCGATTGCGACCTGGAACCTCCTGGTCCTGAGGACAGGCTTCGCCAGCGTTCCGGAGTCTCTGGTCGAGGCGCCCAAGATCGACGGGGCCAACGAGCTGCAGGTCCTGACGAGGATCGTGCTGCCGGTGAGCAAGGCTTCCGTCGCCGTCATCCTGCTCTTCTACGCGGTCGGCCACTGGAACAGCTGGTTCAACGCCATGGTCTATCTGCCTGCCGCCAGGGACCTCTATCCCTTGCAGCTCTACCTCAGGGAGATCCTGATCTCCAACTCCGAGGTCGCGGCTGGCGACAACAGCATCAACTACATCGGTGAGCTGGTGAAGTACTGCGCCATAGTCGTGTCCACGGTCCCCGTCCTGTGCATCTACCCCTTCGTGCAGAAGTACTTCGTCAGTGGTGTGATGATGGGATCGGTCAAAGAGTGAACTACAATACAAAAGGAGATAAACAATGAAAAAGACTTTGACAGCAATCATCGTCCTCATCCTCTCGCTCATCCCCCTCTATGCAGGTGGCAGCGCGGAGAGCACGGCGGACAATGTGGCCGTCGCCGAGGATTTCGTCGTCAGCTATCCGGTCGCGAACGATGGACAGACTCTGGACATCTGGTGCCCGATCCAGGCGCCTGCGGCCAAGTACATCACTTCCTACAATGAGCAGGAGATCTACAACGAGATCGAGAAGAACACTGGCATTTCGACCAACTACATCCATCCTGCCCTTGGCCAGGAGAAGGAGCAGCTTGGCCTCCTTATCGCCGGCGGTGATCTGCCGGACATCATCCAGATCCGTGACCTGTACAGTGGCGGAGCTTCCAGTGGAGTCGACGATGGCATCTTCTATGATCTGACCGACCTGGTGAAGACCTATGCGCCGGATTATTATGCATTGATCACGCAGGATGATCTGATGTACAAGCTCGCAACCGACAACGATGGGCGCATCGTCGCCTTCCATCTGCTGAAGTCGACCGCCCCCGAGTTCTACCGCATCAACTTCACCGATGCAGTAATCGAGAAGTATGGTATCGAGGAGATGCCTGTCACTCTCGACGACTATGAGGAGATCTTCTCCAGAATGGCGGCCGACGGGCTTGCAGGATTCGCTTTGCCGATGAATGGTCAGCTTGACCAGTTCATGTGGCCCTTCGGCATCACACCAGGCTTCTTCCTTGACGAGAATGGCAATGTTGCCTATGGCGCATACACGGAGGAGTACAGAGATTACCTTGAGTTCATGCATGACTGGTATTCCAAGGGCTACATCTACAAGGACTTCATGAGCAACCTCTCGACAAACCAGAGACGCGCCCTCTATTCGAACCTCCAGGTCGGAATGCTCTACGACGCCGTCGATCTGGCGAAGAGCCAGGCCGAATCGGCAGGCTTGAAGTCATATCCTGCGAACTATCCCCGCCAGTACGAAGGTCAGAAGATTCCATTCCGCACCGTCTACGAGGAGACGTTGCCCGTCACGCAGTCTGGCAGTTCGATGGCGACTGTCGTCACGACCAGCTGTGAGAATCCTGAGCTCGCCGTCCAGTACCTGAACTATTTCTACACCCAGGAAGGCGCCGACCTGTGCAACTGGGGCATCAAGGACAAGGCCTATACGGTCGACGAGAATGGCCAGAAGCACTTCACCGACTACATGCTGAACAATCCGGACATCGCTCTTGGAGACGTCCAGACACTGTTGAAGATCCATCTGACGGCCAAACTTGCCGAACCGGATGTCGTGTGCAATCCGAACGTCATCTCCAACGAAGAGGCCCTCGAGCTCAGGATGATGTACTCGGATGATCCGAACGTCGACGATTCTCAGGTCCTTCCCGTCTTCGAGCTTTCCGCTGAGGCGGCCTATGACAGGTCCAGAATCCTCAGGGACATCACGACATACATCGACGAGATGACCGTCAAGTTCATTACGGGTGCTACACCGCTTACGGAGTATGACAGCTACATGGCCCAGCTGAAGAGCATGGGCATCGAGGATGCCATCGCAATCACCCAACAGGAGTATGAGACGTTCATGTCCAAGCCCGGACTCGAGAGCCTTTGAGGCATGATGATTCTGGGGGGAGGGCGTGGGCCCTCCCTCATCATTTGGAGGTCATATGACAGAGGAAAGAAGACGGATGCTGATGGACTTCGCAGATCCGGCATCCCTGATACCCGAGAGCGTCACTCCGCTCTTCGACTATTGGATACGCGATACGCACATAGCCCTTGGCCAGGATGGGTTCTACTACCTGACAGGTACGACCCGAAGTGAGGGGGAAGAGGCAGCCTTCCGCTTCAACGACGGCATCAGGTTGTGGAGGAGTCCCGACCTGAAGAAATGGGAGGATCTTGGTCTGGTCTGGTCCTTTGAGCGAGATGCGACCTGGCAGAAGGTCTGGTATACGGAGATGGGTGGATGGAAGGAGTCCTGTGCCGACGATCCGAAGGCCCACCGGGCCCTCTACGCACCGGAAATCCAGCAGATTGGAGGCGACTACTACATCACGGCGAGCATAAACTGGCCCAAACAGGAAGTGGGGGACGAGGGCTCGTGCACCTTCCTCCTCAAGAGTGCGAGCGGACGCCCCGAAGGACCATATGTCGACGCCCATGGCGGTCCCCTGACCAGACGCATCGACTCATCGCTCTTCATCGACGATGACGGGACTGTATATTACCTCTGGCAGGACGGTCGTATAGCCCGAATGAGACGCGACATGAAGGGCTTCGCCGAGGATCCCCGCTGGATTGTGCAGCAACACTACAATCCTGAACCCTACTGTGAGGGTGTTTCGATGTTCAAACACGATGGGCTATACCACTTGATCCTTGCCATATGGACAATGGACGAGGGTGGGCGTGCCGGCTACTTTCCAGGAAGCAGAGAGCAGAAGCTTTCATACGACTGCGTCATTGCGACGAGCCGGAACATATATGGCCCCTACAGCGAGCGATACACCGCAATCACAGGAGGTGGACACAACACAATCTTCCGCGACAAGGAAGGACGCATCCTGGCGACCATGTTCGGCAATCCGGTGAATGACAGTTTCGCACCCTTCTACGCCAGGCCTGCAGCCATAGAGATGGAGTATCGGGATGGCAGACTCCATCCTAAGAGGTGAGGTGATGGATCATATTCTGTATATCATGACGGATGAGCAGAGCCTCGAGACGATATCCGCGCTCGGGGCGGCGACGCACAGTACGCCGGCGATTGACCATCTGGTGAGGAATGGCACCTTCTATTCCAGGGCGTATACGGCTTCTCCCGTCTGTCTGCCATCACGGTGCGTCATGATGACTGGCATGATGCCGCACATTTCCGGCTCGATGAGCAATACGACCGGAGCCTCGCTTTCTCTGGAGCATCCGAACCTCTTCACGATTCTAGGCAATGCCGGCTTCCGGACAAGCCTCCATGGCAAATGCCACTTCATTCCCGTGCCATATCCGGCGACGAGAAGTGACCAGACCCTCGAGTACGAACACTTCATCACGTACTACAAGGCTCTGGGCATTGAGCATCTCGACCTCCAGGACGGGAAGAACAACTCCCTATGGTATTACGACGACTATTCGAAGGAAATGGAGAAGAAGGGGCGTCTGAAAGCCTATCGTGACGAGATACACATGAGCCCCGGCAAGCATGCACTTTCCGACTTCCCCTTTGGCGAGGATGACCATCCGGACGCTTGGGTCGGCAGGAAGGCCTGTGAGCGGATCGATTCGCTCGCCAGAGATGAGAAGGCCTTCGTCTGGGTCAGCTTCTCAGGACCCCATTACCCTGTGGATCCTCCAGCTGAGTATATGCCGCTGGTCGATATGGCGAAGGACAGGGGGCGGGTCTTCTCTTCCGACGAATGGGATGATGAAAGCAAGTATCATTACAACGGCTTCCATGGTCCCGGTACGACAGAAGGCAGCGGACATGCGGATGACCATGCCCAGAAGAACTATAGCGAGGACTACTGGAGGGCTTGGCGTCACCGCTATTTCGCCAACATCGTCCTGATTGACCGCTGGATCGGGAGGATACTCGAGTCCGCCAAGCGCAAATGGGGAGACGACTTTGCCGTCATCTTCACAAGCGACCATGGCGAGATGATGGGCAACCACAGTCTCTGGGGCAAGAACGGCTCCCTCTTTGAGGATGTCCTCCGTGTACCCTTGGTTGTGTACCAGCCGGGACAGGAAGGTCGTGTCGAGGATGCACTGGTCTGTTCTGACGACATCTTTCCGACCATCATCAAACTCGCCGGAGCCGATTGTCCTTACGACCCACGACGCAGAGGCTTGCCATTGGATGAGGATGTTGCCAGAGGAGGACGAAAGGAGATTGTCAGCCTATGTGATGGCAGGCTTGCCATTGTCAGACCTCCATACAAGCTCGAGTGGAACCGCTATGAGCGTACTGGACGCATCTACAAGGAGTTCTATGACCTCTCAAAGGATCCGCATGAGTTTGTAAACAGTTACATGGATGAGGATTACAGGGGCATCATTGATGAGATGGAGGTCAGACTCGAGCAACTTGAAAAGGAAGAGGGACTTTTGTCCTCTGTCTTCTATGTGAAAGGTGGAGGGGCAATGCCCTTCTATGTCGATTTCGGAGAAGGCGCAGGCTACTGGAACAACCATGGCCTGGATGTCGCCAGATGAGCAGAAAAAGGAGGAAAGCTCATGGATCAGAACTACAGGATGTCGGCCTTCAAGGGGGCTGTCTACTTCCCATCACGCGCCTACAACGCATATCAGACCTACGAGTATTTTGATGCGGACGAGATTGACCGCGACTTCTCATATGCCCAGAAGGCTGGCATAAGCGCGCTGAGGATCTTCACAAGCTTCGAGCAGTATGAGAAGGGCCCTGGAAGTTTCTTCGACAAGTTTGACGCCCTGTTGTCCGCAGCGGAAAGGCACTCCGTCAGTGTGATGCCAATCCTTTTCGAGAATTGTGGACGGGACTTCACCATCGAGGCCGCTATGGACCGTGATCCCGATACCGCCGTATGTGTGAAGTCGCCTTCGCTTGCAACAATCCAGCATCCTGACAGGTGGGAACCGTGCCTCGCCTTCGTCGAGGCATTCATGCGCCGTTATGGCGATGATGCGAGGCTGGTCGCAATCGAGGTCATGAACGAACCTGAGTACGGCATTGGTGACGTCGACTTCGCCTTGGCCATGCTGAGGAGAGCCAGAGAGTTCAAGAAGTCGGTTCCGCTTTCAATCGGCTGCGTCTCGATCGAACAGTGCCTATACTATGGAGATCTCATAGACGTCTACCAGTTCCATGACAACTTCCCGACTACGAGAGAGGCGTTCAAAAAGAAGCTTGATTTCGCTTCCAGCGTAAAGGCTGTGACAGGAAAGCCTGTCTGGATTTCTGAGTGGCAGAGGCTTCGTGTCAGTGGCCCCGGCTGGAACCAAGCCGTCATTCCGGAAGGTGACAAGTGTCCTGATCTGGCATCTCTCGCCGACCTGGTCTATTCCAGCGGCCTCGGCTCTTTCTTCTGGTGTCTGATGGTGAAGCCTGCCTACCTTTCAACACAGAGGCCTAATGGAACATTCAATGGTCTGTTCCATGAAGATGGATCCGTATACTCTCTGGAGGACTATAAGGCCGTGTCTGGCAAAGATGATGTCACCGTGAGGAAGGAGCTGCCTTCCTGGTTCATTGAGGAGCGGAAACGGAAGGAGGCAGATAGATGAGAATCGACAAGTCTCTCCATCCGAGGCCGCAATTCTGCCGCGACGAGTGGATGAGCCTCGATGGAATCTGGACATGCCACATTCCCCGGAGGCCGATGTGCTATAGAAGGAAGCGGCCTGATTCGGAAATCGTCTTGTCCAAGGGCTTTGAGGACGAAATCCGCGTGCCATTCGCCCCTGGCACGCCCGCTTCCGGTCTTCCCGTCAAGGAGATTGTGGATACGATCTACTACCACAGGAAGCTGTCGTCTCCTGCGCAGTGGGCTGGCCGCCGGCTGCTTCTGCATTTTGGTGCTGTGTTCTATCATGCCGAAGTCTTCATTGACGGGCAGCCCGTCGGCTTCCACGATGGAGGAAGCTCATCCTTCTGCCTTGATGTCACCGAGCCTCTTGGCGACTGCCGGGAGCACGATCTCGTCGTAAAGGCTACAGCCAATCTGCAGGACGGTTCGATTCCTTCCGGGAAACAGTCGAGCTATGTGTCCTCCTATGGCTGTTACTACCAGCGTACGACTGGCATCTGGCAGACTGTCTGGCTTGAACCTGTCTCACAGACAAGCCTCGACTCGATTCTCATGGTCTGGAGCGAGGCCGCTTCGTCAATCATTCTGACACCGCGCTTCAGGGGCCCTCTGGATGGAGGAATGAGGTTTGAGGTCGAGGTCGGCAATGCCTGCCCGCCGGTCAGTTGTCCGGCATGTGATGGCCAGAACCTTGTCATCAGAATCGCAAAGCCACGGTTATGGTGGCCCGGCAAGCCCCATCTTTACGACATCACTTTGAAGCTCAAGGACGCAGATGGTGGGCTTCTGGACAATGTGTCCTCATATTTTGGACTCAGAACGGTAGAAATCCACGATGGCTTTGTATACATCAACGGTAGAAAGCTCTACCAGCGCCTTGTTCTGGACCAGGGATTTTACCCTGAAGGAAACTGGACAAGTCCAAGCGATGCCGCTCTTGAACGGGACATCAGACTATCGATGTCTGCCGGATTCAATGGAGCACGCCTACACCAGAAGGTGTTCGAGGAAAAGTTCCTCTATCAGGCCGACCGGCTTGGATACATCGTCTGGGCGGAAAGCCCATCCTGGGGACTGGACTGCAATGATGCCGGTCTGCCAGCCAGGAATTTCCTGTGTGAGTGGCGCGAGATTGTCGAGCGGGACAGAAATCACCCCTCGATAATCACCTGGACGCCGCTCAACGAGACTTGGGATGTTGAGGATGCACTGGCACACAGGCGGCTTCACCGTGACGCCTATATGCTCACGAAGGATCTTGACCCGACCCGGCCTGTCAACGACGCGAGTGGCTATATCCATTTCGTCACAGACTTGTGGACAGTGCATGACTACGAACAGGATCCTCCCAGATTGGCTCAGCAGCTGGCAGGCCGCTACGTACGTTTTCCGGATTACGAGAAGCCTGAGCCAGGGCAACCATATCTGATCGACGAGTTCGGAGGAATCCGCTGGGATCCGAAGGCGCTCAGGGACAGGGACAACCTTTCTTCATGGGGCTATGGGAATTCCCCTGCAGGGGTTGAAGAATATTTCGAACGTCTCCGTGGTCTGGTCGACAGCGTCCTTGCAAATCCTGACATATGCGGTTACTGCTATACCCAGCTGACCGATGTTGAGCAGGAGAAGAATGGTGTGTACTACTATGACCGGCGGCGGAAGTTCGATTCGAAACGCTTCAGGGCGATATTCTCGCGAAAGCCTGAGGGCTTCATCTGACGGTCAGTCTCCACCCCTGTGCTGGGCTCGATACTGGCCAGGGGTGATGCCCTCGTGCTGCTTGAACTTCCTCAGATAGTTTGCGACATCCATATATCCGCAGTCCGTGATGATGTCCTTGATTGGCCTGTCGGTCTCCCTCAGCTCTTTCTTGACCTGGCTGAACCGCAGCTCTGTAGTGTAGCTCTTGAAAGTTGTGTCGGTTTCTTCCCTGAAGATTTTGTTGATGGAAGAGAAGGACAGCTTGAAGATCGAGGAGAGTTTGTCGAGGGAAAGATCCCTGTCTGCGAAGTGCTCCTGGACATAGCTGACGAGCTCATGTCTTGTCCGCTCATCCTCCTCCGCGCCCTTCTTCGTGATCTCCTCCACGAGCTGCCGGACCAGCTCCTCTAGCCATTCATGCAGCTGGGCCGGATCGCGGAATGTCATGAGCCGGTCAATCAAACCTTCATCGACGTCTTCCCTCACCTCGACACAGAGCTTGCCAATCGTGTTGATGAGTTCATAGCTCATTCCCTTCACCATATTGGGTGACGGAGTCTCGTCGATGATTCTGAAAAGCTCGTCCAGGGCTCCCAATGCGGCGTCGAGGGAGCCGTTGCGCACTGCCTGCATTATGATTGACCGCTCCTGCTCGCGGTACTTGAAACTCTTCGACTCCAGTTTTTCCTTCATGAAGAAGTGCATGCCAGCCTCGTCTCCAGGACTGCGGTCCTTCATGAAGCACGCCTCGATGTAGGAGTTGTCCACCTTGAATGCCGAGTCGACACCTCCTCCTGCGTAGACTCTCACGGAACCTGTGAATGGTTTGGCTGCCTCGCTGACTGCTTTGGCCACCATTGGGCGTGAGATTGATTCTTCGTAGTTCGCCAGCAGAAGGAGTACACCACGAACTTCAAGCTGGCATGCCGCAAGCGAGAAGTCAGTGTCTCTGGTCGTGTTGAGTCTGTGCTGGAGTGTGTAGACCTGATCCTCTTTCATGTTGACGGGAATATCCAGCAGAAAGACCGCGAACAGCGGATGGTGGAAGCTCATGTTCGCACATTTCAGGTTGTACTCCAGCGCCTTCTCGTCCCCGTCCCGGATTGAACCGTCGACCAGTTTTCTGATGACCATCTCCTTGATTTGGACCGTCTTGAGTGAGAGTGCGCGCTGAATGCGGCTCTGTTCCTGCTTCTCTTTGAAGAATGTCTGATACCAGTTTTTGGCTATCAGCAGCGAAATGACGACGGAGAAGATTCCGAGCACTGCGGTCAGGACCATCAGCATGGTCAGTGATGTGCGGCTGTCGGCATGGAAGGCAGCTTCGTCGGCTATAATGACATAGGAGAATCCGGTCTTTATGCTACGGCTCTTCATTACCGCATAATCCTCGCCGCCAGCGCCTTCGTACATTGCTAGACCTACTGGTGCTCGTGATACTCTGTCGACTACTCCTTCCATAATCGAGTCGTCCCAGTCCTCTTTCATGTATATGCAATCGGAGTAGGCTGTGAGGATCAGCAGCTGGCTGTCGAGCATTGAGAAGTATTGTTCATAGATTTCGTCGAAATAGTCGCTGCGGACCAGAAAACAAAGCGTTCCTGTGATGTCGGTGCCAGTCAGGGGAACAGGAAAAAAAACGGCTGTTGAATAACCTGCTGCATTTCCGCTTGGCCTGATGGCAAGATAATATGGGGTGAGCACGCTGCACAGCCTGGTATAGATGCCTGAAACCGACAGGGAGATGTCGTATAACTGTGAGTGTTCGAAATCGTTCCAGTCCATGACCTGGTCGTCTACATAGACTTTCTGCGAGTGCCGGGGATAGTAGAGCATCAGGACATTGTCATCCAGCTGTGAGTCATAGCGGTGCAGAATGTCCAGAAATGCGTCCTCCTCCGCCTTCGTCGCATCCTCGTCAGGCAATGGCCCCTCCCGTGACATGCTCAGTGCAAGATCCTGGAGGGAGGAGTAGAACAGGTCGATTTCCTGGCTGAACTGAGTGAAGAGGCTCAGTTGGAAGTCCTCTGTCTTCTCCTTTTGGACAAAGTGCTGGTAATAGAGGAAATAGGAGGCTAGCACCAGAATTGGGACGATGAAAACCAGTAGATATTTTGCAAATGTACGCCTGTAGTCCTTTATCCTTGTGCCCATGGATTGACTATAGCTCAGGCCGCTCAAGCACACAAGGTCAAAAGCCTGTCCGGGGCGCCGGCGATTGCCTGACGCCCCGATTCGGCTCAGATTTCATAACCTTCAGGCCTGCGGGAGAATATAGCACGGAAGCGTTCCGTGTCGAACTTCTTCGAGCGGTCGTAGAAGTAGACGCCGTTCTTCTCCTGCTCGACATCGGTCAGCTGCGTGTAGCAGTAGCCGCAGATATGGTCCTCGGCGAGGATGGCTTGAGTCAGCTTCTCAAGCCTGTCGAAGTACTCGTCCTCACTCTGGACTGCATCTCCATAGCCCCAGGACTGGAGGTTCTGCGACTTCGAAAGGCTGCTGTTCCCCTGCGTCTCGGGATCCCATTTGATGCCTCCGTATTCGTCGACGAGGTAAGGCTGTCCTTCGTAGTCCGCTTCCAGGTCAGGATAGTTCCTGAAGGGCTTGCCGTCCTTGAGGCTGAGCGTCTGTGAAAGCTTCTCGGGGTCCTGGATGTAGCTGTGCACAGTCCACAGGTCCGTCATGTAGTGGATGTAGCCGCTTGCGTCGTTGACGGGGCGTGTCGGGTCGATTGTCCGGCACAGCTCATACGCTTCCTTGTGGAGCCTCCTGTGGGCCAGCGCGTTGCGGAAGTAGAAGGTCTCGTTCAACGGAGTCCAGGCTATGATCGAGGGATGGTTGACATCACGTTCGACGATCTCCTTCCACTCACTCAGGAAGTTCCTTGCTGGTAGGCCGTCATCATTGTAGTCCAGTCCCCAGGACGGGCTTTCCGCCCAGACCAGGTAGCCGAGCCTGTCAGCATGGTAGAAGAAGCGCTCCTCGAAGACCTTCTGGTGGAGGCGTGCCCCGTTGAAGCCTGCAGCTATCGAGAGTCTGATGTCGTTCTCGAGCGCCTCGTCGGAGGGTGCGCTCCAGTTGCCATCAGGATAGAAGCCCTGATCGAGGACGAGGCGCTGATAGAGCTTCTTGCCATTGAGGTATATCTGATTGCCCTCGACCTCGATGGTCCTGAGTCCTGCGTAGGAGCGCACCTCATCGATGACGAGCTCTCCGTCAAGGAGCCTGTATGTGATGCCATAGAGTGCGGGATTGCCAGGCTCCCAGAGTTCAGGCGAGTCGATGTGCACATGGTAAGTGGCCTGGGCCGAGGCCTTCGTCCTCGTCTGGAAAACCTTGCCCGAAGGAGAGCGTACTTCAGTCTCCAGGACGAGACCGCGCTTCAGTGCCCTGAACCTAGGGGCGAAGCACAGCTCCTGGGTGTCCGCATTCCAGTTTGTCCTGACTGTCTCGAGGGAATAGCGGCTGACCCTTTCGATCCAGACCGTCTGCCAGATTCCGGTCGTCCTGTGGTAGAAGCATGTATAGCTCGTCATGTAGCTCGACTGCTTTCCTGATGGTATCGATCCGTCCTGGAGGTTGCTTGTCGCCTTGACGACGAGGTCGTGGACTCCACCTGAGCATACATGCTCTGTGATGTCGAATGAGAAGGAGGATGATCCTCCATCATGGAAGCCGACCTGCTGGCCATCGATGTAGACCTCGCAATGGTGGAAGACCGCGCCGAAGTTGAGTATGACACGCTCATTCCCGGCCACACTTTCAAGCTCGAGCTGTCTGTGGTAGTAGATGCAATCTATGACATCCTGGACACAAAGGCCGGAAAGAGGCGTCTCAGGAGCGAAGGGAACGAGGATCCTGTCCTCGAAGCCTTTGCTCTCGACCCTTTCCCTATCGATGTCGCTGTTGCGGTAGCACATGGCCTTGCGGCTGATATGGCAGGTCCACCAGCCGTTCAGGTTGATGAACGAGTGCCTCTCGAACTGCGGTCTGGGGTACTTTTCCTTCATTTGTCCCTCCTTTTTGGACATTCAATTGGATGATACACGACTGTGGGATCCTTATCGACATGGAATTCATCGTCGAAGAAGTAGCGCCTCGGATGGTTCTTCGTGCGGTAGCGGTGGGCACAGGAGGGAATGTCGTCCGATTTGCGCATCATCTCGGCGGCAAGTTCACGCGAGAGGTCGTAGGCTATGGGTATCATGTCCTCGCGTCCGATCAGGTTGTTCCTCTCGAGCGGATCCTTCTCAATGTCGTAGAGCCATTCCTGACCCATCATGTTCAGTATGTACTTGTAGTGTCCTTTGACGACCATCCTGGTCTGGCCGCTCTGCGTCCAGGTGTTCAGACAGTCGAAGGTGCTGTAGCACTCCGTGGCTCCTTCTTCGACAGGAGTCAGTGCGTCTTTTTCCCTGTCCCAGAAGAGCCCGCCGAAACCTGATTCACTATAAGCGATTGAGAAATCCTTTTTCGGATATCTATCACCGGAAAGTATTGGTAAAAAACTCTTGCCTTGGACGCCGAAGGGTATGTCGACTCCAAGCATGTCGCATATGGTCGGGAAGATGTCTATGATGCTGACGAAGTCCTTATCGTCGATTCCTCGCTGACTTACGCCATGCCCGAGGATGACCATCGGGATGTGTGCAAGCAGCTGGGCGACGTTGCATCCCTTGCGTATCAGGCCGTATTCGCCGATGAACTCGCCATGGTCGGAGAGTATGATGATGAGTGTATCGTCCAGAGCTCCGCGTGCCCTTATGCCTTCGACCAGGCGTCTGATCTGGTCGTCGATCAGGGAGAGCATCCCGTAGTAGTTCGATCTGTCGCGGAGTATCCGCTCCTTTCTGTCCTCCTTGTAGACCCTGTCCCAGGCCCAGTCCATGAATTCGTAGCTCTGGTCCTTTCCTTCAAGGTCATCACGTGATGTCTCGATCTCAGGCAGGCTGTGCGGAGGAAACTTGTCGAAGTATGGGTAGGGGACCTGGTAGGGATTGTGTGGCTCAGCGAATGACAACCATGTGAACGATGGTTTCCCTTCGGCCCTGCACTTGTCGAAGAAGGTGAAGAAGTCGCTGACGTTCCTGTAGGGCAGCTGCTCCTCCACAGACTGCGGCGAAGGTGTCGCACTGTCGCAGAAGTCCAGAGTCTTGAGGAAGTCGTCGACTTCCTGCTCCTTTTCATTGATTTCATGTCCATCTTCGATGCCAAGGTGTCCGTTCACCCTGGCGAAATCGAAGTCGGATGGCCTGAGATGGCTGTGGTTCTTGCCGCACAGAGCAGTCCTGTAGCCTAGGCTTTTCAGCACGTCGAGCATGTCCTGTGTGTAGACTGCGTCCTGTGCGTTGTGGTTCGTCCGCACATGATGTGCGGATGGGACACGGCCTGTGAACATGCTCACCCGGGCCGGCATGCATGTCGGATTGGGCGTGTATGCCTTGTCGAATTCGAGGCCTTCGCTGGACAGACTGTCCAGGTAGGGCATGGTATCGAGGGCGAATCCCTTCGACTTGCGCAGGTCGAACCTCATCTGGTCCGACATGCATATGACTATGTCTGGTCTATTGCTCATCCTTTCACGGCTCCTATCATTACGCCCTTGGTGAAGTATTTCTGCACGAAGGGGTAGATCAGCAGGACAGGTACTGAGCTCACGACGATGACGGAATACTTGATGGCCTCAGCCATCTTCAGCTTGTCGCCCATTCCGACACTGTTGGAGCCCATCTGCTCTGTCTGACCGATCAGAAGTATATTCCGGATTATGATCTGGAGCGGATAGAGATTGTCGTCATTCAGGTAGATCAGGGCATTGAAGTATGCGTTCCAGTAGTCCACCGCATAATAGAGGACGAGAACGGCGAGGATTGCGGTCGACAATGGGAGGACGATGGAGACCAGAGTCCTTATGTCTCCACTGCCGTCGATCATTGCGGATTCGTACATCTCCCTTGGTATGCTGTTCTCGAAGAATGTGCGCGCCACGATGAAGTTGTAGGTGTTGATCGCCACCGGAAGGATGACTGCCCAGAATGTGTTGTACAGCCCGATGTCCCGCACGAGCATGTAGGTCGGAACCATTCCTCCATTGAAGTACATCGTGAAGAGGATGATCAGGGTCAGCGCCCTTCTGTGCGGCATGTCCTTCCTGGAGAGGGGATAGGCCAGACAGATTGTGAGCACCATGCTTGTAATCGTTCCGACGACAGTGTAGAGGATGGAGTTCCTGTATCCTGTCCAGATGTCGCTGTTCTGGAAGACCATCTTGTACGGTTCAAGCGTGAAGCCCTTCGGGTAGATGGTGACTTCTCCGTTGACGACGTAGTCGGGATCCGAGAACGATGCCGCAAGGGTGAAGAGGAGCGGATAGAGGACCACGACGATTATGACGACTGCGATGATGTTGATGACCAGGTCGAAGATCCGGTCTCCACCGGTCTCTCTGATTGCATTCCTGTTCTTTGTCCTTACCATAGGCTGTTCCCCGTCACTTTCTTTGACACTTTGTTCGCGATGAAGAGCAGGGCGCAGTTTATTGCCGAGTTGAAGAGGCCAGCCGCTGCGGCGTAGCTGAACTGTCCCTGCTGTATTCCGTTCCTGTAGATGAAGGTGGAGATGATGTCGCTGGTCTCCATGTTGATCGGGTTCTGCATCAGCAGGACCTTCTCGAAGCCGACGTTCATGATCGAGCCGATGCGCATGATCAGGAGTACCATGATCGTCGGAATCAGACTTGGCAGCGAGATGTAGAGTATTTTCTTGAAGCGGCTTGCTCCATCGATCGTCGCCGCCTCATAGAGTGCGGGATCGATTGCCGACAGTGCCGCTATGTATATGATCGAGTTGAAGCCCATGTGCTGCCAGACGTTCGAGAAGACGTAGAGCGAGCGGAAATGGTCGGGTTTCGCCATCAGGTCGACAGGTTCCAGACCGAAAAGTCCTCCTATGCTGTTGAAGAGGCCATAGTTCGGGTTGCTGAAGATGGTGAGCATGCTGACGATGACGACGACCGAGAGGAAGTGCGGTATGTAGGTTATGTTCTGCACCGCCTTCTTCAGCCCCGTACCCTTTATCTCGTTGATTATAAGGGCAAGGATGATTGGAATCGGGAAACCGACTGCCAGGGTGTAGAGGGACAGGAGTATCGTGTTGCGGGTGATGTCCGTGAAGTAGTATGAGTTGAAGAACTGCTTGAAGTACCTGAAGCCTACCCACTCGCTGCCTGTTATGCCGAGTGAGGGGTTGTACCGTTTGAAAGCGATCTGCACTCCATAGATGGGCACATAGTAGAAGATCAGATACCAGATCATGGGGATGGCGACGAGCGCGAAGAGCCCTCCCTTTCCTATGTACTTCTTCTTCCAGTCTTTTTTCATTTTTCTTCTCCTGTTGGTTGTGACAGGAGGAGGGGGCATGGTCATGGCCATGCCTCCTGTTCTCCTAATGCGTCTTTTGTCTGATGAAGGGCCCCCGGGCTGTGGCCCGGAGGCTGTTTGGGAATCAGTTGGCCAGAGTCCTGTCGTATGCCTGCTGATAGATCTCCTCGAGGCGGGGCAGTCCAATCTGGTCGAGCGTCGAGCAGTACTCGTCCCACATGTCGAAGGACCACTCGCCGACGATGAAGCGGGATGCCGCCTGGTCGCGGTAGGTGTTGAGGTCCTGGCTGATCATGAGGACCTCCTCATTCTCCTCAGGTGTGAAGCTGGGCGGAACAAGGGCCTCATCCGTGTAGGGCAGCATGGCCGCGGCGACTTCCTTGGTGAGGTTGCTGGCGACCAGTCCTTCCGTCTGGCTTGTGATCAGGCAGGGGAGGTTGCCGCCAGGTACGAGGCAGATCTCGCCGAGGGCGGTCATGAAGCCCCTCTCATCGTTGGCGATGTCCTCGTTCATCTGCGGGTAGCCGTTCTCGTCGAAGTAGAAGGTCTCGCCTTCGATGCCGTAGCGGAAGAAGAGGGAGCCTTCAGGCGAGTAGAAGTAGTCTACCCAGCGGCATGCCGCCTCGGGATTGCTGCATGTGTTGCTGAGGGCGAAGGCGAAGGCTGTCGTCTCGACACCTGTCTTGGAGCTGGCCCAGAAGACCTCTCCGTCATAGGGGCCGCCGGCAGGACCTTCGACCGGGAGAAGAACGGTCATCTGGTCCTCGACGTTGACGAAGACGTCGGAGTAGGGCATGTAGAAGACTCCGAAGAGGGCGTTGGCCAGGTTGGACCTCCAGGCCGGCAGATCCCTCTTGTAGAAGTCGGACCAGAGCAGACCTTCCTCATACAGCTGGTTGAGGAGCATGAGGTATTCCTTGAAGGCCTCGTCCTGCAGCCAGAAGTGGACTTGACCGTCCTCGATGTTTACCGGCTGTGCGAACATGTAGTGCAGGCCGTAGGCGCTGCCGAGGGTCTGGAAGATGGAACCGATCTCCCTGAAGCCGAGCGGAATCTCGTCGGCCTTGCCGTTGCCGTTGGGGTCCTGGGTCTTGAAGGCCCTGAGGACTTCGACGAGCTCGTCGATGTTGGTCGGCATCTCAAGTCCGAGGGCCTCGAGCCAGTCCTTGTTGATCCACTGCTTGAAGTCGATCTTTCCCGTATTCGAGACGTCGATCTGAGGCAGGGCGTAGATGTTGCCGTCGGCGGAGGTTATAGCCTGCTTGATGCCCGGGTCGGCCTCCATGAGGGCCTTGAAGTTGGGCATGTACTGGTCGATCAGGTCGTTCAGCGGCATCAGCTGTCCGCTCTCGATGCCGTAGCGGGTGAGCTCATTCTGCGTGAAGACGGGGCGCAGGAAGATGTCTGGGAGGTCGTTGGAGGCGAAAAGGAGGTTCTTGTTCTCCTCCTTGCCCTGATCGGGGACTTCCTGATAGTCCATATGGATGCCGGTCATCTCCTCATATTTCTGGAGGACGAAGACCTCGTCCCAGTTAGCCTGGTTGGCGTCCCTGATGCCGAAGACCGTCATCGTGAGCGGTTCGTTGACGATCGGGAATCCTGTAGGATTGACCGGAACCTTGGGCTCTGAGGCTGCAGAGCTTTCGGAGGAGCCGCCGGCGAAGAGGCTGAGGCTCACTGCGAGCAGGATGGTCAGAATGGCAGAGAATCTTTTCATTTGTTCGCTCCTTTTGTGTTTCTTGATTCCATTCTCCCTGCCGATTTCTCGAATTGTCCAAAGGAATGGAATGAACGAATCCTCACTTTCGCTTAACGATTCTGACCTTCTCCCACATGCTCTGGTAGTCTCCTGGAGAGAGTCCCTGCATACGCTTGAACAACTTGAGGAAATAGCTGTAATTCTTGAATCCACAATTGAATGCGACTTCCTTTAGCGTCTGGCCATCCCTCAGCATCTTGCGGGCGTGCTTCATCCTGACGCCGTTGAGGTATTCGATGAATGGCACGCCAACTTCCTTTGAGAACTGTCGGGAGAGATAGTCCGCATTGACGCTCAGGACGTCAGCCGCGTCCCTGAGTGAAAGGTTCATTGCCCAGTTGGTCTCTGTCAGGTCGATTGCGAGCTTGACCATCTTCGAGAAGTCCTGTCTGTAGTACTGGCTTATTCCGCACAGCCGCAAGGCTTCAAGCAAGGCATTGCAGAAACCCTCAAGATCGCCTTCGCCGAGCAGCTGCCCTAGTCCGTCACGTCTCAGGACGAGTATGTCGATGTAGAATTCGCTGCGTTTCATTCCATCGACCAGTGCGATCAGCGCGTCCAGCAGCTCACATCGCGCCGCGCCGTCCGGCAGTGGTGTGAAGAGCTCCATGATGAGATTGGAAAGGGCCCTTTCGTCTCCTGAGGCGACCGCTTTGACAAGCTCCTCCTCCTTCTGCGCGCTGAAGGCCTGGCCGAAGCGTTCGAGCCTGATACGGTCTGTGATCTTTCCTAGGGCAGCCTTCAGACTGGCCCTGTCGAGCCGGTGTTTGAGAAGGTAGTCGCTTGCTCCATTGAGCAGGATTGTGCGCACATAGTCGTAGTCGTCGTAGCTCGAGAGTGCCAGAATCTTAACATCCGGCTTCTCCTCATGGACGATCTGGGCGAGCTGCGTGCCCGACATTTCGCCCATCATGACATCTGTCAGCAGGATGTCGACAGGCTGGCGTCTTATCGTCTTGAGCGCCTCACGCGCAGAAACGGTCCTGAGCACGAGTTCGAGGTCCAGCTCCTCCAAGGGCAGGAGGGAGACGATGTAGTCAAGGAACTGCGACTCGTCGTCGACAACCACGATCCTGTATGCCATCAGAAGACAAGCTCCACTTTTGTTCCGCTGTTCCTGCCTGAGGCGATGTCGAAGGTGAATGCATCGCCGTAGAGCAGTTCCATGCGCTCAAGCACATTCGAAATCCCGATGCCGTAGAGCCTGCCGCTCCTGTCAGGATCCGTCTCGAATCCGACTCCATCATCCAGCACCTGAATGTGGGTTCTGCCTTCTTCTTGGAAGGCCTTTATCACGATGCGTCCCGTCTGGCGGTCCTCGAAACCATGCAGACAGGCGTTCTCTACAAGTGGTTGCAGAATTAGGGTGGGCACCTGGATGTCGGCGAGCGTCCCGTCCATCTCGACCTCCAGGTTTATCTGGCAACCCTTGCGGAAATCGTGCAGATATACGTATTGCTTGGCGAAGCCTATCTCATGTTCCAGCGTCGTGTAGCGGCTTTCCTTGCCTGTGACCGCCCTTAGGATGTCGACCAGGGCTGTAATGGCCTTCGCCATGTCCTCCTCATCATGCTGCAAGGCCATGACTTTGACCAGGTTGAGCGTGTTGTATATGAAGTGGGGCTGGATCTGCATGCTCAGATAATCCTGCTCGAGCTTGCGCTTTTCGACCTCCTTCATCGCGGTCTCGCTGATCAGGCTGTCCATCTTGTCCATCATGTTGTTGAAGATGATTGCCAGATCCTTGATCTCGACGGCTCCCGGAATCTCGGTCCTCTCCCTGATGTCCCCCTGGCTTATTCTGAGCATCGAGATCCTCAGGCTCCTCAAGTCCTTCGTGATCAGGCGGGATAGGAAGTATGAGATGAGTACGGATAGCCCGATTGACAGAATGATGACCAACAGCGCGGTATAGAGGATTCTATATGACTCCGAGAAGAGGTTGTGGTAGGAGACGATGGCCACGGATCCCAGTCCTGTGTCTGGAATGTATTCCAGGGCACCGAGGAAGCGTCCACTGTCGGTCCTCATGACTTGGACACCTCCTCCCGCCTCGAGCATTGGCATGTACTTGCCCAAATCGTCAGCCGCTATGCTGTTGTATGGAGTCTGGGCGAAGAGTTGTCCGTTGTCGCTCAGGACGAAGATGTCCATGTTCGTGAAGCTGGAGCGCTGGAAGATGGAATCTATCGACTCTTCATCCATGTCGGCCACTACTATGGCGTCCATGCCCGCCTGCCCGACGTAAATCTGTCTGTAGCAGAAGATCTCGCCGTCGATGGAGAAGAAGGTGCCTTCGGTGTGGGAAAGGCAGTCCTCGTAGAGCGAGAGCGCATCGTCCCTCATCATGATCGGGTTGCCGGAGAAGAAGGCCCTGCCGTCGCTTCGGATGATGACGATGCGCTCGATGAAGCCTTCGTCAGCCATGTAGTTCCTGATCAGGGTGTCGATCTCGCGGAACTGTTCGTACTCCTCATAGGATGCGAGCTCTGGCTCCAGCGAAATGGTCGTGCGCACCGTCTCATTGATGGCGATTTTCAGCAGGATGTTCATCGTCCTCGTGTGAAGGTCCTGTATCTGTCTGTTGAGTGTACGCAGTGTTGTGGACATGAAGGTCAGGGCAGAGTCCTTGATGACGCTGGACGAGTTCAGATAGATCAGCAATGTCGTGAGTATGACGACGATGCTCACCACCAGCGTGATGCAAAGGAAGATCTTGTTCTGGATCGAGTCCAGAAAATGGTGCTCGCCCTTCTTGTCCTTCATTGCTCCCCATGATAGTCCAAAATCGGAGAAAGTTGTAGAAAAACATGGCAATATCCATTCTGATGGACATGTTTCGACTATTTTTCACGCATCATTTGAGGTAGTGCATTCTTCATCAGGCATCACATTCGTCCTCAAAACGTGCAAAACTGGCTGCTTTTTCGTCCTCAAAACGTGATACGACTGGCCCCTCAAACAAATTTAGGCAACCTGTTTCGTCGCTGTCGTCCTGTCTTTTGCCAGGACTTTTTCAGGTGATTGTGCTCAGACCTTGAGCGCCATCACGTTCAGCCATCTCTCGTCACTCCTGCCGGGCCTGGCGTCGTTGGTGGTCCAGATTCTTGTTGGGGTGAAGAGGGGAGGAAGCAGTTTCTCAATGCCATCCTCCGTCAGGTCTGTGAAGAAGCGTCCGTTGCGCTCTCCTTCGAAGGTGCCGTACTTGAACGAGCAGTAGAGCAGGCCTCTTCCCTTCAGTGCCCTATGTATGAGTGCGAAGATGTACGGAAGTTCCTTTGAAGGGACGTGGAGAAGGGAAGCGCAGGCCCAGACGGCATCGAAGGCTTCGATGTAGTCGAGGTCCTTGAATAGCAGCTGACGCACCTCAAGTCCTGTGTTGGCCTTTGCAATCGTGCACATCTCTCCCGATCCGTCGACTGGTGTGACTGCGAAGCCCTTCGAGAGGAAGAGCTTCGTGTCCCGTCCAGAGCCACATCCCAAATCAAGGATGTGGGCACCTGGTTCCAGTTGGCGGATGAAGGCCTCCTGGATTGAGGACATGTCTGTCGTGACAGTGTCGGCAGTGAATGCGGCGGCATGCTCGTCGTAGTAGCGCAATGTCTTGTCCATGTCTTGGATGATGCTTCTTCCGCTTGCCGGAAATGAATGGGAGGAGCGTTGTTTGCGCTCCTCCCTTGTGATGTCCTACTGGACTTCTGCCGTCAGTGCGGCGATCAGGTCGGTAGTGGCGGTGGAGATTGCGAGTTCAAGCGCTGTGTAGCCGTAGTAGGTTTCCTCTGGATCGGCTCCGGCAGCCAAAAGCTTCAATGCGAAGTCCGGCTCTCTGTCGTAGATCGCCTGGGCGACCAGTCCCATTCCTTCGATATCCGCTCCAGCATCCAGGAGGATTTCCGCGAAGTCGTACTCTCCTTCATCCATGGCGATCTCGATCGGTGCCATTGAGTAGTAGGTGGCGTTGATGTCGGCTCCTCTGTCGAGCAGCGCCTGTGCGAGCTCCATCTCTCCGTAGTAGATGGCATCTGCAATCAGGTTCATACCCTCGAAGTCGGCTCCCGCATCGATGAGTGTCAGGACGAAATCATAGTATCCGTCATCCATGGCGATCTCGATCGGCGCCATTGAGTAGTAGGTGGCGTTGAGGTCGGCACCTCTGTCGAGAAGCTCCTGTGCAATCTCCTCCTCTCCATAGTAGAGGGCATCGGCAATGAGGTTCATGCCATCGAAGTCGGCTCCCGCATCGATCAGTGTCAGGGCGAAGTCGTACTCTCCTTCATCCATGGCGGTCTCGACCGGTGTGGAGTAGTAGTATGTGGCCTCGATGTCGGCACCTCTGTCGAGAAGTTCCTGCGCAAGCTCCATCTCACCTTCGTAGATTGCCTGGGCCAGCAGGTTCATTCCTTCGATGTCGGCTCCTGCGTCGATCAGTGTCAGGACGAAGTCGTACTCGCCTTCATCCATGGCGATCTCGACCGGTGTGGAGTAGTAGTATGTGGCCTCGATGTCGGCACCCGCGTCGAGGAGCTTCTGGGCAAGCTCCATCTCACCGGCGTCGATAGCCTTGGCCAGAAGGTTCATTCCCTCGATGTCCGCACCAGCATCAAGAAGCGTCGCGACGAAGTCGTACTCCTCTTCGTACATCGCGGTCTCGATCGGAGTGGAGGAGTAGTACTCGGCGTTGAGGTCGGCGCCCGCGTCAAGCAGCTTCTGCGCCAGCTCCATCTCACCGGCGTCGATGGCCTTGGCCAGGAGGTTCATGCCTGTGATGTCCGCACCGGCATCAAGAAGTGCCGCGACGAAGTCGTACTCCTCTTCGTACATCGCGGTCTCGATCGGAGTGGAGGAGTAGTATGTGGCCTCGATGTCGGCGCCCGCGTCGAGGAGCTTCTGGGCAAGCTCCATCTCACCGGCGTCGATGGCCTTGGCCAGGAGGTTCATGCCTGTGATGTCCGCACCTGCATCCAGGAGTGTCGCGACGAAGTCATACTCCTCTTCGTACATCGCGGTCTCGATCGGAGTGGAGGAGTAGTACTCGGCGTTGAGGTCGGCGCCCGCGTCAAGCAGCTTCTGCGCCAGCTCCATCTCGCCGGCGTCGATGGCCTGTGCCAGGGTATTGTTTCCTGTTACATTGGCGCCCGCATCGATGAGCGCGATTGCCAGATCGACCTCTCCTGCGTTGACGGCGGCCTTGATCGGGCTGTAGCCCAGGTAGTCCGCGTCCAGGTCGGCGCCCTCGGCTATGAGTCCCATGGCAAGGTCGATCGCATCGTTGTAGATGGCCTTGGCCAAGCTGTTGTCGGATGCGAAGACTGGCGTCAGCATAAGAGACGTCAGCATGATGATTGCGATTGTCTTCCAGATTCTGCTCATCGTTCCCTCAAAACTGCATTTCGAAGAGGACGGTCCGGCTCTTCCATAGGCCGTATCAAACCTTCCCCTCAACTGACAGCCTAACATCGATTTTGTTGCCACGCAACGAAGAATCCACCCCTCTGCTGAACATCCCCACGGAAATCGGACGAAAGCCCGATGTGGAACTTGGCGTAAAAGAACTGTCTGGAATTGGCCGGACAATGGCTTCTGCCGGAGTGGTATGCTTCAGGACCAGGACTGGTGTCTGGCATCAGCCCTGGTGGTCGTTCACAGGACAGCGATGCTCATTCCGATTGCCAGCTGGATGTCCATGCCCTCCGGCTCTTTGGCATCTGTACTTCCCTTCAGCATGAAGCGGTCGATGATCGAGATGTTGGAGAAGAAGCTGATGTCGAGGATGTGTGCAATCGATGGGAAATGGTAGTCACCTGCCAGGCTTCCAATCAGTGTGCAGCTGATGTCAGGACCAGTCGGTGTACTGCCTTCCTTGTTCGGGTAGCCATCGTTGGCGTCATCCTTGTTGTCATCCTTGTTGTGGCTTTGCATCATGTCCATGGATCCATGCACCACAGCCCTTAATGCAGATGATATCCCCCAGACTCCCGGCTGGCTGTAGGAGAGGTCCAATTGCATCGCAATGGTGTCTCCTCCATAGGGGAAGCCCACGTAGAAGAGCTTCAGGACATCTCCTCCTGCAAGCTGGGTCGCAGTGCGGTGTGGAACGATGAAATCGACCTTGTCCCTGCGATAGATGAGCGGTGTCGTATATGCGGCTTCGAAGCCGGCTTCAAGGACTCCCTTTCCTATCAGGTGGGTGTAGTCCAAACCGCCCAGTACAGCCCATGCATCCCGTTCGCTGGCACTTTCCTGTGGATGTTTGCCCTGGTCTATGGCGAACTGTGCGTAGATTTCCAGTCTTTGAACGGAGCGATGGACAGTTCTCCCCAGGCAAGCGCATTGAACATGTCCCTGTTGTTCAGATTGTGGAAGATGAAGGCAGGATTGAGGCTCTGGCCTTCCAGTACGCTTGACCTGTACATGATGTTTTCCGACAGCGTGAAACTGATCCAGTCGGCTGGCCGGAAGGCAATCCTATGGGCCATCAGCATCTTGAAGGAGTCCGACTCATGAAAGGCCCCAGACCAGTCATCATCAAAGAAGGAGAACATCACCTCATATTCGAAGACGTTCTGCGTGTACAACTTCAGTCTGAGCGCATCATGGTATTCCAGACCATCGTCAATGAGGAGGTTTCCTATTCTCGCATTTCCCCAGTTCATCCTGTCCCTGCCGAGTGTCAGGGACCAATGGGGGCCTGCGAAGGCGATGAAGGCGCGCTTTGGCCAGTCGAACTCGAAGGTCTCCGGAAGGATTGGGAAGTTCGTGTTGTGCTCATCAGCCCAGCTGATGGAACCTGCCGGGATGTGGAGCGTTTTGTCATCTGGAGCTATGCCAGCTCCAATGCCGTTTGGATAGTCCGCGTCCGGATCATAGTACCAGATTCCATCGTTTCTTCCGTCCCAACGTCCTTTCGTGTATTGCGCGTTCGCTGTCGTATAGAACCAGGAGAACACGCTCATCTCAAGCTCGAGGTTGAGGAAGGGCTTCCTGTGCTCGTAATCCCAGACCCAGTCCACATCGTTGTCGAATCTTGAGTTGTCATGCCAGTAGTATTCCGGGTTCAGTGATACTGTGGTGCTGAGTCCGAAACTGTCCTCATCGATCATCCAGGTAGGTTCTTCCCGTGCGAGCAGCTCTTCAACAGACCTGTAGAAGTTGGACTCACCGCTGTCCATCCCCTCAGCATCTACGTGTGAGAGGATGTGTCTGGCCTCCGCAACCGTCCAGGGACGGGATGTGGAAGGGGAGGCCATTCCATTGATCGCATACAATGCGTCCATGGCTTCGTAGACGGGTGAGGACAGGGGAATCACATAGGCGTCCACTCCTCCCGCATAAGCCGCCCCACATAGCAGGGCGGCAATGGTCAGTATGCTTGCAAGTTTTCGCATATGCTCAACCTGCGAACATCCTTACGGGATCGAATGAGAAGCCTATGTAGAGCTGGACGTCGAAGAACTGCTCTCCCGGAGAGAGGCGGTAGTTCCAGACCTGGAGGAGGCCAAGTCCCGTATTCAGACTCAGGCCTTCGACTGGCATCCAGCTGGATTTCAGCGTGGCCTCGATCCTGTGTTCGGCTTCGTCCAGGGGGACGGAGAGGGGGAATGCCGCCACATCGCCTGGATTATAGGGCTCAAACTTGTCTCCATCGCTCCCTCTGGCCGCGACCGTGTAGTTGTAGCCTAGGCCATATGCGCCGTGGATGACGTAGTCGACTTCTCCGCTGAGCGAGAATGCCCCCAGCTTGCCGAAGTCCAGACCGAGGGCGAGGACGATGGAGTCTGGACCATATTTGTAGCTTGCGTAGTCGATGTCGCCGTCGTTGGCAGCATTGTAGCCCCACATATGGTAGCCGACGATGTAGTCGTAGTTCGGATTGTAGTTGTCTTTTTTCATTTTGTTGTTCAGGTAGGTCGCAGGCATCGTGTATGCCGCCTCGACCCAGCCTGTCAGATAGTTTCCATCGATGATCCAGCTCGTCTCGTAGTTGACGAGGCCGCCCAGTGCCATCGGCATCGATTTCGACTCTCCTCCAATCTGGATCTGGTCCGATACAAGCTGGAGATTGAGCCTGTGGTGGGGGAGGAAGGTCCATCCAAGCTCGATGGCAAGGATGTTGTTCGCTTCGTCGCCGGTATTTGAAATCTCGGTTTCGTCTGCGTAGTTGTTGAAGCCGTGGACGAAGAGGAAGGGGTTTAGAAGCCTCACGTCGAAGACGCTGTCGATGAGCATCATCGCACCCTCGACGAGGGAGATGGAGAGGCTGTCGGCGATCTTGAAGTCGAAGCGGTGCAAGGGGAAGACTTGCTGAGGAAGTTCGAACGACTCGTCGTTTGATGCCATCTTCAGGTTGGAAGAGGGGTCAGCCGAATCCGTGTAGGCCATCTTCCCGTATCTGGTGAGGGTATATGTGTAGTCGAACCATCGGGAGAAGGTGTGCATCCTGAGGTATTGCTGCCTGAGTAGGTTGTCGCCGAGGACGAGGTTTCCAGAGTGGCCATAGCCCTGTTCCTGGCGACCGCTCATGACCGAGAAGTTCATCCAGTCGTTGCCGAAGAGGATGCCTGCAGTGAAGGTTCCCTCATGGGATGTGGCGAAAATGTCACCTTCGATCAGTTTGTTGAGGTTCGTATCGAAGCGCTTGTCATAATAGCTTGTGATCATCGGGGAAAGCATCAGCCAGTCCACGAAACCGTAACCGACGTCTGCGAACTTGAAGCCGAAAGCGAGATCCAGAACTTCAGTCCTGTCTTCCCTTGGGATGAGCAGATCCTTCTCGCTGTCTGGAATTGCAGTCTGCGTGAACATATCGACACCTATTGTCGGAGTCGGGTCGATGCCGAAGAGGTCGTACTCGAGCACAGGATGGTATTCGAGGGCCTCCATCAGCTCATCGTAGAGATCCCTTTCCGCCTGGGTGAGCCTCGCCTTGTCGATCCTTGAGAGCGACTGGGCCAGAGCCGCTCCCGTAACAGGAGTGACGGGTGAGGGCGGAAGCACTCCTGCCGAGATGCACAGCGCATATGCAGTCTGGTACTCGGTGCTCTGACGGCTGTAGGTCTTCTGCATGTTGGCTCCGACAAGGAGGCATGCGACAAGCATCAGGACAAGTGTTGTGGTCAGTTTCTTCATGACTCCAGTCTAAGGTCCTTTCTCCAAGACTTCAAATTGAATTTTCTGATTGTTATCATCTGATAGGATTGTGGCCAGGGGAGGGTGTGCAGTGGACAGGTCGCAATGTCTGGTCTATCTGAAGCAGGTCGAGAAGACGGAAGAGATCGCAAGCCTATCCTTCGACAGGCAGAGGGGGCTGTGGGACGTCACCTTCATCGATGGATCCACATACAGCTACAAGAGTGGGAATGTGGCTGTGTTCCGGCCAGAGTATCTGGATCCTGCCTTCCATACGGTCCTGTACAAGGGTGCTCCCTTCACAGGCCTCTCTGGAATCTACCGCTACAAGAAAGTGGGGCGCTGTCTTCTCGTGAAAGGTCAGGAAGAGTTCCTGCTGCCTGAATGTGGGCTGACGATCACACATTCCATCCTCGAGGACGGCAAGGCTTCGACCGTCCTGTCCTATCTTCAGGAGGTCGCTTCCGTCAACAGACTGGGGTTGGAGGAATATGGAGAGCGCATCCTCGCATCCCGCTTGGGGCGCATCGCTTTCGTATCCGACGAGTCGATGCTCTCGGCCTATCTCACAGGCACAATCGCTGATGATGCCGTGCCACAAGGACCTGAGCCCATCTTCCCTTTCGGGTGCAACCACTCTCAGAAGAGGGCTGTCGACAATGCGCTCTCTCATCGCCTCAGCATCATCCAGGGACCACCGGGGACGGGAAAGACCCAGACGATCCTCACGATAGTCGCGAACCTGCTGCGAGAGGGCATGAGCGTCGAGATCGTCTCGAACAACAACTCCGCTGTCGACAATGTGCGGCAGAAACTCGAAGCGGAGGGACTCGGCTTCCTGCTCGCTCCTCTTGGCAGCCAGGCGAACAAGGAGGCCTTCCTCTCTTCCCAGACTGGCTTCTGGCCAGACCTCTCATCCTGGTGCCTCAATGAAATGGAAGTCTTCAGACTTGAAAGCAGGGCTTCTCTGGCGCTGAGGGAACTTTCAGAGTGCTTCAGCCTTCAGGAAGAGCTTCAGCTTGCCCTTTGCGAGCAGGAGAAGCTGGACGTGGAGATGAGGCACTTCACCCGGCTTGTCCAGGAACCTTGGGATGATGGAGGGCTCTTTGACAGCTCACGTCTCCTTTCGATGGTCCGCAAGTATGGCAGCATCCTGGAGTACAGAGAAGGACTGTCCATGGTGAGGCGCCTCCAGGCGGTCTTCGTCGACAGGCTCTTCGGATGGAAGGAGTCGGGCCGGCCTGGAACTGCACTTCTCGCCAGCTTGCATGCACGCTTCTATGGCAGGAAGAGACGTGAGCTGGAGGAGAGGATTGGGGACATCAGGAGAAGGCTCTCCTCCTTCAAGCCGCAGGAGCGTCTTGCCGAGCTCTCGTCTCTCTCGATGAGATTGCTCAAGGCCTCGATTGCCAGGCGCTTCGACTGGAAGAGGGAAAGGCCTGTCTTCACAAGCGAGGACCTGTGGAGGCGGGGAGGGGACATTCTGGAGGCCTATCCCATCGTGACGAGTACGACCTTCTCCTCATCGGCTTCCCTGCCCGGTGTCATGTACGACTGCGTCATCATGGACGAGTCGTCGCAATGCGACATCGTCGCAGGCGCCCTTTCCATGCTTGAGGCGAGGCGCTGCGTGATCGTGGGCGACAGCAAGCAGTTGTCCAATGTCGTGACGAGGGAGGATCTGGCCCGGTCGGACTCGATCTATGCCAATTACAAGCTTCCGGAGGCCTACAGGTATGGCACCCACAGTTTCCTGACTTCCATCACGACCCTTTTCCCGGACTCGCCATCCGTACTGCTGAGGGAGCACTACCGCTGCCAGAGCGGAATCATAGGTTTCTGCAATGAGAAGTTCTATGGTGGAAGCCTTGTCGTGATGACGGAAGGGCAGGAAAATGCAAGTCCACTTGGCCTCTACTTGACGGGCGAGGGCCACCACAGCAGAGGAAAGGTGAACCAGCGCCAGGCCGATGTCATAGCTGAGGAGGTCCTGCCTGCCTTGCCTGACGATTGCGGGAGCATTGGAATCATCACGCCATACAAGGACAATGTCGCAGCCATACGACGGACGATAGGCCGGGATGATGTCCTGGTCTCGACGATACACAGTTTCCAGGGGCGGGAGATGGACACGATCATCTTCTCGACGACGGATGACGTCGTCACCGACTTCTCCGATGACTCATCGCTCATCAATGTCGCCGTCTCCAGGGCGAAGAAACGCTTCATCCTCGTCGCTTCATCGGAAGCTCAGCCGGCTGGAAGCAATGTGGGCGACCTGATCGCCTACATTTCCTACAATGGCGATGGCCCTGTACGCAGTCATGTGATGTCGGTCTTCGATCTGCTGTACAGTCAGGCGACGGACGAAAGGCTGGCCTTCCTCGCATCCCACAGGAAGGTCTCGCAATACGATTCGGAGAATCTGATGTACGCACTGCTTGAGGACATTGTCCACTGCGAACGCTTCAGGAGCTGGAATCTCGGTCTCGTCGCCCACTATCCTGTGCGTTACCTTTTCGATGACAGCCCAGTCCTGACCAGTGAGGAAAGGCTCTACCTTTCACGTACAGGCACCCATGTGGACTTCCTGGTCTACAGGGTGGTAGGAAAGGTGCCTGTGCTTGCTATCGAGGTGGATGGATTCGGCTTCCACAGGAAGGGCACGAGGCAGTATGACCGCGACAGGCTGAAGGATTCGATCTTCAGGAAGAATGGACTGCCGCTGCTGCGCTTCGCGACCAATGGAAGCGGGGAGGAGAAGGCGATCGTCCAGGCGCTTTCGGCTTCTGCTGAGACGACAGGAGCGGCCCCTCGACCGCTCCCACCCCATTCGTGACTTCAGCACTTCACTTGTCCTTCTTGGCCGCAAGCTCTTCGACCACTTCCCTGGCGAGACTTGTGCCTTCTGCGACCATGTCCAGTGGAAGCCCCATCGAAATGAGTCTCTCCGCAATCATGCGGGCTTTCTTGTCGGCAGTCTCCCTCTTCATCTCTTCAAGTTCCCTGCACATCCTCTTTCTTCCCTCCTTCGTCGTCTTGTAGTGGCGCACCTGCCTCCTGAGCTCATCATAATACATGTCCTCGGCCCTCGTCTGCACAAGGTCGTGCGCCAGACGGCCAAGGGCGCTGTCGTCCGCCGCACCCACGTTCATGAAGGCAGTGTGGCTCCCGTCGTCGTAG
>JADIMU010000056.1 GCA_017694495.1 Candidatus Aphodenecus pullistercoris
CGGCGAGGCCCTCAGGGCAATCAGGCACGGCTACGCCGACGCCGTCATCACCGGCGGCAGCGAGGCTTCGATCTGCGAGATCGGCATCGCCGGCTTCGTCAACATGCAGGCCCTCTCCGTCTCCAGCGACCCCAACGCCGCGAGCCTCCCCTTCGACAAGAGGAGGGCAGGCTTCGTCATCGGTGAGGGTGCCGCAGCCCTCGTCCTCGAGGAGTATGAGCACGCCAAGGCCAGGGGAGCCAGGATCTACGCCGAGCTCGTCGGCTACGGCTCCAGCTGCGACGCCTACCACATCACTGCCCCCAGGCCAGACGCCGACGGTGGCAGGAGGGCCATGGTCGAGGCCATGCAGGAGGCCGGCTACAGCGAGGCCGACAGCGTCTACATCAACGCGCATGGAACCGGAACGCCCCTCAACGACAAGGGTGAGACCCTCGCCATCAAGGGCGCTCTGGGAGAGGAGGCCGCAAGGAAGGCCATCATCAGCAGCACCAAGTCCATGACGGGCCACATGCTCGGCGCGGCCGGTGCCATCGAGGCCATCGCGTGCATCAAGGTGCTCGAGACGGGCATCATTCCGCCGACGATCAACCTCCTCGAGCCCGATCCCGAGTGCGACCTGAACTACTGCCCGAACAAGGCGGTCAAGGCCGACATCAGCCTGGCCCTCTCCAACTCCCTCGGCTTCGGCGGCCACAACGCCTGCCTGGCCTTCAGGAGGGTGTGAGCGTGGACAGGGAACAGATCAAGCTCATCCTCCCGCACAGGGACGACATGCTGCTGCTCGACGAGGCCACGCTGGAGGACGGCGTCGCCCATGGGCTCTACCACGTCAGGGGGGACGAGTTCTTCCTGCGTGGCCACTTCCCCGGCAACCCGATCGTGCCCGGCGTGATCCAGTGCGAGATCCTGGCCCAGTCAGCCTGCGTCCTGATCGCAGACCAGTGCGACAAGGACTCCCTGGCCGTCTACGCCGGACTCGACAAGGTCCGCTTCCGTTCCTCCGTCTTCCCCGGCGACGACTTCCGCACAGAGGTCACGCTGACCAAGGCCCGCCATCCCTTCTATTTCCTTGAGGGCAAGGGCTACGTCGGCGACAGGCTGGTCATCACAGCCAGCTTCTCCATCGCCATCACGAAGAAGTCGGACAGCTGAGGACGAGTCTTCACTCTTACATGCCACCAGGGGCTGGCTTAGGCCAGCCTCCGGATGGCTGTTGGCAAAGGTTATGAGCATCTACCACAAATTCGTACATGAGGACTTCGACGAGAATGGAGTACTCAGGAACATAGACATAAGCTGGAACAGCGACTTCAACTTCGCCTACGACGTCGTGGACGCCGTGGCCGAGGAGGAGCCTGGCAAGACCGCCCTCGTCTGGCGCAACACGGAAGGCGAGGAGCACTTCTTCACCTTCGAGGACATCAGGAGGGAGAGCGTCCGCCTGGCCCGTGTCCTGATGAAGGCGGGCATAGGCAAGGGGGACCGCGTCATGGTCGCCCTGAAGAGGCATTACGAGTACTGGTTCACCGTCGTGGCTCTGTGCCGCATCGGAGCGGTCATCATCCCCGTGACCCATATGCTCACGGCCTCCGACTTCGCCTACCGCATCGACGCGGCCCATCCCGCCGCCATGATCGTCACACCGCAAAGCGGCGTGTGCGAGACCGTCATCGAGGCCCTTGAGGGCAGAAAGAGGCCCATCCTATGGACGGTCCAGCAGGACAGGGAAGGCTGGCGCAACCTGACCAGCGAGATGGCCCAGGAGGATGGAAGTCCCTTCGAGCGCATCCCTACGCGCAGCGAGGACCCGATGCTCCTCTACTTCACGAGCGGCACGACAGGCTACCCAAAGGGCGTCATCCACGACTTCACCTATCCGCTGTCGCACATCGTGACGGCCCTCTACTGGCACCAGGTGGAGGATGGCGGCCTCCATTTCACCGTCGCCGAGACAGGCTGGGCCAAGGCCAGCTGGGGCAAGATCTACGGACAGTGGCTCGCCGGCTGCGCCGTCATGGC
The DNA here is from genome assembly GCA_017694495.1 of Candidatus Aphodenecus pullistercoris. Classification (GTDB taxonomy): domain Bacteria; phylum Spirochaetota; class Spirochaetia; order Sphaerochaetales; family Sphaerochaetaceae; genus Bullifex; species Bullifex pullistercoris. The sequence goes on from JADIMU010000056.1 coordinate 2,023, forward strand.
CTTCGACTTCGACAACTTCGACCCGAAGCAGCTTGCCAGCATCATCAACCAGTACAAGGTCACGAGCTTCTGCGCTCCCCCGACCGTCTACCGCTATCTTGTGCGCAAGGGTGTGCCCGACATGCCCAGCCTGAAGAGCGCGGCCACGGCCGGCGAGTACCTCTCCCCCGACATCTTCCACAAGTTCCAGGAGAGGACGGGACTCGTGCTCCACGAGGGCTATGGCCAGACGGAGACGAGCCTTTTGGCCGCCAACTACAAGGGCATGAAGGCCGTCGACGGCTCCATGGGACGCCCCTCGCCATTGTATGAGCTGCGCCTCCTGAGGTCGGACGGCAGCCAGGCCGCCGTAGGCGAGATCGGCGAGATCGTCGTCGTCCCCAGGAATGGAAGGAAGCCTCTGGGCATCTTCTCCTCCTACCTCGACAACGCCGAGCTCTACCGCCATGCCTGGCGCGGCGGCGTCTACCACACAGGCGACGCGGCCTGGCAGGACGAGAACGGCTACCTCTGGTTCCACAGCCGCTTCGACGACATCATAAAGACGGGCGGCTTCCGCGTCGGCCCCTACGAGATCGAGAACATCCTCGTCCACCATCCAGCGGTCTTCGAGTGCGCCGTCATCGGCGTCCAGGACCCATTGCGTGGACAGGCGATCAAGGCCCTGGTCGTCCTCGAATCCTCCCACAGCCCCTCTAAGGAGCTCGAGAAGGAGATCAAGGACTATTGCAACAGCCGCCTGGCCGAATACAAGTGGATCCGCATCCTCGAGTTCGTCGACGAGCTGCCCAAGACCTACAGCGGCAAGGTCCGCAAGGCCACACTGAGACAGGAGAGTGGAAAGTGAAGGAGAAGATTGTAGAGTTCACCAAGGCGATGGAGCAGAAGGCGGCGGGAGAGGAGTCCCGCTACCAGGCCAAGTACGCACAGGCGGGCAAGCTGGCGCCGAGAAAGCGCCTGGCCCTGCTCTTCGACGGTGGAAAGTATACTGAGGTCGGCGCCCTTGCCCGTGGAGACGCCGGTGTCGACGGTGATGCCGTCATCACGGCATATGGGTCCATCGCAGGCAAGCCGGCCTACGCCTACTGCCAGGACTACACCCTTATGGGAGGCTCGCTTGGACGCGTCCATGCGGACAAGATTGTGCGCATCCAGCAGCAGGCCCTCAAGGCCAAGGCTCCCATCATCGCACTGCTGGAGAGCGGTGGCGCCAGGATCCAGGAGGGCATCAACTCCCTGGACGGCTACGGACGCATCTTCTCGAACAACGTGAAGAGCTCGGGCCGCATTCCTCAGATCGCCATCGTCTTCGGCGCCTGTGCCGGCGGCGCCTCCTACTCGCCGGCCCTGATGGACTTCATCATCACGGTGCGTGGCCGCTCCAGGATGTTCATCACGGGACCCGAGGTCATCAAGACCGTCATCGGCGAGGAGGTCAGCATGGAGGAGCTGGGAGGCAGCGAGGCCCTGGGCAGGAAGAGTGGCATCAGCCACTTCAACTGCGCAGACGAGGCCGCCGCCCTCTCGAGCTGCCGCACTCTGGTAGGCTATCTCCAGGGTGGTTCCAGGCGCCCGCTCAAGGCCAGCGGCGACATCATGGCCGTCATCCCCGAGAGCGAGAGGGGCGCCTACGACATGAGGCGTCTCGTCTCATGCGTCTTCGATGAAGGCTCCATCTTCGAGAGCCAGGGGGACTGGGCGACCAACGCCATCACGGCCTTCGCCACGCTGGAGGGCAGGGCGGTCGCCGTCATCGCCAGCCAGCCGATGTCCAAGGCGGGATGCATCGACATCGAGGCTTCGGAGAAGATGAGCCGCTTCGTGCGCATGGCCGACGCCTTCGGCCTGCCCGTCGTCACCTTCGTCGACACCCCGGGCTACCTGCCTGGAGTGGGGCAGGAGCATGGCGGCATCATCCGCCACGGAGCCAAGCTCCTGTACGCCTATGCCGAGGCGAGGGTCCCCAAGGTGACAGTCGTCGTGCGCAAGGCTTTCGGAGGCGCCTACATCGCCATGGGAAGCAAGTCGATTGGCGCGGACCATGTCTTCGCCTATCCCTTCTGCGAGATCGCGGTCATGGGTGCTGAGGGCGCGATCCGCATCGTCAACAAGAAGGAGCTGGCGGCCGGAGTGAGCCCCGACGAGCTCATCCAGGCCTACAGGAAGAACCTCATGAGCCCCGAGTTCGCGGCGCATGAGAATCTGATCGACGAGATCATCCTGCCCAGCCAGACGAGGGAGCGCATCCTGGCAGCCCTCGAGTCGGCGGGAAGCGTCGAGAGGGGAGAGCACGGAAACATTCCGCTTTGAGCGGGGAACAAAGGGATGGTGGCGCCAGATGGCGCCATCATGAAGAAGAGGCCAGGGCGGCATCAACCGCTCTGGCCTCTTTGGTCTCATGTGGTCTGCTGCGCTCAGGCCTTGACGAGGTGGATGGCGAAGCCTCCGATCTCCTCGTTGAAGTAGCACACCTTCATCTTGCCCTTGGCGTCGTACTTGACGCTCTCCTGCTTGACGGTGAAGCCCTTCTTGCCCAGGTAGTGGACAGTCCTCTCGAGGTCGGGGCACTTGAAGGCCAGGTGGCCCTTTGCGCCGTAGAAGGGGCTCTTCATGACTTCGATCGACTTGTCCATGAAGATGGAGGAGTTGCCCGGGTTGACGGCCATGCCGAAGGCGGCGAACTGGCTGGCGACCTTCTCGGCCTCCTTCTCGTCGGCGTTGTTGATGCCGACATGGACGAACTCGAGGCCCTGGACGAGGCGCAGCGCCTCCTCGCACAGTCTGGTGATCTCATCCCATTTCTCGCCCTCGATCAGGTCGGCCTTGACCATCCAGCTGCCACCGATCGTCAGGACGTTCGCTGTCCTGGCGTAGTCCTGGACGTTGGACGGGTTGATGCCGCCGGTGGTCATGAACTTCAGCTTCGGGAAGGGACCTCCGAGGTCCTTGAGCATCTTCACGCCGCCGCTCGTCTCGGCCGGGAAGAACTTCAGGGTGTCGAGGCCGAGGCTGAGGCCCATCTCTATCTCGGAAGGAGTGCATACGCCGGGGCATACGGGCACATTGTGCTCGTTGCACCACTTGACCGTCTCGGGGTTGAGGCCTGCGGAGACGATGAACTGGGCTCCAGCGGCGACAGCCTTCTCGGCCAGGGCCGGGTTGATGACGGTGCCGGCACCTACGACCATCTCGGGGCACTCCTTGGAGATGTTCCTGATCGCATCCTCGGCCGCATCCGTGCGGAAGGTGATCTCTGCGGCGTTGATGCCGCCCTTCATCATGGCCTTGGCAAGAGGTACGGCCTTCGCGGCGTCGTCGATCTTGACGACAGGCACGATGCCAAGGTCATGGAAAAACTGGAAGAGTTCTGTTTTTGTCATGTTCCACTCCTTTTTTTCATAGTGTGTCTGGATTATAACACGGGAATCTGGAAAATGAAACAATGTTTCGAAATTTTGTTGACGTCTGGATTCTTATGCCATAGAATCCTAATCATACAGTTGAAAAACGGAGGCAGAAATGGCAAACAAATACGTTACATTCGGTGAGATCATGCTCCGCCTGAAGAGCCCCGAGAGGACCAGGCTCTTCCAGACACCCGCCCTCGAGGCCACCTTCGGCGGCGGTGAGGCCAACGTCGCAGTCTCACTTTCCATCTTCGGTGAGGACGCCAAGTTCGTCACGGCCGTTCCCGACAACGCTGTGGGCGAGGCCTGCGTCAGGGAGCTCATGAAGTACGGTGTCGACACCAGCGCCATCAACCACGTCAAGGGTGGCAGGCTCGGCGTCTACTATCTCGAGACCGGCGCCAACCAGAGGCCTTCCCTCGTCGTCTACGACAGGGCGGAGAGCGCCATCGCAAAGTCGACGGTCAAGGATTTCGACTTCGCCGCCATCATGAAGGGCGCCACCTGGTTCCACACCACGGGCATCACTCCGGCTGTCAGCCAGGAGGCCGCAGACTGCGCCCTCGAGGCCATGAAGGAGGCCAAGAAGGCTGGAGCCACCGTCTCCATCGACCTGAACTACAGGAAGAAGCTGTGGAACTACGGCAAGAAGGCTCCTGAGGTCATGAGGGAGCTGGCCAAGTACGCAGACGTCATCATCGCCAACGAGGAGGACATCCAGAAGTGCCTTGGCATCGAGGCCGACAGCGACGTCACCAGCGGCGAGCTCGACACGAAGGTCTACGAGGCTCTGGCCAACGAGGTCAAGAAGCAGTTCCCCAACGTCAGCGTCGTAGCCATCACACTGCGCGAGAGCAAGTCCGCCGACCGCAACGGCTGGTCCGCAGCCCTGAGCGGAAAGACCGGCTTCTACCTGTCCAGGCACTATGAGATCACCGACATCATCGACCGCGTCGGTGGTGGCGACTCCTTCGCCGCCGGCATCATCTATGGCATGAGCCACTATGAGGACGAGCAGTACGCGATCAACTTCGCAGTCGCATCCTCCTGCCTCAAGCACAGCATCGACGGCGACTTCAACCTCTCCAGGCTGAGCGAGGTCGAGGCTCTGTGCAAGGGCGACGGATCTGGACGCGTCCAGAGGTAAACAAGTTCATCCTTTTTTCAAAGGGATGGAAGATTCTCCTTGAAAAATCGTTTCACCACGGGGCTGGACATCATCCAGCCCCGTGGCCTATATTGGGCCCTCAACCGAAGAGGGAGAAGGCCGCGAAGAGTCCGCTTGCCAGGGATGCGACGAGCGAGACGACTGTGATCTGCGTGTTGATCGAAGGCCCTGCCGTGTCCTTGTAGGGGTCGCCGACAGTGTCGCCGATGACGGCCGCCTTGTGGGCTGCGCTGCCCTTGCCGCCTTCGCCTCCCGCCTCGACGTACTTCTTCGAGTTGTCCCACAGTCCTCCGCTGTTCGACATGAAGAGGGCCAGGAGGAGTCCGCTGACGATGTTGCCTACGAGGAAGCCTCCGATTGCGAGGGGCCCTGCGATGAAGCCGACGAGCAGCGTCGCGATGATGGCGACGAGTCCAGCAGGCACGAGCTCCTTCAGCGCTCCCTTCGTCGCTATGTCTATGCACCTGTCGTAGTCGGGCATGGCATCACCGTCCTTGAGGCCGACTATGGTGTCGAACTGGCGGTGGATCTCAGCGACCATGCGCTGTGCGTTCTTGTCGACGCCGAGGATCAGCATAGCCGAGAAGACCGCAGGGATCGCAGCTCCGACCAGGAGGCCGAAGAAGACTGTCGGCAGCATGACGTCGAAGCCTGTGATCGGCGCCTTGCCCAGGGCGGCAAGCGCGCTGTTCGTCTCCGACATGAAGGCGCCAAGCAGAGAGATGACGGTCAGTCCGGCCGCTCCGATGGAGAAGCCCTTCGTCACCGCCTTGACCGTGTTGCCGGCGCTGTCGAGCTCGTCGGCGACGCGTATCGTCTCCTCTCCGAGTCCTCCCATCTCGGCCAGACCTCTGGCGTTGTCGACGATCGGTCCATAGGCGTCGTTCGAGATGATCATGCCGACGATGGAGAGCATGCCGACGGCCGCCATCGCGATGCCGTAGATCGCATAGCCATCGCCGAGCGGGGCGCACAGCTGCCAGCTCACCAGGGATGAGACGGCTATGCCCACCATGGCGGGCAGGGCCGAGATGAAGCCGTAGCTCGTTCCCGAGAGGATTGTGAATGCAGGTCCCGAGGCCGAGGCGTGGGCGACCTTGCGTACGATGGGTTTCGTGTCGTCGGTGAAGTAGTCCGTAGTCAGGCCGATGATCAGGCCGACGATCAGGCCTGTCGCGCTGGACAGCCAGATCCTCCAGGAGAAGCCGGGCACGATCGCAGTGGCGATGGCTGTAAGAACCAGGAAGATGGCGGTCGTGACGTAGGTCGAGCTGTTCAGTGCCCTCGTCGGGTTGCCATGCTTGCCGACGCGTGCCGTCGCGATTCCAACTATCGAGGCCAGAAGGCCCAGCAGTGCGTAGCAGAAGACCATCTCCATCGCCGGCTGTGAGCCCAGGCCCTGTGCGATGACGAGTGCGCTCGTCATGGCCGCGACGTTGGAGTCGAAGAGGTCGGCTCCCATTCCTGCGACGTCGCCTACGTTGTCACCGACATTGTCGGCAATGACGGCCGGGTTGCGCGGATCGTCCTCGGCTATTCCGAGCTCGACCTTGCCTGTGAGGTCGGCGGAGACGTCGGCGGTCTTGGTGAAGATGCCTCCTCCAGCCTTCGCGAAGAGGGCCAGCGAGCTCGCGCCGAAGGAGAAGCCGATCAATGTCGTCGTATCGCCTGCGATGAGGAGGACGGCCGCCACGCCGAAGAGGGAGCAGCCGACGACGAGAAGGCCCATGACCGAGCCGCCTCTGAAGCCGATGAGGAAGGCGTCCTTGAGGCCTTTGCGCGCCGCCTCGGCGCAGCGCCCGTTGGAGAGCGTCGCGACCAGGATGCCTATCTTGCCCGCCAGCGCCGAGAGGGCGGTTCCGGCGAGGTAGGCGAGGGCTGTCAGGACGTTCTCGAGAGCCTGTCCGTTCCAGATCGGGCGGGGGAAGATCAGGAGGATGAGGAGAGCCACACCACCAGCGAATGCGGCCAGGAGTTTGTATTCGCGCCTCAGGAAGGTGTTGGCCCCTTCCTTGATCAGGGCGGAGATCCTCTCGATCTCAGTATTCTCCACTTTCCGCTTCCTCACCCAGAGGAAGAGGTAGAGGGCGAAGAGGAAGGCTATGACGGCTGTCAGGAACGACAGTCCATAGAACAATGGCAGGAAGTTTTGCATCTGATGCCTCCTTGAATGTTGGTCCTGTTTCCTTTTCTCCTAATCCACTTCCAGTCTAGCATGGCCTGTGGCTTTGTCAAAAAGATTCCGTCACCAAAACATCTGGGGCGAAAATTGAAAAAATGCGGAATTATGGATTGAAAAAATAGGGAATTTTCTACTGAATTTTTCTGGAATTCAGTTCGTTGACCTGATAATATGAAAGCATGTACAGATGGCGGTATGTCGAAATCGAGCTGGAAAGGAAACTCAGGAGTTCAGGGGCCGTTCTTGTGGCCGGAGCGAAATTCATTGGGAAGACCACTACTTGCATGCGCTTTCAGAAGAGCTTCATCAAACTGGACCGCAAGAGTGCGATCGACCTGGCGAGGCTTGACCCTGAATCTGTCCTGAAAGGTGGGCATCCCCGTCTGATCGACGAGTGGCAATCAGTTCCTGAACTGTGGGATGTGGTCAAAAGGGATCTGGATGATGAATACATATTTGGCAAGTATCTTCTGACTGGGAGTTCCACGCCAGTGGACAAGACGGACATCTTTCATAATGGTGCGGGGAGGATCAGCATGGTCCGGATGCGTCCGATGAGCCTTTTCGAGTCGGGAGACTCCTCTGGCACCGTCTCACTGTCAACACTCTTTGATGGAGGAAAGGTCACCACAGCACACAATGACATGCGCATCGAGCGGATGGCCTTCCTCATTTGTCGAGGAGGATGGCCCGTGTCGGTCATCGCCGACGAAGACATCGCCATCGACATTACGCGCAACTATTACGATGGGCTCTTCCTCTTCGAAAACAGCCGCAATGGTTTCTGGCGGAACAAGAAGCCGGATGTGATGCGCGCCATTGTCCGCAGCTATGCCCGCAACATTTCCAGCGAGGCCACAAAGTCGCGCATCATCGAGGATGTCAGACAGAATGTGGAAAGGTCTCTTGATCCAAAGACCTTCGACGACTACAAAGAGGCGCTTGACGACTTGTTCCTGCTTGAGGACATGGAGGCCTGGTGTCCTTCGATCAGGTCCAAAACGAGCATCAGGTCCAGCCCTGTCAGACACCTTGCCGACCCTTCCCTCGGTGCTGCGGCCTTGGCTGTAGGCAAGAAGGATCTGTTGTCGGACATGGAGACCTTCGGTCTTTTCTTCGAGGACCTGGCTGTGCGGGACCTCAGGGTCTATGCCGCAGCTCTGGGCGGTGAAGTGAGGCATTATCGTGACAACACAGGGCTTGAGGTCGATGCCGTCATCCATCTGAAGGATGGTCGTTGGGGTGCCATCGAGATCAAGACCGGAGGTTCGGAGAATGTCGAGAAGGCATGTGCAAGTCTCCAGCGCCTTTCAGCCAAGCTTGAGGCCAAGAGCGATGAAAGGAAGGCTTCCTTCCTGATGGTCCTTACCGCAGTTGGTGATTCATACACCAGGGCGGATGGCATCCACGTGGTTCCGCTGAGCGCCCTGAAGGCCTGAGGAATGGATGTCAATTCTTCGCCGTTTCTGCTAATCTCTCATCCATGAGCAAAGTATTCCTGCTTGGCGATTCCACATGTGCGGCGAAAGCCGATGGCGCACGTCCCGAGACTGGCTGGGGCGAGATGTTCTCCCCTTATCTGGCGGAAGGCTGGTCCTTGAGGAACCTGGCCGTCAATGGCCGCTCCACACGCATGATCCTGCTTGAGGGCATCTTCTACGACTGCTTCTGGGAAGCGGAGGAAGGCGACTGGGTCATCATCCAGTTCGGCCACAACGAGAACAAGCCGGAGGATTACCGCAGGACTGAGCCCTACGGCTCCTTCACCTTCAACCTGTGCTACATGGTGGACAATCTGGCGGCAAAGGGCGTCTCCTGTGTCCTCGCCTCCCCGATAAGCCGGCGCCGCTTCGTCGACGGCCATGCCCAGAATACCCATTTCGACTATCCTGAGGCGATGGAGGCTGTGGCAAGGCAGAAGGGCATTCCCTTTGTGGAGATGACCAGGCGTACGCTTGGCGAGCTCGAGAGGATGGGTGAGGAGGAGAGCCTCAAGTGGTTCATGAACTTCCCGGCAGGTGTCTACCCGAACTATCCTGAGGGAGATGAGGACAACACCCATCTCAGGCCGGAAGGTGCCAAGGCGGTCGCAAGGATGATGTACGAGGGTCTCAGGGACTACAATCTGCCCTTCCTGAAGAAGGACTAGGTGCCGGCTTTACAAAGACCCGCCATTCTTTCATAATGCATGGCATCGAGCGGGCGTATAGCTCAGCGGGAGAGCGCTGCTTTCACACGGCAGAGGTCACTGGTCCGATCCCAGTTACGCCCATAAACCGCAAGATGGACTGAAGAATCCGGGAAACAGTACAATGGTTCGCCGGTTTTCTTTCGCTAGTATGTTGCTGCTCTCAAAGTAGACAGTGAGCCAAGAGAACTGTTCATGGTTCACCCGAGTTTAGGACTTGAGCTGGCCTGAAAGAGCGTAAAACCCCATCTGAGCGCGCCATATGAGGTTTTCGAGAAAAATCGAAGAAAAGATTCTATCCTATTAGCTACTTGATGTCGTCCTTGGGATTCAGCCTGGTCAGCGCCTTGAAATGTGGCACATACATGGTCTTCTCAATGGGTGGCCTGCCCAGCAGCCTGGCAATCGCCAGATAGTCGTTGGTCACGCTCGCACCCAGCACAGCATTGTCATGCTCCCCGATTATGGTCGCAGCCGGCTCGTCAATCGCCTTCATCATCCACTCGGTGGACATGACCTCGCCGCCTTCCTTCGCCATCAGGTACTGCAGATAGCGTATGACGCACAGGTCCAGATAGCAGAGGGTGAAGTGTCCGAGGCTAAGCGGGGCAGACCACACCCTCTCCGGTCTGGCCTCCAGGTCGCTCTTGAGGGTCCTGAAGCTCTCCTCTATCCCCCACTGGTCGCGGTACATCCTCGTCTCGTCACTACTCGTCAGGTCCTCCCTGTCCGTCACGATGGCATAGTAGCCGTCGAAGGCGGCATCAGCCTCCACCTTCGCCATAGCGAAGCTGCTTGCATGCCAATGCTCCAGAAGACGATGTCGACGACCAGGTTCAAGGCTTTGACGAAGCTGGATGCCGTGAAGGACATCCAAACATTAGTAGGATGAAAAACATTTGCTTTTTTTTTCAAAAACCCAATTTGACGCGCGCAGATGGGGTTTTTACGCCCTTTCTGGACAGCTCAAGTCCTAAACTCTGGATACTATCTGGGCATGTTTTTTTATCTATTGTGGCAAAAAGAATTATTATACATGATCATCGTACTTGTGCTATAATTCAGACAGGAGGAAATAAAGTGCCAACCATATCTATGTTTTTTGGTATATTGATAAGGATGTACTATGATGAGCATAATCCACCTCATTTCCATGCTTCGTATCAGGGGAATCAAGCAACTTTTGATATGGAGGGCAATATCCTAGAAGGAGCTTTCCCAGATCGACAGAAAAAGCTGGTTTCTGCTTGGGCCGTGCTGCATAAAGATGAGCTATTGGCAAATTGGGAGCTTGCAAGAGAAGATCAAGCTTTGTTCAGGATTGATCCACTTAGGTAAAAGAGAAAGGAGGTCGGAATGGGAAATCCAGCTTGGGTAGTAAAGAAAGTCATTCCTAGAAAAGATTATACTCTCCTGCTCACATTTGAAGATGGAAAGCAGGGTGTCTATGATTTCAGACCAAATCTTTCACGTCCAATATTCAGAAAGCAGCAGAATATAGATTTCTTCATGCAGGCAAAGGCTGTATATGGTTCAGTTGTCTGGCCTGATGATAGCGATATAGCACCAGAACATCTCTATGAAAAATCAATTCGAGTTGCTGAATTTTGAAAATAGGTGAGTTTTCGGCAAAATGAATTTTGAAAATCGATGAGGTTTTGCACTTTTGAATTTTGAGAATCATGAATCCATGGTGGAATTGAAACATGATGGACAGGATTTTCAGAAGACGGATCTACGATGAGATGCTCGAGTGGAAGGAGTCATCAAATGGGTCCCGTGCCTTGCTGATCAAGGGCGCGAGGAGGGTAGGCAAGTCGACCATAGTTGAGGAGTTCGCCAAGAGGGAGTATCTCAGCTACATCCTGATCAACTTTGCACAGCAAGGTTCTGACGTGATCGATCTGTTCGACGATCTGTCCAACATCGATTACATCATGTTGAGACTTCAGCTGATCTTTGGCGTCAGTCTCCATGAAAGGAAGTCCGTCATCATTTTCGATGAAGTCCAGCTGTGTCCAAAGGCGAGGGCTGCAATCAAATTTCTCGTGGCAGATGGCCGCTACGACTACATTGAGACGGGGTCTCTCCTGACGCTCAGGGAAAACGTGAAGGGCATTGTGATTCCAAGCGAGGAGAAGGTGCTCATGATGAATCCGATGGATTTCGAGGAGTTCTGCTGGGCCTATTCTGACGATGCCTCCTTCCCTCTGCTGCACACGCTGTATGAGGCGCTCGAGCCGATTGGACAAGCCGCTTTCAGGAAGCTCATTGAGAAGTTCAGATTGTATCTGTTGACTGGTGGAATGCCACAGGCAGTCTCTGCCCTTCTTGAGGAAAACAATTTCCGGCATGTAGATGAAGTCAAGCGGGAGATCATCGAGCTCTATGAAGCTGACTTCTACAAGTTCGACCCGTCCGGGCGGGCTGCAAGGCTTTTCGAGGCCATTCCGGGCAATCTGTCGAAGAACAGGACGAAATTCAGCCTGAATGCCGCAGGAGGCGGTACAAGAAGTAAAAAAGAAGAGATCCTCGCAGGTCTGGTCGACTCGAACACTGTCAACATTTCACACCATGTCACGAATCCAGACCCGGCAATTGCGCTCTCGAAGGATGTCGACACCTTCAAACTCTTTGTTGCAGATACTGGACTGTTCGTCACTCTGGCCTTCAAGGGAAGCCGCTTCTCCGACAACGTGATAGAAGAGCCGCAGATAACCCCTATGCTCGCATAGGGGCTGAATGCGGAGGATTCTGAGCGATTTTCGTATAGCAAAGCTATACGAACCCCCTGGGCTGTGGTAGAATGTGCCCATGTTGAGGGCGTACCGCTACAGACTCTACCCGACAGACGACCAGAGACGGCAGATGACACGCATCGTCGGCTGCTGCCGCTTCATCTGGAACCGGCTTCTGGAATACTGCGGCAAATCCTATGAGAGGAGGAAGGAGAGCCATACGGCATTCGACCTCAACAACTTCATCGCCCATACCCTCAAGCCCGCCTATCCATGGCTCACGGATGCTCCTGCCCAGACGCTGCAATGCGTATCGGCAGACCTCACATCAGCCTTCAAGGCCTTCTTCAGGGGAGATTCGGGCTATCCGAAGTTCAAGACGAAGCACCGCTCGAGGAGGAGCTTCAGGATTCCCCAGAAGGGGAAGGTCGATGTGGACGGAGACAGGATCTACGTGCAGGGCGTAGGCTGGGTCGATGCCGTCCTGCACAGGAAGCCGAAGGGCAGGCTCAGGAACATAACAGTGACTGTGAACCCATCAGGAAGCGTATATGCCTCATGCCTCTTCGAAGACGGAGTGGAAGCCCCGGTACCGGAAGTGCCACGGAAGCCGAAGGTGCTTGGCATCGACCTCAACCTTGGGCGTCTGGCAGTCTGCTCGGACGGTGTGGAGTATGGGAATCCAAGGACGCTGAAGCAGTATGAGAAGAAGCTGAGGCACAAGCAGAAGCTCTTGTCGAAGAAGTGCAAGGGTTCCAACAACTGGAAGAAACTCAAACATGAGATGGCGGTGCTTCATGAGAAGATAGCCAACATCAGGAAGGACAGCATACACAAGATGACGAAGCGGATGGTCTGCGACAGCCAAGCGGACGTCATAGTCGTCGAGGATCTGAACGTGTCCGGAATGATGAGGAACCACA
>JADIMU010000057.1 GCA_017694495.1 Candidatus Aphodenecus pullistercoris
GTTGCGGAACAGTATGTCGTTGAAGAGCGTCATCCGCCCGATCCTCTCCAGGTTCTCCTGCGTCACGCAGTTGTCGACCTTGTCCATGAGTACCTCCTTTCTCTGGTCTCATGGACACATATGCGATTGTCTGGGCTTTTGTGCAGCTTTCCTATGATAGACTGTGGAAAAGGAGAACTTGAAGGATGGTATACGTCTGTTCAATCTGTGGCCACATCTATGACGAGGCCAAGGAGGAGGTCCCCTTCGCACAGCTGCCTGATGACTGGACCTGTCCATCGTGCGGGGCTGAGAAGGCAATGTTCGACCCCGTCACAGATGATGACGGCCAGGAGAAGGTTGTGGAAGCTGAGGCACACAAGCTTGAGAAGCTGCCATCGGCGCTTCTTGCGACGATCTTCTCGAACTTCGAGAGGGCATGCCGCAAGCAGTATGACGAGGAAGGTGCGAATCTCTTCCATGAGCTTTCCATCGCCCTTGCTCCTGCAGCAGGTGAGGGGACTCCTGATGACCTGGCGGCCATGGTGGACGAGGACATCTCGAAGCTGTATCCGGCCCTGAAGTCACTGTGTGCCGGGAAGAAGGACAGAGGTGCCCTGCGCGCCCTGACCTGGGGCGAGAAGGTCACACGCATCCACCGCTCGCTCCTTGCGCAGCTGAAGAAGCAGGGCACAGCCTTCGCTGCAGGCACTTCCGTCTGGCTCTGTACGGCATGCGGCTTCGTCTTCATCGGTGACAGCGCACCGGAGCGCTGCCCTGTGTGCAAGGTGCCACAGTGGCTTTTCGAACAGATCAAGGGAGGTGAGGCATGAGCAAGTACGCAGTGAGGAATCTGAGGCTTTGCACGAAGGACTGTCTGTGCCTCTATGTCTGTCCCACTGGGGCGAGCGACACCGAGGACAGCATCATCGACACGGAGAAGTGCATAGGATGCGGAAGCTGTGCCGACGCCTGTCCTAGCAGGGCGATCAGCATGATCGAGCTGCCCTTGCCGCCACAACAGCGCAAGGAGATCGAGGTGGAGTCCGCCCTCCAGGACCTTGCCGGACGCAAGAGTGCGGAGGAATCTCTGGAGCTTTCTCTCGCCAGTGCTGTGGACGGCGATGGAGGACGGCGCCTGATGAAGGCCCTCGCCCGCTCGAGCCGCATCCTTGGAGAGGACCTCGTGAGGGAGGCCGGCTTCATGCTGCCGCAGAGCAGGGCCGCCCGCAATCTCCTCGAGGTACTGGTGGCGGATCCTCCTGCCGGCTTCCCCGACGAGGTGGCCAGAAGGCTGCTTGAGCACATCGAATGCAACGAGTGATTGCCCCGCAATCCTGAGGGGTGCTAACATGCGCCCGGCAGGAGGAAACTTGACATGAAGGCGGATCTGACACAGGGCAATGTGGCCCGGGTGCTTGTGGCATTCACTGTGCCACTTGTCCTCAGCGGCCTCTTCCAGCAGCTCTTCAACTGGGTCGACGCTTTCATCGTGGGCAACATCGTCGGCGAGTCGGCGCTGGCGGGAATCGGCGCGACCAGTTCTATCTACAACCTTTTCGTCATGGTGATCACAGGCTTCACCTCAGGCCTCTCCGTGCTGGTCGCGCAGAAGGCGGGAAGCGGGGATGAGGAGGCCTCCCGCGGCATCCTGTCGACCTATGGTGTGGTCCTGACGGCGCTCTTCCTGCTGGTCGCAATCCTGGGCATGGCCTTCACCGGCCCACTCCTGTCCTTGATGGATACGCCGGATGACATCATCACACACGCCCAGGACTATCTCAGGATCATCTTCCTGGGAATCCCCTTCCTCGCGCTGTACAACGTCTACAGCGCGGTCCTCAGGGGACTTGGCGACAGCAAGGCTCCATTCAGGGCCATACTAGTCTCGTCTGTGGCGAACGTCGTCCTGGACCTTGTATTCGTCGCACTCTTCGGCTGGGGAACGGCCGGCGCCGCCCTGGCGACAGTCATCGCCCAGGCTGCGATGACGCTCTTCATCGTCGTCTATGCCCTGGCGAGGATGCCCGTCCTACGCCATCGTCTGGGGCGCGGCCTGGTCTCCTTCCAGGCTCTCGCCAGGGGAGGGGCCTTCGGTCTTCCTCCTGCTCTGCAATCCGGAGCCAGCTCGCTTGGCAATGTCGTCCTCCAGCAGTTCATGAACGGTTTCGGCGCCCAGACCGTCGCCGCGATCACGACGGCCTACAGGGTCGACACCGTCATCCTCCTGCCCATCGTCAACCTGGGAAGCGGAATCGCGACGGTCGTCGCACAGAACTATGGAGCGGGGAATGAGGAGCGCAGCCGTTCTGTCTTGAGGACAGGACTTGTGATGATGAGTGTCGTCTCCCTCGTCCTCACTGCAATCGTCTTCCTCTTCGGCGGCCAGCTGATCGCGCTCTTCGGTCTGGAGGAGGCGACGGTCGCGATCGGACGTGGCTTCTTCAACAGGGTCGCCGCCTTCTACATCGTCTATGGCCTGGCAATGGCCTTCCGAGGAGCTCTCGAGGGCAGGGGAGACATGCTCTACTCAGGTATCGCAGGCATCCTCTTCCTTGTCGTGAGGATCATAGGCTCCTATGCGATGGACGACATCTTTGGCAACATGGTCATCGCCTGGGCCGAGGCCATCGCCTGGATTTTCCTCCTTCTGGAATTCGTGGTACGCTACTGGTACAAGACGAGGAGGAAGCCATGCTGATGAGGACGTGGCCATCACCACTGGGCATGATGACGATGACTGGCGATGATGCTGGTCTGACGGGGCTCTGGTTCGAAGGCCAGCGCCACATGCCAGACCTCTGTGGATGCGGAGACGGCGATTGTCCCGTCTTCGACCTGACTGTCCGCTGGCTGGAAGACTACTTCTCCGGCGGCAGGCCAGATGTGGAGATTCCTCTTCTCCTCTCGGGCACGGCTTTCCAGCTGTCCGTCTGGGGCCAGCTTGAGAAGATTCCATATGGCTGCACGACGAGCTATGGCGAGATCGCACGCCGTCTTGGATGCCAAAGCGCCCGCGCCGTCGGTCTGGCTGTGGGCCGCAACCCGATATCCCTGATCATTCCATGCCACCGCGTCATCGGTTCGGACGGCCGTCTTACAGGCTATGCCGGAGGACTATGGCGCAAGGAGGCCCTGCTCAGGCTTGAGGGAGTGCTTCCACAGGAAGACTGACTGTGCCTGAGTCCTCGATGAAGTCGATCTGCCACTTGCTGTCTTTGAAAATCTCCTGAATCTTCTGGCTGAGCTCTTCGCATCTCTCTTCGCCCTATGGTGTCTCACTACCTCCAGTCGCTGAGTTGTTGTACTCAAAGGAGCCGAAGGCCGAACCGTCCGTCCAACCACTTTGCCGCCATCCCCCATCCAGATGGGGTTTGCTGTCGGCAAATGTGTTGCTGTAGCCTTTCTGCTTTGTGCGAAGTAGTGCTAGACTGGTAAATAGAGGCAAGATTCATGAAAGTTGTAGTCATCGGAGGAGTGGCGGCTGGAACCAAGGCCGCGGCCAAGATCAAAAGGGAGGACAGGTCCGCCCAGGTCCGGATTCTGACCAAGGGACATGACATCTCATACGCAGGCTGTGGCCTGCCATACTACATCGGCGGCATGATCGGGGAGCGTGGGGACCTCATAGTCAACACGTCTGAGAAGTTCAGCGCCCTGACGGGTGCCGAGGTGCTCACGGACGCTGAGGTGACAGCCGTCGACTTCGCAAAGAAGACTGTGACATACCAGCATGAGGGCTCTTCAGCCGTCGAGCCCTACGACAGGCTCGTCATCGCGACGGGGGCCACTCCCATCGTGCCTCCAGTGCCCGGTGTGGAACTTGATGGCGTCTTCACGCTCAGGACCCCCGACGACGCTGAGGCGATCAGGGCCTGGGCGAGGCGTGATGAGGTCAGGCGCGCAGTCGTCGTGGGCGCCGGCTTCATCGGTCTGGAAGTGGCCGAGAACCTGATGGCGGAGGGCCTTGACGTGACTGTGGTCGACATGGCCGACCAGATCATGCCACGCGCCTTCGACTTCGAGATGGCCAATCTGGCCCGACGCCAGCTCGAGAAGGCCTCGATGAAGGTCTCGACATCGACCAGACTTGAGGCGCTTGAAGGCGATGCGGCGGTGAGGAGCGTGCGCACCGACAAGGGCGTCCTGCCCGCCGACCTCGTCATCCTGGCCCTCGGTGTCCGTCCGGCCACAGCCTTCCTTGAGGGCAGTGGTCTTGCGATGGACAAGGGCGCCATCATCGTGGACGAGCACCTTGCCACGAACATCGAGGACGTCTGGGCTGCGGGAGACTGCGCTCTGGTGAGGAACCGCCTGACGGGCGCTTCCCTCTACTCGGCGATGGGATCCAGCGCCAACCTCGAGGCCCGTGTCCTGGCCAAGGTCGTCGCCGGAAGGAATGCGAGCTATCCTGGTGCCCTGGGAACAGGTGTCGTGAAGCTGCTTGATGGCCTGAACGCGGCACGTTGCGGTCTGACGGAGAACGAGGCCGTGAAGACCGGCTACGAGGTCGTCACCGTCGTTGCGGTCGAGGACGACAAGGCCCACTACTACAGCGGCTCGTCGAACTTCATCATGAAGCTCATCGCCGAGGCCAAGACGCACCGCATCCTCGGCTTCCAGGTCCTGGGCGCAGGTGCCGTCGACAAGGTCAACGACATCGCCGTCGTGGCGGTAAGCCAGGGTATGAGGGTGGAGGACTTCGACTCGATGGACTTCTCCTACGCTCCGCCTTTCTCGACTGCCATCTCGCCATTCGTCCAGCTTTGCAACGTGCTTGAGAACAAGATCCTCGGCGAGCTCGAGACGATGACTCCGGCGGAGTACCTGAAGACCCGTGGCCGCGGCTGGCGCGTCGTAGACGTCCTGCCTGAGCGTACGATTCCCGGAGCCTTCTGGGTCGATCTTGGCAAGGTCGACGGCCCCATCGAAGGACTTGGAAAGGACGAGAAGCTCCTTCTCGTGTGCAACCGCGGCAAGCGGGGCTACTTCCTCCAGAACAGGCTGAAGGCGGCAGGCTACACTGCCACCCGTGTGCTTGAGGGTGGCGTCACCGTCAACGACGTCAGGGTCGACATCGGATCGGTCATCCCGCCGGACGAAGTGAAGAGGGTGAAGGGCCTGGGCTGTCTACAGGACAAGCGCCAGCCTGACCACTTCAATGTGCGTGTGATCACGCGCAACGGAAAGATCACCGCCGCCGAGCAGAAGTCGATCGCAGAGGCGGCCGAACGCTTCGGCAGCGGAGAGGTCACGATGACGACCCGCCTGACGCTGGAGATCCAGGGCGTCAAGTACAGTGACATCGAGCCCCTGATCGCCTTCCTCAAACAGCGGGGTCTGGAGACAGGAGGCACAGGCAGCAAGGTCCGCCCCGTCGTCTCGTGCAAGGGCACGACATGCCAGTATGGCCTGATCGACACCTTCGACCTGTCAGAGAAGCTCCATACGATCTTCTACGAGGGCTGGCACAACATCGCGCTGCCGCACAAGTTCAAGATCGCCGTCGGCGGCTGCCCGAACAACTGCGTCAAGCCCAGCCTGAACGACATCGGCATCATAGGACAGCGCCTGATCCGCTTCGAGCTCGACAAGTGCCGCGGATGCAAGGTGTGCCAGGTCGAGCGCTCCTGCCCGATAAAGACGGCCCATGTCGTCGACGGGAAGCTCGTGGCGGATGAGTGCAACCACTGTGGACGCTGTCTTGACAAGTGTCCCTTCGGCGTCACTTCCGACTATGTGACGGGTTATGCCATCTATGTCGGCGGACGCTGGGGCAAGAAGGTCGAGATGGGCAAGAGGCTCTCGCGCATCCTCATGAGCGAGGACGAGGTCATAGCGACAGTAGAGCGTGCCATCCTCCTCTTCAGGGACGAGGGCGTGAGCGGCGAGCGCTTCGCCGATACGGTCAACCGCCTTGGTCTGGACTACGTCGAGGACAAGCTCTTCAACGGCAAGATTGACAAGTCGCGCATCCTGGAGAAGAATGTCATCGGCGGGGCTACCTGCTGACACCAGGGATGGTGGATTTGCCAGACTACACAGTTTAGGAAAGGGCCTTGAAACAATCCGCATCCTGAAGACCAAGGATAAAGTTTGTTCAGAAGGCTCTTTCTATCTGCATGCATGCTGGCCGCATGCATCCTCTCCCTCCATGCGATGGATGCGGCCTGCCTCAACTCATCCATAGCCGAGCTGTGGGCCCTTGCCGGAGGCCAGGTCGCCGTGACGGTCCAGGAGGCTGTCGACAGGGGGGTCGCCGATGATGGGGCCATCCTCGTCGATACGGCCAGCGGCCGGAACATCAACAGCGAAGTGCTCATCGCATCCGGATGCGACCTCGTTCTGGGCTCCGTCGACACGGCGAGCCATGTCGCGCTCAAGGGCCTGATGGACAGTCTGGGCATCAGGATGGTCCTCATCAGACAGGATTCCTTCAGCGACTTCCTCTCCATCTTTAGACAGCTCACATCGCTCACGGGTCGTGAGGACCTCTGGCTTGCCCACGGCCCTGCCCAGGGCGAGGAGATCGCCTCCATCGTCGATTCGTGCACTTCGCAGGACAGGAGGCCCCGCGTCCTCTTCGTCAGAGCAGGCAGCGCCTTCTCCTCGGTGCGCGCCAAGGGCAGCGGCGACCACTTCGCCGCAGGAATCATAGAGGACCTGGGCGGCATCAACGTCGCCGACGAGTACGGTATGCTGACCGAGAGCCTCTCGCTCGAGGCCATGCTCAGAGCCGACATCGACAAGATCCTGATCGTCGCCCAGGGGGACGAGGAGGCGAGCCGCGCCTATATGGAGGACCTCCTCTGCCAGCCGGGCTGGAGGGACCTCGGCGCCGAAGTCGTCTTCCTTCCCAAGGACCTCTTCCACTTCAAGCCGAACGGCCGCTGGAGCGAGGCCTACCGTGTCATGGCCGAGGCGCTTTATGGCTGAGGGGAGGAAGCTCGCCATCCCCATCCTGGGCCTCGTTCTGGTCCTGACTGTGCTGCTGTGCCTGGCAGTGGGAAGCACTGCGCTCGACCCTGTCCTCGTCTTCAGCCCAGGATCCGTCGACAACATCATCTTCCTCTCCGTCCGCCTGCCCCGTGTCGTTGCCGCCGCTACGGCCGGCATGGCCTTCGCCATCGCTGGCGTACTGCTCCAGGCGGCCAGCGGCAACAGTCTGGCAAGTCCGAACATCATAGGCGTCAACTCCGGAGCGGGCTTCGCCGTCCTCCTGTGCATGTGCCTTCTGCCGCGCCACTTCCTCCTCCTGCCAGTGGCAGCCTTCGCCGGAGCCCTGCTTGCGACGGGGGCCGTCTTCCTCATCTCCTCGCTGACGAGCCGTCTGTCCTCGGCTTCGTCCCTCATCCTCTCGGGTGTCGCCGTCAATGCCTTCTTCAACGCCCTGACAAGCACGCTCTCCTCATTGAGACCAGACCTCATGGGTTCCTACAGCGCCTTCTCCATAGGTGGCTTTGCCGGCATACAGACGCGTACGCTCGTCGAGCCCGTCATCCTCATCCTCGCATCAGGGGCCCTGGCCCTGTCGTGTGGCCCCCTGGTCGACGTCATCAGTCTGGGTGACGAGCTCGCCTCATCCCTGGGCTACCGGCCCAGCAGGCTCCGTGTGGGCATGTCGGCGCTCGCCGCCTTCCTTGCCGCATGCGCAGTGAGCTATGCAGGACTCCTGGGCTTCGTCGGTCTCGTCACACCCCATCTGGCCCGCTTCCTCACTGGCGGCGGGGGGAGGCGTACACTGGCCGCAAGTGCCTTGGCCGGAGCCATCCTCGTCCTGCTTTCCGACCTCTTGGCGCGCACTCTCGTCTCTCCCGGCGAGCTGCCTGCCGGCGTCTTCATGGCGGCCATAGGCGTGCCCTTCCTCATCATCCTTCTGACAAGGAGGTCGGGCCATGCTTGAAGTCGACAGGCTCTGTGTGGACGTGGGTGGCAGAAGGCTGCTAGATGAGGTCTCGTTCCGCCTGGAGGAGGGGAGGATCTACGCCCTCATCGGCGCGAACGGGAGCGGAAAGACCAGTCTGATCCGGGCCCTGACCTCCTACTACCCGCGCTATGGGGGAAGCATAAGGTTCGACGGCAAGGAGCTCAGGGACTGCAGGCGGAAGGAGAGGGAGAGCCTCCATGCCCTTCTGCCGCAGGTCCTGCCCCAGCTGGACAGCACGCTCGATACAATGCTGAGCGGGGGCTCCCCGATCCTCGGACAGCTTGGCCTGGAAAAGCTTGCACTCCGGCGCATCTCCAGCCTCTCGGGAGGTGAGAGGGAGCTTTCCTTCCTCGCCATGATGCTCTCACGCGAGGCGCGTCTCTACTGCCTCGACGAGGCCGAGGCCAATCTGGACGCGCGCTGTCGGCGTCTGGTCGAGAATGCGATGCGCTCCCTGATGGCGGAAGGCAAGATGGTCCTCGCGTCCTTCCACGACCTGGACCGTGCCATGAGGCTGAGCGATGGTCTCCTTGTGATGGACGCCGGGCGCCTCGTCTTCGCAGGAGATGGTGCCTCCTTCGCTTCCAGCGGCCTCGCTGAGCGCCTCTTCGGCCTCAGCCGGAGGCGCTTCACCTCAGCCGAGGGCGAGCTTGTCGAGCTCTTCGTCGAAGTGGCGGGCGAAGATCCGGGCGAAGTCTGAGGACAGACAGGCGAGACCTTTCCGGTTCACGGCGACGCTGTGCCCAAGGCTCCTGAGATGGTCCGCGACCAGACCTTCCACCTCTTTGCGGGCATGGTGGCCGTAGCCGAGGAGGAAGGGGGTGAGCGTCACATTGCGGCTGTCCACGGACAGGGACTTCCAGCATAGCTGCTCCTTCAGCGTCACAAGGACCATGTCGTCCCTGAGGTGGTGCTGGAGCATGTCGAGCTCTTCGATGTGGCCGCCTTCCTCCCCATGGGCCACGAGTATGTGGCAGTGTCCTTCCTTCTCCTCAAGGGATGATGACAGAATCTGTGCGACCTGATGCGCGTCATCTTCGCAGGAGAGCAGTGGAGCCGAGACGGGCTTGCCCGATGAGGCCAGGCGCCTCCAGAGGCCACCCTTCTGGATGAGGAGGGGCAGTATGACGGTCCCTTCGCCATCCGCCTCGAGCGCCTCCTGGATGTGGGCCGTCCGCCAGGGGCAGGGGAGGAGGGCGCCGACGGAGGTGGCGAGCCTGTCCACTTCCTGCTGCGCCTGGCTGTCCCGGCTTTCGAATGCGACGATGAGGGCCTTTGGTTCCATGAGTCAAGGATGGCAGGCATGGGCGCTTCGAGACAAGGGCTTGATTGAAGCGTAGAATAGTGTAGCAAGTGCGTTGGAAAATGCATTCGCGCCGCCCGGATGCGGGCTCAAAGTTCAAGAGGAGGCCATTATGCTATACCCAAGGGTCGGCAGGAGCCGCAGCGTCCTTTCCCTGGATGGACTGTGGACATTCTGCCTCGATGACGGAACACATGATGAGAGGCTGGACGAGGACTTCATCCGCGCCAACGGCGAAGTGATGAGCGTGCCGGCAAGCTACAATGACCAGAAGGACGACATCCGCTACCGTGAGCACTACGGCTGGGCCTACTACGAGAGGTCCGTGACCATCCCGGCATGCTATGCCGGTCAGAGGCTCTTCCTGCGCTTCGACGCAGTGACGCATGCGGCCGTCGTGTACATCAATGGCAAGGAAGTATGCCGCCACAAGGGAGGCTTCCTGCCCTTCACTGTGGAGCTCGAGGGAATCGCCGAAGCCGGAGACAGCTTCACGCTCTCAGTCGCAGTCGACAACCGCGTCAGCCATTCGACCTTGCCCGTAGGCAATGAGGATGGAACAGCCTTCTTCGGCAGCGACAACGCCGGAGTGCCCTCCGTAGAGGCTGCCAAGCGCTGGAGGAAGAAGCGCAATCTTCCCAACTTCGACTTCTTCAACTACGCAGGACTCAACAGGAGCGTCAGACTGTGCTCGACACCGAAGGACTACATCGAGGACATTACGCTCGTCCCCTCCGTCGATGGCAAGGACGGTCTTGTCCGCTACAGCGTCTCGACTGTGGGAGAGGGCCAGGTCGGCATCGAGATCCTCTCGAGGGAGGGTGAGGTCGTCGCCCGTGGCGAGGGCAGTGAAGGCGAGATCCGGATCGCCGACGCCCACCTGTGGAACCCCTGGCCGGAGGATCCATACCTCTATACGGCGCGCGTGTCCTTCGCTGAGGACGTCTACTGCGAGCCTTTCGGCATCAGGACTGTGGAGGTGAGGGGGCATGAGTTCCTGATCAACGGCAAGCCCTTCTACTTCAAAGGCTTCGGCAAGCATGAGGACAGCGCCATCCATGGCCGCGGCCTCGATCTGGCCTACGATGTGCGCGACATGAGCCTGATCCGCTGGCTGGGAGCCAACTCCTTCCGCACGAGCCACTACCCCTACGCCGAGGAGATGTACCAGCTTGCCGACGAGCAGGGCGTGGTCATCATCGACGAGACGCCGGCCGTCGGCATCGGAGGCTCTCCTGTAGATCCGTACACGACCTTCGACATCAGGAAGCACCATGAGGATGTCATCCGCGACCTCATCGCCCGCGACAAGAACCATCCTTCCGTCGTCATGTGGAGCATGGCCAACGAGCCGGACACTGAGCACTTCCCCGAGTCTGCGCGCGACTACTGGGTGAGCCTCTACCACTATACCCACTCCCTCGACCCGCAGGACAGGCCCGTGACCTTCGTCTGCTGCCAGAACAACTACGAGGTCGACCTGGCCACCCGCGAGATGGACGTCGTGTGCATCAACCGTTACTACGGCTGGTACAACCTCTCGGGCGACATGGAGGCGGCCGTCTATGCCCTGAACCTCGAACTCGACTTCTGGCAGAAGATCGACAAGCCTCTGATCATGACGGAGTACGGCGCCGACACCTTGCCAGGCCACCATCTGACTGTGCCCGAGATGTTCAGCGAGGAGTTCCAGGTCATGTACTACGACCTGATCGACCAGGCCTTCGACAAGAGACCCTTCGTCGTGGGCGAGCACCCTTGGAACTTCGCCGACTTCAACACGATACAGGGCGTCTACAGGGCCGACGGCAACCGCAAGGGCCTCCTGACGAGGGACCGCAAGCCCAAGCTGGCCGCCCACTACTTCAGGAAGAGGTGGCACGACATTCCGAACTTCGGGTACAAAAAATAGACGGATGGGGGAGAGTGCAGCAATGCATCTCCCCATTTTTCCACCCGCCTTGTGGCCAGAAGACGGCTTTTAGGCTATCCTTGGTGCAAGGAGGAGCCGCCTATGGACATCGCGAGACAGGCCAAGGAAGTCAGCCTCTCGGTGCTTCCCATCGCACTGCTGTCCATCATCCTGTCGCTTGCGCTGGGAATAATGGACTGGGGTGAGCTGGGAGCCTTCATGCTGTCGTGCGTCCTGGTCATCGTCGGACTCACCATCTTCCTGACCGGAGTGGATGTAGGCCTCCTGCCTGTGGGCGGCAGGCTTGGAACCGCCATGACGCGCTCACACAACATCCTGATACTGGTCCTCTCTGCCTTCCTGCTTGGGGCGATCATCACGATACCCGAGCCCGATGTCCAGGTCCTGGCGACGCAGGTGGCCGAAGTCGATCCCTCCATGCCCACACAGGCCCTCACCTGGGCCATAGCCATAGGCGTGGGCATCTTCCTCGCCATCTCGCTGGTCCGTACCGTCCTGGGCTGGTCGATGAAGCTCATCCTGGCACTCAGCTACACAGCCATCTTCATCCTCG
Source organism: Candidatus Aphodenecus pullistercoris (assembly GCA_017694495.1). GTDB lineage: Bacteria > Spirochaetota > Spirochaetia > Sphaerochaetales > Sphaerochaetaceae > Bullifex > Bullifex pullistercoris. The sequence continues at coordinate 11,696 of JADIMU010000057.1, forward strand.
CATTCTTCAACAACGACTTCCTCGTCTCCGTCGCCTTCGACTCCGGCGGCGCTACGACAGGTCCCCTGTCGGTCCCCTTCATCATGGCCCTGGGCATGGGCGTCGCCTCGCTGAGGCATGGTGACGAGGAGGCGAGCTTCGGCTACGTCGCCCTCTCATCGGTCGGCCCAGTCATGGCCGTCCTGGTCCTGGGACTCTTCTTCAGCTCGTCCTCTGCACTCGCGCCCGACACCAGTGCACAGGCGGCCCTCTCCCTGGGCAGACTCTTCCAGACGAAGGCGAGCGAGGTGGGCACATCGCTGCTGCCTCTCGTCGCAGTCCTGGTCCTGTGCCAGATCCTCTTCCTGCGCATGCCGCGCATCGAGGCCACCAGGGTCGCCGTCGGCATCGTGTGGGCCTACATCGGCATCGTCGTCTTCTTCACGGGCGTCGAGTACTCCTTCTCATCCGTCGCCCGCCAGCTGGGAGCCGCCCTCATGGCCTCCAGTCCCTGGCTGCTGTACGTGTGCGGCTTCGTCTTCGGCCTGTGCGTCGTCCTCGCTGAGCCTGCCGTCCTGGTCCTGACAGGCCAGGTCGAGGAGGCGAGCAACGGCCGCATCCCGCGCCGCCTCATGCTCGCGGCCCTGGCCCTGGGCGTGGGACTCGCCGTGGTCCTGGCCCTTGTGAGGACAGTCAACGACCTTTCGATCTGGTACTTCATACTCCCGGGCTATGCCCTGATCATGCTTGCGATGCTGGCCACGCCGGGCCTCTTCTCCGCCATAGCCTTCGACTCCGGCGGGGTCGCCACGGGGCCGATGAGCTCGACCTTCCTGCTGCCCCTGGCCATTGGAGCGGCCAGCGGCAACGCCGCGCTTGGCCTGACCGCATCCTTCGGAATGATCGCCATGATAGCCATGATGCCCATCCTCCTCGTGGAGGTCCTGGGCATCTGGTACGCCCACCAGGAGAGGAAGTCGAGGCGACAGGAGGGGAAGAAATGAGACAGATGCTCACTGCGATAGTAAGACGTGGCCAGTGCAGGCCCGTCATGGAGGCCGCAAGGAGGGCGGGAGCCCCCGGAGGCACCATCTTCTACGCCCGGGGCACGGCCTCGAGCACGATACTTGCCGCCCTCGGCCTTGGGGACGGCTACAAGGACGTCCTCGTCAGCTTCATGGACGAGGAGGTCCTGGACAAGGCCATCAGAGAGATCCGGGGCGGCCATGCCAAGGGCATGCTGCTCGCCTCGCCATGCATCGAAGGTGATGAGGAGGTTCCTATGGATTGCAAGTGGCGGCTGGTCGAAGTCATCTGCGAGGAGGGCTACAGCGAGGACATAATGGCGGTTGCGCGCAAGGCCGGGGCCAAGGGTGGCACAGTCGTCAACGCCCACGGAACGAGCACTCCTGACGACGTGAAGTTCTTCGGTACCCCGATCGTGCCCGAGAAGGAGATCCTCATGGTCGTCATGGAGGAGGACAAGGCCGACGCGGTCGTCAAGGCGATCGAAGGCATGGAGGTCCTGCGCCAGAAGGGCCGCGCCGTCATGTTCACCCTGCCTGTGAGCCGCTTCGTCAACCTTTCCTGAGTTCTGATGTGATGTGGTCCAGGAAGGCTGCCGCCGCCTGGCCCAAGGCCTGACCCGGCTTCCAGGCGATGAGGCTGCCCGTCTCCAGTAGAGGAGTGAAGGGTACGAAGACCGTGCCCTCGGTCAGAGCGCCAAGGTCGAGGGCCAGAGCCACACCGACACCCTCGGCAACCATCGCACCTGCGTTGCGTCCCAGGTTGAAGGTCGCCGCAACTCTGGCATCAGCGATCTTCTGCCCCATCCACTTCTCGATCGGCTTCCAGACCTCCCTGCGCGAGGGGAGGATGAGCATCTGTCCATCGAGGTCCTCAGGTCCTATCGCCTCCTTATGCGCCAGCGGCGACGAGGCGGGGACGATGGCCCCCCAGCTGTCCATCACAGGAAGCTGGCATGTCTCATAATCCTTGCGCACTGCCGGCTCCGTCAGCAGCCCGATGTCAGCCAGCCCCTGGTCCAGGCGCTGCCTGATCGCATCGACGTTGGCGCTGTGGACGGTGAAGCGCACTGCCCGATGGGCGGCGCGGAAGCTGGCCATCAGAGAGAAGAGTAGGCTGGCTCCTCGGCTTTCCGTGCATGCGATGGCCACTTCTCCCGAAAGCTCTCCCCGCTGGGACCTGAGCGAGAGCGAGGTCCTGTCCGCAAGCTCGACGAGCGTCTGGGCCCTCTGGCGGAGGAAGATTCCATCCTCTGTAAGCGTGATGCCCTTGTGCCCGCGCTCGATGAGGCGCACTCCAAGCTCATCCTCGAGCTCTGCGATCTGGCGCGAGAGCGTCGGCTGGGTCAGGTTGAGGATCTGTGATGCCCTGGTCATGTTCCCCGTCTGGGCGATGGTGAGGAAGTAGCGAAGTACTCTGAGTTCCATACTCCTCATGGTACCATGCCTTTCAGGCATCGTTCAGGCTTTGCACAAAGTATTGGACATTCCCCCATCCCACGATTATGTTTTCCCACGTATGGAGGAAAGAGGAATGAGGATCAGCGACAAGGACGAATTCGACAAAGCGAACATCTTCGGCCAGGGCATGCCTAACGAGGCCTACGCCAAGTATTTCATCGGACACAGCTGGCTCAACGGCCTTTCCAGTCCCGAATGCGGTCTGGCGATGGCCAACGTCACCTTCGAGCCCGGCTGCCGCAACAACTGGCATATCCATCATGCGGCCACCGGTGGAGGCCAGATGCTCATATGCACGGCCGGAAGCGGCTGGTACCAGGAGTGGGGCAAGGATCCCGTCAGCCTGGAGCCCGGAGTGGTCATAGCGATTCCTGCCGGCGTAAAGCACTGGCATGGTGCGAAGGCTGACAGCTGGTTCAGCCACATTGCCTTCGACATTCCGGGCACTGAGCAGCACAACGAATGGCTCGAGAGCGTCGACGACGACTACTACGCCGCCCTGGAGGGTTGAGATGAGGAACTACAGGAAGAGCGACCCTGAGCTGGCAAGGATTGTGGAACGTTTCGCATACACGGAGGTCGCAAAGGACGGGGAGCACCAGCTGAAGGGCAATGACCGCCATCTGGCCATCCTCTCGGCCCTGATGGGCTGTGGAGGCGTCGACCTCTTCGCACTCGAGCTGGAGAGGGCCATCGATGATGGCTTCGACCCCGTCGCCGCCCGCGAGCTCGTCTACCAGGGCAACGACTACCTGGGCATGGGTAGGACTCTGCCCTTCCTCGAGGAGCTGGACCGCGTGCTGGAGGAGAAGGGCATCATCTTGCCCCTTCCCGACCAGGGCACAGTGGGGGAGGAGGACAGGCTGGAGAAGGGCGCCCAGGCCCAGGGGGAGATCTTCGGCCCCCAGATGCTCGAGGCCTGGAAGGATGGCACCGTCAACCGCCACCTGGCGGCCAACTGCTTCGGCGACTTCTATACGAGGAAGGGCCTCGACTTGAGGGAGAGGGAGCTTGTGACCTTCTGCTTCCTCCTCGCCCAGGGAGGCTGCGAGCCGCAGCTCGTGGCCCACAGCAGGGGTAACATGAACATGGGCAACGACGCCTCCTATCTGGAGAGCGTCACTCTCAACGTCCTGCCCTACGTCGGCTACCCGCGCAGCCTCAATGCCCTTGCGGCCGTCAGGAAGGCCTGCAGCGGCCAGTGAGACAAAGCTCATGGCCTGGTGCTATCATGCTGGGCCATGAGGATTCTCGTAATAAACCCGGGCTCGACCTCGACCAAGATCAGCGTCTATGACGATGAGGCCGAGCTCTTCACACAGAGCGTCTTTCATGACGCTCCCCAGCTTCTCCAGTACCCGACGACCAACGACCAGCTGCCGATGAGGCGCGCTGTGGTCGAGGATCTGCTTCGCGCCCACGGCATCCCGATGGACAGCATCGACGTCTTCGTCGGCCGTGGCGGCTGCGCCTACAGCCAGAAGGCGGGCGTCATGCGGATAGACCAGCGTCTCGTCGACGATACGAGGGACGACAAGGGCGGCAGCGACCACCCGGCCAAGCTTGGCGTCATGCTCGCCTGGCAGCTTGCCGAGGAGTATGGGCGCGCTGCCTTCACCCTGGACCCGACGAACGTCGACGAATACGACGACGTGGCGAGGATCACTGGGATCAAGGGGGTCTACAGGCGTGCCCAGTCCCATGTGCTGAACCAGAAGGGCATAGCTCGCATCCACGCCGCGAAGCTGGGCCGCTCCTACGAGGAGTGCTCCTTCATAGTGTGTCACATCGATGGTGGCATTACTGTGGCGGCCCACAGGAATGGCCGCATGGTGGACGGAAGCGAGGGTGCGGGAGGCGAGGGCGCCTTCACGCCGACCAGACTGGGAAGCATCCCTGTCCTGGAGACTGTGCGCTGTCTGTCCAAGTGCAGCGTCGGCGAGCTCGAGGCCATGTGCTCCCGCTCAGGCGGCTTCGTCAGCCACTTCGGAACATCGTCCGCAGACAAGGTCCATGAGCTGGCAAGTCAGGGAGACGGACATGCCCGCCTCGTCTGGCAGGCCATGTGCTACCAGATCGCCAAGTCGATCGGAAGCATGGCCTGTGTCCTGTGCGGCAAGGTGGACGCCATCCTCCTCACAGGAGGGCTCGTCCGCTTCCAGGACATCGTGGACTACATCGAGGCCCATTGCGCCTGGATCGCACCCATCTGTGTCTATCCTGGGGAAATCGAGCAGGAGGTCCTCGCCGGCGAAGTGCTGCGCGTCATGCGCGGCGAGGCTGAGGCGAGGGACTATACGGGTCAGCCCGTCTTCAGCGGTTTCAGCTGGGATGGGCAAGCAGGGAAATGAAGCGCCGCGTCAGCCCATCCACTTCCTTCGGGTGGTAGATGCCATAGCTCAGCGGCTCTACGCCTTCCAGCGGGATGTATGAGATGCGTCCATCAGGAGGCATGAAGATGGAGGCGAGGATGCCTATGCCGAAGCCTGCCAGTGCCAACGTGGCCACAGCCTCGCCGGACTCGGCCGGCAGCATGGAGCCGGGAAGGCGTTCGTGGAAGAGGTTGAGCTGGAGCTTCGTGACTGCGCGGGGACAGTGGGGCGGCGTCTGGATGATGAGCCTCTCTCCTTCCAGGTCCGCGACCGTCAGCCTCCTTTTGCGCGCGAGACGGTGCGTCTTCGGCACCAGGGCTATGAGGCAGGGTCTGTCGACCTCCTCATAGACGAGGGTGCCCACCGCCTCTCGACGGTCAAGGGCAGCAAGGCGATCATGGTCCTGGATGGCGGACGCATCATAGAGCGTGGCAGCCATGAGGAGCTGATTGCGAAGAAGGGCACCTACTACAGGCTCTACACTGGCGCCTTCGAGCTCGAGTGATCAGAAGGAGAGCGTCTGTGGCGGCTCAGTGAAGGATGACAGGGTGGCTGTGGCGTCGGCGAGGTAGAGGACCTGTGTGTTGCCGTCGTCCTCGTCGTACATCTTCCTGAGCTCAGGGTAGGCGTCGAGCATGCTCTTCCGCGCTTGTCTCCTGTCGTCCTCGACGGCACGGGCCGCGATGCGCAGCCACTTCTGGCCGTCGAAGGCGCAGATCTCGATGCGGTCGTTGGCTCTGATCTGCTTCGAGACGTCCTTTCTGCGACCTGTCTGTATGTAGAGGCGGCCCTCGAAGATGTGGGCCGTGCCGAAGGGGCGGACGCGTGGCTGTCCACCGTCATCCGTCGCCAGATAGTAGGTTCCTGCCTTCTTCAGGAAGGCTTCGATGTCATTGAGTGTCATGACTACATTATAGACGACAGGGGACCCGGCGTGGGGTCCCCTGAAGTCGATCCAATATGTTTTTTTTCAGCCGTCAGGCCTTGGCGATCTGCTCCTTGCGCTTCATGCCGTACTCGTAGACGACGACCAGGACGAGGGCAGTGAGGCCCAGGAGGTCCGTCACTGTGCCCGGGATGACCATGCACAGTCCTCCGACGGCCAGAATGATCCTGACAAGCGGGTTCAGACTGCGGCCAAGGTAACCGTTCAGCGCGGCGGCGATGCCGAAGATGCCAAGCAGCGAGGTGATGCAGATCTGGATGACCTCGAAGACGCTCGTGACATTGACGAAGAGCATTGCCGGGTTCAGCGCGAAGACGTAGGGCACGATGAAGGCCGCGATGGCGAGCTTCGTCGCGACGAGTCCCGTCCTCATCGGATCCGACTTGGCTATGGCGCTGCCGGCGTAGGCCGCCAGTGCGACCGGTGGGGTTATGTCCGCGACGATGCCGAAGTAGAAGACGAAGAAGTGCGCGGCGACAGGCTCGACGTTCAGTGCGATTAGAATGGGGGCGCACACGCCTGCCATGATGCAGTAGTTCGCAGTCGTCGGGACTCCCATGCCCAGGACGATGCAGCACAGCATCGTCAGCAGGAGGGCCACCATGACGATTCCCTGTGAGAGGGAGACGATCGTGCCCAGCAGGATGGATGCCAGTCCCGTGACCGTGATGCATCCCGAGATGATGCCGGCGATGCCACAGGCGACGACGACTGTGATCGAGCTTCTGGAGCCGTTCTCGAAGGCGTCGAGGATCCAGCGGAATGAGAGCGCGGGCCTTTCTCCCTTCTCCTCCTCCTCACCTCCGTCCGTCGTGGCCTGGAAGTGGGGGACGATGTTGTGGATGATGCCCACGACCATGGCGACCAGGATGGAGAGCGTGGCGGAGTAGGCCATGGTGAAGGTGTTGGATCCGACGAGGTAGATCAGGGCGATCAGGGGAAGCAGCAGGTAGATGTCCTTGATCAGGTCCTTGACCTTTGGAAGCAGCTCCTTGGGTATGCCCTTCATGCCGCTCTTCTTGGCCTCGAGGTGGACTGCGATGAAGATGCCTGTGAAGTAGAGGACTGCGGGCAGGATGGCCATGACCGCGATCCTTCCGTAGGGGATGCCTGTGAACTCCGCCATGAGGAAGGCGGCGGCGCCCATGATGGGAGGCATGATCTGGCCACCAGTGCTGGCCGCGGCCTCGACGGCGGCGGCGAACTCAGGCCTGTAGCCCATCTTCTTCATCATGGGGATGGTGATCGAGCCGGAGCCGACAGTGTTGGCGACTGAGGAGCCGGAGGCCATGCCCTCCAGGGCGGAGGCGACGACGGCGACCTTCGCGGGTCCGCCTGTGAAGCGTCCGACTGCCGTGTTGGCGAAGCGGATGAAGAAGTCCGCGACTCCGGTGCGTTCAAGGAAGGCGCCGAAGATGATGAAGATGACGATGTACTTCACGCATACGCCGACCGGAGTCGAGAAGATTCCGTTGGCAGTATAGAAGAGCGTGCGGATCAGCTGGTTCAGTCCGATGCCGCTGAAGAGCGTGTAGATGACCAGGGCTCCGGCGACGCACAGGATCGGCAGGCCGACGCAGCGGCGGCACAGCTCGACCAGGGCCAGGATTCCGATAGCACCAACGACCATGAAGAGCGGGTCTGCCATGATGCGGGCCGACAGGCGGATGACAGTCATCGCGTTGGCCGCGTAGAAGAAGTAGGCCCCGCTTCCCACAAGCATGATGATGATGTCGTACCAGGGCATGTGGTTGACGCGCTCGACGCCCTTCCTTACGGGGAAGGTCAGGAAGCCGAGGAAGATGATCATGCCCATGAAGACCGAGTAGCGGATTTCCTGAAGTGTGGTGAGGAAGACCGCGTCGATGATGCAATAGATGGCGAAGGCCGCCATGATGTAGTGGATGACTGTCTTCTGCCAGCCTTCCCAGATTCTGGTGTTCGACTCCCTGTCGTACTTCTTCATTACGGCCTCGACATCGGCCATGGTTCCGACGGAGTCGTCGTGGATGTATTCCTTTTCTTTGTCCTTCTTGCTCAAAATGTCTCTCCTGTCGTCAAAGGAAGGGGGCTGCCAGCGACAGCCCCCCATGAAGATGTTTCCTGATGGAACCTTACTTCACAGGCACTTCAATGCCCTGCTCGGCGAAGTACTTCGCGGCTCCCGGATGGTATGGCACTGTCGTGATCGAGGTCGCGAAGGCCAGGTCGAGCTCGTTGCCCTTGTCGTGGCTCTGCGCGATGGCGTCCTTGTCGTTGAAGATTGTGCTCACGACATCGTAGACTGCGTCCTCGCTGACATCGTCACGTGCGATGACGACGGCTCCGACTGCGACGCTCTGGCAGTCCTCGGCGGTTCCGTAGACGGAGCTGGCGATCGTGACGGGCGTGTAGTAGGGCGAGGCGTCGAGGAGGATGTCCATGTGCTCGTCATCGATGGAGACGAGGTAGACCTTGTGGGTCGTGGCGAGCGTCGAGACGGCGACTGTCGGGGCGCCGGCGACGACGAAGGCCGCGTCAATCTTGCCGTCCTGGAGGGCATCGACGCTGTCGCCGAAGCTCTGGTAGGTCGGGTTGATGTCGTCCTCAGTGAGGCCGTAGGCTGCCAGGATGTCGAGGGCGTTGTAGTAGACGCCGGAACCGGACGAGCCGATGGAGACCGTCTTGCCGGCCAGGTCTGCGACCGTCTTGATCTCAGGGTCGAGTGTGACGATCTGGACCTGCTCGAGGTAGAGGGCCGCCACTGTGGAGAAGTCGCTGATGGCGCCCATCTCGGCGAAGAGGTTGGTGCCGTTGTAGGCGTAGCTCATGACGTCCGTCTGGACGAAGCCGAGCTGGTAGCTGCCCATGTCCATCATCTCGATGTTGTCCTGGCTGCCTGCGCTGACGACGGCGACTACGCTCGTGCCGGTCTCCGACGAGATCCTCTGCGCCAGGACGTTGCCGAAGCCGTAGTAGGTGCCCTGGTCACCGCCTGTGCCGAAGCGAAGTGTCGATCCGCTCTCGCTGGCGCCGCCTGCGATGAGGGGCATTGCGAGTACGGTGAGAAGCGCAAGTGCGATTGCGATTGTTTTCCTCATAATTCTCCCTTTCCTCCCTTGGTTTTTTATGCGCCTGGAATATGTCGTTGTCAATGATGAAGATGCGTGAACAAAAGACCGGGCGACGATTCCACTATCAAGGAAAAAGGCCCACTTGTCAAGTCTAAAACGGAATGACATGTGCATAAGGAATGAATAAAGATACGAAAATGGCTCAGAAATGCATTCCCAATGCATATTACAGAAATCTTATCAAATCTGTTTCCACTTTGCTGCATTTCTACTGTTTCTGTTGCACTGTGCCGTCATTCTGGAAGCAGACAGTCCATCAAGAAAAGCAAAACCAGAATAGCGTGAAAAGCTAAACCAAAATGCCGTGAAAAGCTAAACCAAGTTGGCTTACTCCTTTCACTGTAGTAAAATATAATTTGAGTTCGGCGCTGAAAGGCGCTTGCTGTCCGCTCCGATTTTAAGGAACGAGATCAGCTTCTCCATTGCGGCGGCTCTTGCCAAAGACCCGATGTATTCCTGGTGACACAACTCTCGAATTCACCATAGAAGTTGATGTTGTCGTCACCAGCGTTGTGGATGATGAGTCTCGCACTATTGAGAATGCAGTGGATGACATCGACATGAGGCTGATCACCCCCTGGTAATCGGTTTTCCATGACGCTGAGGGCTGGGGTGACCTGGCCCTCTTTGCGTTTCTGCGATTGACCAGAGGCTTCATGTTGCCACATGCTTCAGCCATGGATGTCATGAGCGCCGCCGACAGGCACAGGACGATGGCTGCGATCCGGGGTAGGGATACTGGACCTGAGGTCTTCGTGCGCCATCTGCTGTGGCATCATGGGCTGCGCTACAGGACCTCTGTACGCCGCCTGCCAGGTTCGCCGGACATCTACCTTGCGAAGTACTCCACTGCGATCTTCATCAATGGCTGCTTCTGGCATGGCCACGAAGGCTGCCGCTACTACAGAGTGCCCAAGAGCAACACCGACTTCTGGGTGGCGAAAATCACACGCAACAGGGAGCGGGACGGAGAGACGAGGCGGCGCCTTGAGGAGGCTGGAGTCAGACAGCTCGTCATCTGGGAGTGCACAGTCAGGGCGATGAGGAAGGACGAGGAGAAATGCGATGAGGTCCTTGCCGCCATTCTCAACTTCCTCCACAGCGACCAGCACTACCTCGAACTCTAGAGTCCATTTTCATCACGGAATCCTTCCTTGTGCCAGTGGTGCATGGGTGCTAAGATGCGCTCATGGCCACGCATGACATGACAAAGGGCGACATCGTCAGACAGCTGGTGGGCTTCACCATACCACTGGTCCTGGGCAACCTCTTCCAGCTGGCGTACAACGCTGTCGACAGCATGATTGCAGGACACTTCCTTGGCGCCGACGCCTTGGCGGCCACAGGTATGGCCGGCCCCGTCATGAACATCCTGATCCTCGGCATCAGCGGGATATGCATCGGAGCCGGCGTCCTCATGTCGAACTACTTCGGAAGCGGAGACGGCAACCGGCTCAAACGTGAGCTGTCTACGCTGCTCGTCAGCGGCACCGTACTCTCCCTCGTCCTGACGGCGCTTGGCATCATCTTCATCCATCCTTTGCTGAGGCTGCTCAACGTCCCGGAATCGATACACGACATGACTGCCACGTACCTGTCAGTCGTCTTCATCGGTGTGCCATTCACCTATTTCTACAATGCGCTCTCCCAGGCCCTGAAGAGTGTGGGGGATTCGAAGACGCCCTTGAAGTTCCTGATGGCGACGAGCGTGCTCAATGCCTTGATGGACCTCGTCCTCATCGGCCATTTCGGCTTCGGCATCATGTGTTCGGCCATGACTACGACGGTCTCCGAAGTCCTTTCGGCCCTGCTGTGCTTCATCTACATCTACCGCCGCGTCCCGCAGCTGGCCTTGCGCCCCAGAGAGCTCAAAGTCGACCGCCAGATGCTGGCGACGACGCTCTCCTATGGTGCCGTCACAGCGCTCCAGCAGAGCGTCCAGCCCATAGGCAAGCTCATGATCCAGGGCGCTGTGAACTCCCTCGGCGTCGCGACGATCGCCGCCTACAACGCCTGTACGAAGATCGACGACTTCGCCTATACGCCCGAGCAGAACATAAGCCATGCGATGACGACCTTCATCGCCCAGAACCGGGGCGCAGGCAAGAAGGAGAGGGCCTATAAGGGCTTCGCGCGTGGCATGCTGATCGAGACGGTCTACTTCCTCATCCTCGCAAGCGTCGTCCTGGCGCTGAACAAGGTCCTGATGCACCTCTTCATCAGCGGAGAAGGTTCCGAGGCCGTCATCGCGGAAGGTGAGCGCTACCTCTTCACGATGGCCTTCCTCTACATCTTCCCCGCCTTCACGAACGGCATCCAGGGCTTCTTCCGTGGAGTGGGCAAGATGAAGACGACGCTTGGGGGCACATGCATACAGGCTTCGCTGCGCGTCATCTTCACCTTCGTCCTCGTTCCCTACCTTGGCATCGTGGGCATATGCTGGGCCTGCGCCATCGGCTGGGTGTGCATGCTCGCCTTCCAGATACCCTACTACTTCCACACGAAGCGCAAGGACCTGGCTTCGGCCTAGGCCCAGGACACTCCAATGTAGCATGGCAGAGGGAAGGGCACTTCATCAGGCTCCTTTCCCAGGACGGCCAGCCGCTCAGCCTCGTCGTCGTAGGTCAGGTGCCTGAAGGGGCTCTCGTAGTCCTTCTTCCTGGAGGAGAGGGCCTGGTCGTGGATGTAGCCGCTCAGTCCAATGCACTTCCTGTCCCATTCTCCATACAGGTCCTCGATCTTCCTCCCGCGCCTGTGTGCCAGCCATTCGAGCACTGCTATTGCGTTGTTCAGCCTGTCCTCCGCATAGAGGGATGCGAGCTGAGTGTAGCACGCGTGGACTTCGTCCCAGGAGCGGACCTTCCTCTGTTCGATGTCGTCCATGAGCTCCTCGAGCCTATGCTTGGGCGTGAGCTGACCTCCCAGGTTGACGTAGTCCTCCAGGACAGCGTCTGGATGTGTCTTCAGAACTTGTGAGAAGCTCTCTCCTCGTTCCCTCGCCCAGTCGCTGACCGTCTTCATGCCGTAGAAGAGGAGCATCTCATGGTATGAGGTCCAGCCTTCGCTGGCCTTGAGGATGCGCACTCCGAGCCGGCTGTTCTCCATGTCGTAGGCGATGACTGGGACCTTGATGCCTGCCTTGAGCGCCTCGCGCCCTTGCCTTGCAGCCTCATCCCTGTCGGCGCCGCGGCCCAGGATGGCCACACCACTCCAGTATTCAAGCAAGTCTATTGCCTTGATGATCTCTCCTGCCGTGTCCGGAGCGAGGAAGTCCGTCACGATGGCCACGCTCCTGTCGCGGCGCTTGTCGCGCACGGAGAACTTCCAGGCGTTCCTCGCCAGGGCGTAGAGGTTGTACATCCACCAGTAGGCGGGAATCAGCTGGCGCTGTCCCCTGTCGGACAGCAGGCTGAATGGCATGCGGATGTCCAGTTCGTATGGGTAGTCGCCCTTGGACAGGAGGACGAAGGAGGCAAAGCGGCTGTCGTGCTTCACGCTGGTCGCAAGGGCCGGCCAGAAGCCGCGTCCCGCCACAAGCTCGCCGTCGTTCTTCCTGCTGTTGTGGTTGCTTCCTATCGTGGCGCCGGCGGCCATGTTGCTCTGGCCCATGACGAGGGAAGCGATGAGGAAGGAGTTGTTGTGGTGCTCTTCGTGGAAGGGGAAGATCAGGTTGTTCAGGACCTCGCAGCAGCTGATCGTGCTGTTGTCGCCGAGGTAGGAGTGGATCAGACGGGCTCCGTACTTCAGAGAGCAGTGCGTCCCCATGACGAAGCGGATCGCCTTGCTTCCGTAGAAGACGCGGCTGCCGCGTCCGACGATGCCGTTGACGAGCTCTATGCCTTCGCCCAGCTGGGTGGGCTCCTCCTGGCTGGAGTCGACTGTGAGGTTCTTCAGCTTGTTGCATCCCTTGACGTAGCATGCTTCGCCAAAGGCGACATCCTTGATGATGTGGCAGCTCTTGATGACGCTGTGGCGGCCGACTGTTCCGTAGAGGCCCCGCTTCGCTGTGGCTGTGGCCTCGGTGAAGGCCTTGAGGCGTTCCATCAGGACCGGTCGGCCCCTGTGCTTGGCCCACAGCCAGGCGTCGGCCGAGTTCATGCCGACGAAGGGGAGGATCTCGCGTCCACCCGCCTCGTTCATGACGTCGATCGTGACGCGCACGTCCTCGTCCTCTCCCTCCTTGACTATGCCGACGCCGAACTTGGAATGGTCCGTCGTCTGCAGCTCGCCGACGCGGTAGACGATGCACTCCTCGCCGATGATGTAGTGGCTTATGTAGGGGCAGTTGTGTACGGCAGCGTTGGAGAGGATGTCGCAGCTGACCAGACGTGAGTCTGTGACGCCGACTTCGACGAAGAAGTCGTGGAAGCCCACCAGCTGGCGCACGAAGGGACCGAGCCTGACGAGGCCCGAGAAGCTGTTGCGCCTCACAGTCGCCGGATCGAATGGGTCCTTGACGAGGATCTCGCTCCAGTCGGCGGCGCTGTTGCCGTTCGCCTTCAGCCTTTGTATCTCTTCCTCAGTCAGCTGGCGGTAGCCGTCTTGGGGAACCTGGGTGAAGCGCAGTCTGTTCTCGTCCTCCCCGGGGGCGAGGTGGCGACTGTCTACAAAACCGTGGCCGAAGCCGTCAAATGGGCTCAATGTTACCCTGTCGACACTTTCCATGACTGGATTTTCCATCCACAATGGAAACCGCTTCAAGACCTGCAGGGCGCCTGTGGGCCATTTTGGAGGAGTGGATGGACAGTTTTCTCAGTACGAAGTTCACGATAGGGGAAGGCCTGGGCATGGGCGCCTGGTCACTCGGACACATAGCCTGGCTGGCCGCCGGAGCGCTCTTCATCGCCATCATGTGCATCACCTTCCGCCGCAGCACGGAAGCTGGAAGGCGGTATCTTCTGCGTCTCGTCGCTGGTCTGATACTGGCCGATGAGATCGTCAAGTACGTCATCACCATCCCGACGGGGCAGTGGGACTGGTCCTTCCTTCCGCTCCACCTGTGCTCCCTGTCCGTCTTCGTCATTCTGGCCCATGCCATAAGGCCGAATGATGCCGTGGCCGAATACCTCTACGCGTTGGGCCTGCCTGCGGCCCTCATGGCCCTCATCTTCCCCAACTGGACGATGCTGCCTTGCATGAACTGGGAGTCGATCCACAGCTTCTCGATCCACATCCTGCTCGTGTGCTACCCCATGATGCTGCTGGCTGGTGGCTGGAGGCCCCGCTTCTCCCGCCTGCGCTTCTGGATAGCCCCTCTGGCCCTTGCGGTCATTCTGGCCGTCTGTCTCAACGCCACGCTGGACACGAACTTCTTCTTCCTGAACGGAGGGGAGGGTGGCAATCCGCTCTCCTTCCTGGAAGGCATTGTGGGTGGCTGGTACGTGCTTGCCATCCCCTTCATCGCGGCAGCATTGTGGGCCGTGATGTACATCGCAATCCCCAAGGTGCTGAGATGGTGCTGATCCTGGTCTGTCTTCTTGTCGCCATCATCGTCGTCTACGCCACCCTGCGCATGCGCCGCTATCCGCTGGACAGGGGGCTGAGGATCCTCGCGCCCCTTTCCTATCCACTCTTCCTTGTCCGACGGCCAGTACTCCGTTTCGCGAACTCTGTCATACGCCATATGCCAGGCGGAAAACCGCTTGAGGGCATGGAGGTGAGGCGTGGCGACATCGATGGTGTGAAGGTGACACTCTATAGACCAGAAGGGGTCGGGGATGGCGACATCCTCGTCTACTTCCACGGTGGGGGCTTCTTCCTCGAGGCGGCTCCCTATCTCAGGCGCAAGTGCATGCGCTATGCCCTTGGAGCCGGCATCCCCGTCCTCGCAGTCGACTACCGCACGAGCGACCGCTTTCCCTGGCCGGCACAGCTCGAGGATGCAGTCAAAGTGCTCACCCATGTCGCACCGAAGGCGAAGCGCATTGCAATCGGGGGCGACAGCGCAGGTGGAATGATCGCCCAGTCGCTGGCCACCTGGGCCGGACGCAATGGCATCGCCATAGGCTTCCTCATGCTCGTCTATCCTGTCCTCGACAGGCGGATGGAGACGGCATCGATGAAGGATTTCACCCACTCGCCGGCGTGGAACTCCCGCCTGTCCAGACGGATGTGGTCCATCCTGCTGTCAGGCTCCTCCGCTTTCGAGAATCCGGCTGAGCTGGACGACTTCAGCCATCAGCCGACGACCTACATCGAGGCGGCGCGCTTCGATTGCCTCAGGGACGAGGCCCTCGTCTTCGCATCCCGCCTTGAGGAGCACCATGTGAGTGTCGAGTGCCACCTGGTCGAGGGAGCGTGCCACGGCTATGATGTCCTCGAGTCGTCCAGGACGGCAAGGACCATGCTCGCGCAGCGGATTGAGGCGTTGAAGAAGGCTTTCAGCTGATTTGGTGGCAAATCTGTAAGATTATTCCTGCAATTCAAACATCTTACTTGATTTTTTCTCGGTTTTATGCCATTATATTAAATCACTTTTTGCGCAAAAAACTGAGTTCGATGGATGTCCTCTGTGACTGATCCTTTACGCTTTGCACGGGGCCTTTGGGGGAGGGCCTGCCGACAATCCGAAACAGTCTGGAAGCTGACCTGAGGAGGTGGCTTCCGTCCCGATGAGGGAAATCGCATGCGATTTGGACCATGGCCATGGCCCGGGGTCTGTCCGTCCCCAGCCTTGTCATGTCGTCCACAGGGAGAGTGTGTGTGATGGACCTGAACGAACACATCAGGCTTGCAGGCATCATCAGGGGCCTTGCCGACAAGCTGAGCGGCGAGGACTATGCCAGAATCTGGGATGAAGTCATGGCCTTGGATGTCGATGACGATGAGGGGGATGATTCCCTCTCCCTGGACGACGGCCTGCCGACCATCAGCGACAGTCGGTCGCTGGAGGTGGCGCGGAGGAAGCTTGAGGGGCGGCTGGAGACGGCCATGATGGACGCATCTACGCGTTCCCTCTTCCTTCGCTCGCTCGATTCGGCGCTCGACGTCACGCTGGACAATGATGGATGCCGGATCCTTTCGAAGCGGCTTGGTGCCGTATGGCGCCTCCTGGACCTTCCCTGTCCCGCCTTCCGTCTGGAGGACGTAGAGAAGGCGAGGGTGGCCATGGATGAGAGCCACGAGGGCCTTGGCCGACTGAAGGACTTCCTCCTCGACGAGCTGGCGGCCTCAGCCCTCGATGGCACGACGCCCCATCCTGTCCTGCTTGTAGGCCCGCCCGGATGCGGCAAGACGAGCCTTTCCGTCTCGCTCGCCTCGGCCCTGTGCGGCCATGGCCACAGCATCATTCCGATGGCTGGCAAGTCGGCGGCCTTCGAGCTTGGCGGCAACGATCAGGGCTGGAGCAGGGCCGGCTACGGATCCATCGCTTCCGCCTTCATCCAGGCTGCTTCCCTGAGCCCGATCATCATCTTCGACGAGCTGGACAAGGTCGGCAGCGAGAACCGCTACTCGAGGGCGGACTCCGTCTTCATGGACCTCCTCCAACAGGAGCGCGCGGCTTCATTCACGGATGCCTTCCTCATGCTTCCCTTTGATGCTTCCCACGCCTGGTACATCTTCACGGCCAACAAGCTGGAGGGCATCCCAGAGCCCCTTCTGGACAGGCTGACGGTCTTCGAGATGGACCGCTACGGCTTCGGTGAGCTGGTGGCTGTAGCACAGCGTCTTGTGGACAGGCGCAATGTGAAGGCGAAGTGCAAGCTGAAATTCGCGCCTGGATCGCTCGAGCGCCTCGTGCTGCTCAGTGGAGGCCAGGATTCTTCGGTGCGCCCCATAGCAAGGGCTGTCGACAGGATCTGGTCGGCAAAGGCGCGCGAGATCGCGCACCGGCCCAGGCTGAGGAGCCTTGTCGTCAGCAGCGGCGACGTCGAGGCTGTTCTTGGTGGACGCACGAGGGCTGCACTCATCCCTGAGGGGCTTTCCGTGCAAGCAGGAATCGTCAATGCGATAGGCCTTGCCGATGGCATGGGCGCCATGCTTCCTGTCGAGGTGCGCAACGCGCCCTGTCCCTTGCTTGACGTGAGGATTCTTGGTGATGTCGCATACGACGTGAAGGAGGCTGTCATGGTGGCAGTCGAGCTGGTCGACAGCTATGCGGACAAAGAGCTCTTCACCCATCTTGGGCGAGTGGGCGTGAACTTTGTCCATGGAATCTCCATGAGTGGGGCGTCCTCGGCTCTGGCTGTAGCGTTGGCCATCCTTTCGGACCTGCTTGGCAAGGCGGTGCCGCCGCAGCTTGCAGTCATGGGAGGCCTCTCGATGAAGGGGTGCGTGCTGCCTGTGTGTGGCCTTCTGGCCAGACTGGTCGGGGCCAGCCGCCAGGGTGCCCGTGAGATCGTGCTTCCCGAGGCCAACCGCCGGGATGTGGACGCGCTTCCTCCCGCGCTGCTTCCCGATGTGCGCCTCACATACGTCAGCAGCTTCGAGGAGGCTGTCGGACATGTCCTCCCTCCTGTCCAGCCGGAATCACCTCCTATGAAGAGCCTTGAGAGGGGCGCCTGAATGGTGTGTTGAGGGAATCGAGGGAGATTCGCCGTCCGGCATCGCGCCGGGCGGCGTCTGTGCATCTGACCCTAATTTCCCCGTATGGAATCAGTATCTGAAGATGAAGGAGATGTCGGCTTTGACGCCGTACCTCATGCCCTCGACGAGGCTGTTGTCGTCATTCAGTGCGCTGGCCAGGAAGAGAGGCTCGACTGTCAGAGACACGCCCATGTTCTGTGCAAAGTAGTAGGACAGCTGGAGCATGATTTCGTAGTAGAGGGCCATGTCCAGATCGCTTATCGTGTCATCGATGCCAGAGACCATGAACAAGTCCAGACCCAATCCGATGAAGAGGTTCAGGCTGTCCATGATGTCGATGTTTGCGCCGAAGCCTCCTGCGAAGTCGGCTGGGATGTCCTTCTCATGGAACTCTGGAAGCTGCCAGGCATAACCGACCCCCAGGACTTCGTAGGTCTGAATGAAGCGTAGGAAGAAGCGCTGTCTGGCTCTTAGCACGCCTTGGAAGACTGCCGTCTGCTCAGGTTCTCCGATGCTCCTGAAGTCGACTCCAGCACCGATCGAGAAGGTTCCCCGTGAGGGAATGGGCTTCTCCACATCGACGTCGTCGGCGAAGACCGCTGTGCTTGCGAGAATGATCAGAATGAGTGTCAGAAGTGTCTTTTTCATATTCCCCTCTCATGGACGATAGTGGACGTCTGTTGACATTCTACCATTGAATTGTCTGTCGTGGGAGGAAAAAGTTGTGGACGTGGATGAAATGAAGAGGGGCGTCCCGGAGGACGCCCCTGCCAGCGGATGCGATGCACATCACTGTCCTGTGTAGGAAGTCATGTATTCCACGGTGTAGGCGCTGGCCGCCAGCGTGATGCAGTTCGTCAGGCGCTCGATGCGTGCCTGGCCAAGCTCTATGCGTTTCTGGAGGACATCGCTCCTCGATCCGGCACCGAGCTCGAGCTTGAGCTCCTCGTTGGACAGCTCCTCTTCCAGGAGTGCGATGTTGGCATCCTGGTAGCTGATGTTCGCAAGCGCGAGGTCGATTGAGGTGAAGTTGTCGTTCAGCGTCGACTTTATCGTGTTGACAGCCTCCGTGCGGGCGATCTGGGCGCTGGCGACGGCGCTCTCGGCCCTGTCCTGGTCGTTCAGCTTCTTGCCTCCGTCCCAGATTGAGCCCTGGATGCCGACGGCGACCGTCACACCCCAGCCGGACTGGGAGACCCAGTTGGAGTTCATCGGAGCCGTGTAGTTGGCGCTCACAGACAGTGCGATGTCGGGGAACCAGTACATCGAGCGGTCGGCGGCACTCTTCGCAGATTCGGTGGCGCTCAGCATGTGGTTGAGCATCTGCATGTTGAGGCTGCTGTTGCTCGTCGCCTGCACTTCAAGAAGGTTCCTGTCGGCATTGGCGATCTCCATGAAGAAGGCCTCGTCCGGGGTGAAGTCGATCGACTCGAGCGTGATGTCCTCGATGCCTGTCATGTTCTCGAGGCTGACAAGGATGGTCGAGATCTGGTTCTGGATCTGGGTGCGGGAAAGCTCCAGCTGCCGGGCCGTGAGGCGGGCTTCGGCTGCGTCTGTGGCGAGCATGATGCCAGTCTCGCTGCTTCCTTCCGCCAGAGCTACGAGCTCGGCCGCGTCGCTTTCCATCTCGGCGAGGATGCCGTCGATCTGCTCAAGGTAGTACAGGCTTGCCAGGTAGGCCTTGAGCTGGACGTCGAGCTGCATCTCGGTGTCTGTGATCTGCAAGGCCATTGCCTGCTCGATCTCCTCGTACATGTCGACGCTTGCGCCGATCTTGCCCCAGGTCCAGATGGGCTGGACGAGGGACAGCTGGGCGTTGAAGTAGGGGGCGTTGGTGTCGATGGCGAAGTCGTAGTTGTCAGGCAACATGTCAATCATGGAGCCAAACGTTATTGGAATTAGTGATCCCCCTTGTGTGTATCCTGGTGGTGTGATGGCGAGTCCAAAATCGTTCAGATCAATCAGTCCTGCATAGTCACCAAGTATAGCTGTAGCTGCATCCTGCATCATGTCTGATGCCATATCCTTTACAGGCATCGGCATCACCTGATGGTTGTATACATAGCTTCCTGCCAGAGTGTAGCTGATCTGGGGGTGGTAGTTGGCTTTTGCGTCCTTGACGTCCAGGCTTGCCGTCCTGTGGTCCTCGATGGCCTGGAGGATGTCCGGGTTGTTGAGCGTCAGGGAGTCCTTGAGGTCATCGTAGGTCAGCTTTGTGCCTTCCTCTGCCGCCAGGGGGAGGAGGCAGAGGGCCAGCATGAATGCAACGATCGTCTTTCTCAATGTTCTCATCTTGCCACCTCCATGCTCTTTGCGTCCTTGCGTCCCTTGCCGTAGGCGCGGCGGATCTTCCGCCTCTCGAGGGTGTAGTAGATGACGGGCAGGACGAAGAGCGAGATGACCGTCGTCGCGAAGAGTCCTCCGGCGATGGCCTGGCCGAGGGAGGCGTAGATCTCGCTGCCTTCTCCTGTGGCCAGCGACATCGGGACGACACCCATCATCGTGGTCAGCGTGGTCATCAGGATGGACTTGAGCCTGTTCATCGCCGACTCGATGATCGATTCGGCGAGGATGCGCCTTTCAGTCGCGTAGTCCAGTCTGCCGTAGAGGACAGTGTCCTCGTCCGCCTTGATCGCGTACTTCTCCTCGATCGCCGCCATGCGTTTGCGCTTGAGCGTCATGTTCGTGTAGTCGAAGAGGATGATGCCGTTGTTGACGGCCGTTCCTCCCAGTGTGATGACGCCGAGCATCGACAGCAGGTTCAGCGTGCTTCCGAAGGCCATCAGGCCGAGTGAGACGCCGATGAAGCAGAAGGGTATGGTCAGCATGACGACCAGAGGCTGGTCGAAGCGCTCGAACTGGAAGACCATGACCATGAAGACGAGGAAGAAGCCGATCAACATGGCGCTGACGATTGGGACCATGATGTCCTCGATCAGGGTGCCGACGCCTCCCGTCTGGGTCGTGACGCCGTCCGCGAGCGGGTACTGCCTGAGGTATTCATCGAGCCTGCGCTCGATCCTGGAGGAGTCTTCCGTCGTGATGGCCGCGTTCAGCGTGATAGTGTTCGCCCTGTCGGTGTGGTTGATCTGGCTGACAGTGTTCTCGACCTGGAGGTCGGCGATGGATGCGTAGCTCACGTCTGCTCCAGTCGAGGAGACGACATGCAGCCTGGCCAGCGTGTTGGCGTCGATGGGCTGGCCCATGACGTCGCTTCTAAGCTTTATGTCGTACCTTTCACCGGTCGCAGGATCCGTGTAGACGCCGCTGTCCATGCCGTTGAAGAGGATGGCTGTCGTCGTGCCCGCCTCGTAGCTCGTCAGGCCGAGCGAGGAGAGCATGTCGTTTGATGCCTTGATGACGGCGGAGTAGGAGTCGTAGGAGGAGTCCATTGTGACGGAGTAGACCTCAGGATCGCTCTCCAGATGTGCCGCGATCCTCTGCGCCTCGCTGTACAGCAGCTCCTGGTCCTCGCTGACCAGCGTGATGCCGTAGCCGCCACCGCCGGAGACGTAGCTGACCAGGTTGTCGAAGCCTCCGTTGAGGACCTCGACGTCCGTATCGACCATCTGTCGGTCGAGCTCCTCCTTGACGATGGCCATGAGGGTGTGCACGTCACGTCCCTCGTCACGTTCGGCGACGGGCGGAAGGATGACCCTGATCGAGCCGTTGGAGCCGGTCGATGTGAAGCTCAGGCCGCTGGTCTGTCCGAGCGTCGTGACGACGGTCTGGACCTCCGGGATGAGCCCTCTGACGATGGCCTCGGCCTGGTCGAGCTTGGCCTCGTTCTCCTCAGCCGAGTTGGAGGAGGGGAAGTAGAGGTTGACGTAGAACTCACTGTTGTCCGTCGATGGGATGAATGCGATGCCGAGCTGGACGATGGCCCAGACGGTCACGACCAGGACGACGATGGAGATCAGGATTACGAACTTGCGGTTCCTCAGGACCCAGGAGACGGCCCTTCCGTAGGCGGCCGTGATCCTGTCCATGGTCCTTGTGATGACGTTGTCCGTGATCTTCCTGTGGTCTTCCTTCAGCAGCTTCTTGAGCAGGTAGGGGATGATGACCAGGGCGACGATGCAGCTGGCCGTCAGGGCGAACATGAAGGTCAGCGCGACGTCCCTCATGATCTGGCCACCAAGGCCCTGGATGAATAGGATGGGGACGAAGACGATGACCGTCGTGATGACGGAGCCGAGGATGGAGACGCCGACCTCGTCGGCCCCCTTGAAGATGGCCTGGTTGACCGTGTAGAGGGCCTTGCCGTCCTTGCGCGTCTGCCAGTGCTTGTAGATCTGCTCCAGCATGACGATGGAGCCGTCGACGATGGCGCCCAGTGCGACGACCATACCGCTGATGGACATCAGGGAGATCGTGACGCCGGTGACCTTCATCGCGATGAAGGTGAAGAAGATCGACAGCGGCATCGAGATCGCGATCGTAAGCGTCGCCTGGATGTTGCCCAGGATCAGGAAGATGACCAGGACTGCGACGATGACGCCCATGATTCCCGACTCGATGACGGCCGCCAGCGAGGCGCTGATCGTCCTGGAGTCGTCTGCGATGACGTTGAAGTGGACGCCGCCGTTCATCGCGGCCTCCTCTCTTGCCAGGATGTCCTTGACGCTCTGGGCGATGGCGACGGTGTTGCCGTCGCTGCGCTTGGAGATGTCGACCTGGATGATCTGGCGTCCGTCGTTCTTGATGACAGTGTCGGGTTCGCTTGCGACGAGCTCGACGGTGGCGACGTCCGACAGGTGGACCAGGGTGCCGTCCTCGCCGGCTCCTATGGTCAGGTTGCGGATGTCGTCCAGACTCTCGTACTCGCCGTCGAAGCGCAGCGAGGCGGACTGGCCGTTGTAGGTGGTCGTGTCGAGAGGCAGGTTGGTGTTGCTGTAGCCGAGGATCTGGTAGACCTGGAGGACCGAGATGCCCCTGTCGGCCAGCTCCTGGGTGTCGAGTGTGACGACGAGCTCGACCTGGCTGCCTCCTGAGACGGAGACCGTGCTCACGCCGTCGAGCCTCGTGATCTGGGGCACGAGGACGTCGTTGACGTAGCTCGTCGTGGCGGCGAGGTCCTCGCCGGCCTCGACGGTGAAGGAGAAGATCGGGAGCATCTCGGTGCCGCCGACGATGGCCATCGGGGAGCCCTGTATGCCTGCGGGCATGCTGTCTGCAAGCTCGTCCAGACGGTTGCGCACCTCGTCGAGCATGTCGTATGCGTCGACGCCGTCGGCGAACTGGATCTGGATGACTCCGACGTTGGCGTAGGCGTTCGATGTCATGGACGAGAAGTTTGGCAATGTGGTGAAGTTCTCCTCCATGACGTCGATGACGCCACGTTCCACCTCCTCGGCGCTGGCGCCGGGGTAGATGGTGTAGACGATTACGGTGGGCATGTTCATGCCGCTGACGAACTCGACGTTCATGCTGCCCAATGACAGCAGGCCGAAGAGCACCAGGGCTATGAGTATCATTGTGATGTAGACAGGATGTCTTACTGCGATTCTGGCGCTCTTCAACTCAGTTCTCCTTCACAGTGACGCGTTCGCCGTCCAGGACGCTGTTCTGGCCGTCGATGATGAAGGTTGCGTCCTCATAGCCGGCCGGGGCGATGAACCAGCCGTCAGAGATCGTCCAGTCCTGAGGCGCGATGTAGTGGGCCGTGTCGCCTTCGACGTAGTAGAGCGAGCCGTCCGCCTTGAGCACGTCCTCGCTCAGCGCCCACACGTCCTCGGCCGTGGCGTAGACGATTTCGACGTCGGCGTACATTCCGACGGTGAAGGGGGCGGGGTCGTCGATCGAGACCTTGAGCGTGAAGCTCTTCGTCGTCGGGTCGATGTAGGGTGCGATGGAGACGACGCTGGCTGTGCTCGTGGCTCCCGTCACCTTGCTTGTGACGGTGACGGAGAGTTCCTCATTGCCGGCCAGGAGGCTGTACCAGCGTTCGGGAACCGCTATGCTCAGCGACAGGTGGTCGGTGTCGGCGATGATGGCGACGGGTGTCTGGCTGTTGCCTATGCTTCCCACGCTCTGGTCCGCCATGATGACGGTCCCGTCGATGCTGGCCGTGACGTCGGTGTATGAGAGCTGGAGCTGGGCCAGCTCGAGCTGGGCCTGGGAGGCCTGCATCTGGGCGCGGACCGTCTCGAGGTCCTGGTCGCTGGCGGCGCCGATTCCATTGAGCTTGACCAGACGTTCGTATGAGCTCTCGTAGGCGTCCAGAGCGGCCTGGGCCTGGGTGAGCTGGAGCTCGTAGGGCCTCTTGTCGATCACGGCGAGGACCTGTCCCTCGCTGACGACGTCTCCCGCCTTCACGTTGTACTCTTCTATGGTTCCGCTGACGAAGGGGACCACCGGGACCATCGAGTCGCTCATGACGTAGCCTGAAAGCGTGATGCTCTGTGTGATGTCGCGCTGTTCGGCCCTCGTCGTCGTGACGCTCCTGAGCGGGCTCTCGTATGTGGGCACCTCACGCGAGGTGAAGAAGAGGTTCAGGCCGATGACGGCCGCTGCGATGACCACGATGAAGGCCAGGTATTTCATGACCCTTTTCCAGACCGGTTTCCTGTTGTTGCTCATAGTGATTAAAGTATACAGAAGGGCTTCGGGAGCCGGATATAGGCAACAAAACATACATTCTGTACAAAATTGTACAAAGTTATGGGTTTTTGTTGGATTTTTGATAATCGACAAAGAAGGTCAAAAATGTTTGGTTATTCAGTTTTTGTGTGTGTAATTCATTCTGTTGCAAGGTTATAATTCCGCTTGTCTCGAGCTGTCCGCCTCCACTTGGCACCTCCCGTCTCCTCCCGATTGGCCAAGCCCGCTTTTCCTGCTAGAATGGACAAGTTATCTAATTCTGTTGCAATTTGTTGCTCTGGAATGAGCTGGAGGTTTTTCGTATGGAAGATGTCGCGTCCTATTTCGGTTGTCTCGTGTTCAATGACGAAGCCATGAGGCTGCGTCTGCCGAAGGATGTCTACCGGCAGCTGAAGAAGACTGTGGGCGAGGGCAAGGACCTCGACCTGAACATAGCCAACAGCGTGGCCCATGCGATGAAGTGCTGGGCCCTCGAGAACGGCGCCACCCATTATACGCACTGGTTCCAGCCCATGACGGGAATCACGGCCGAGAAGCACGAGGCCTTCATCACGCCGGCCGGAGGCGGCCGCATCCTGATGGAGTTCAGCGGCAAGGAGCTGATCAAGGGCGAACCCGACGCCTCATCCTTCCCCTCTGGCGGCATCAGGGCGACCTTCGAGGCGCGCGGCTATACGGCCTGGGACCCGACGAGCTACGCCTTCATCAAGGACGAGACGCTGTGCATCCCCACAGCCTACTGCTCCTTCTCCGGCGAGGTCCTCGACAAGAAGACGCCGCTGCTGCGGAGCATGGAGGCGATCAGCGAGGAGGCCGTGAGGCTCTTGCACCTCTTCGGCAAAGAGGACGTCAGGCGGGTGATCACTACAGTTGGTGCCGAGCAGGAGTACTTCCTCATCGACAAGAAGGACTACGAGAGGCGCAAGGACCTCATCTACACGGGCCGGACCCTGGTCGGGGCCCGCTCTCCAAGAGGGCAGGAGCTGGACGACCACTACTTCGGCGCATTGCGCACCCGCGTCTCCGCCTACATGAAGGACCTGGACCGCGAGCTGTGGAAGCTGGGCATCTACGCCAAGACGAGCCACAACGAGGCGGCGCCATGCCAGCATGAGCTCGCGCCCGTCTTCACGACGACGAATGTGGCTGTCGACCAGAACCAGGTGATGATGGAGCTGATGAAGAAGGTCGCCGACCGTCACGGCTTCGCCTGCCTGCTGCACGAGAAGCCCTTCAAGGGGGTCAACGGCTCGGGCAAGCACAACAACTGGTCGCTCAAGACGGACACTGGCGTCAACCTGCTGGAGCCGGGCGAGAGCCCAAAGGACAACGCCCAGTTCCTCCTCTTCCTCGTGGCCGTCATCAAGGCGGTGGATGAGTACCAGGACCTGCTGAGGGTCAGCGTGGCGAGCGCCGGCAACGACCAGCGTCTGGGTGGCTATGAGGCACCTCCCGCCATCATCTCGATGTTCCTGGGCGATGAGCTGACCGAGATCCTCGAGGCCATCGCCAGCGGCAGCGCCGTCACGGGACGGGGACGCAGCCAGATGAAGCTCGGCGTCCATGTCCTTCCTCCCATTCCGCGCGACACGACGGACCGCAACAGGACGAGCCCCTTCGCCTTCACTGGCAACAAGTTCGAGTTCCGCATGCTCGGCTCCTCCTTCTCCGTCGCCGACCCCAACACGATGCTCAACACCATGGTCGCCGCCTCACTTGCAGACTTCTACGAGGAGCTCAAGGACGCGAAGGACCTCAACCAGGCCGTCCAGGACCTGGTCAAGAGGACCTGGGTCGAGCACCGCAGGATCGTCTTCAACGGCAACAACTACGCACCTGAGTGGGTCGATGAGGCGGCCAAGAGGGGACTGCTGAACCTCAAGAGCTCGCCTGAGGCCTACGACACCTTCCTGTTGCAGAAGAACATCGACCTGCTTGGCCGCTTCGGGATCTTCAACTCCGTTGAGATGCACTCCCGCTACGAGATCCTCAACGAGATCTACAGCAAGACCGTCCACATCGAGGCCGTCACCCTGGTCGATATGGTCAACAAGGAGATCGTTCCGTCAGTCTCGCGCTATGCAGGTGCTCTGGCCTCCTCTGTCCAGTCGAGGAGGGAAGCCGTCAAGGACCTGCCATGCAAGGCCGAGTGCGGCCGCATCGAAGCGCTCAGCCGCCTGTGCGACAGCCTGGTCGAGGCGACGGACAGGCTGCAGTGTCTGATCGACGAGTCGGCCTCCTTCAAGGGAAGCGACCTCGCCCACTTCTGCCAGCGCTCAATCCTCAGCCAGATGGACGAGGTCAGAAAGAGCGCCGATGAGCTCGAGCTCATCATGGACAGGGGCCAGTGGCCCTATCCGACATACGGCGAGATGTTCTTCTACATGTGATGAGACGAAGGACGGCCCAGTAGCGGGCCGTCCTTGCTTGATTGGGCTCTTCCTCAGGCTTTGAAGAAGGCGCCGTAGGCGCTGTATGCGCTCTCGATGTCGCTCAGGGCTGTGATCTCCCAAGGGCTGTGCATGCTCAGCACGGGCACGCCGCAGTCGATGACGTCCATGCCATACCAGGCCGCGAACTTCGCGATCGTTCCGCCTCCGCCGACGTCGACCTTGCTCATCTCGTTCATCTGCCAGGGGAAGCCGGCCTCGTCGAAAATCCTCCTCAGGTGGGCGATGAACTCGGGGTTCGCGTCGCTCGAGCCAGACTTTCCACGGCTGCCGGTGTACTTCTCGAAGGAGACTCCCTTGCCAAGGTAGGCGGCGTTGCTCTGGTCGTAGAGCTCGGGGTGCAAGGGGTCGAAGGCCGCAGTGACGTCGCTCGAGAGCATCTTCGAGTCCCTCAGACACCTTCTGAGCGCGAGCGAGGAGTAGCAGCCGCACTTGTCGAGGACCTCGGCGACGAGGTTGGAAAGCAGCTGGCTGTCCATCCCGCTCATTCCGGTCGAACCGATCTCCTCCTTGTCGACGAGGAGGGTGCATGCCGTCCTCTTGGGCATCCCCTCGAGGTCGAGGATGGCCTGGAGGGAAGTGTAGGCGCACACCCTGTCATCCTGGCCATAGGCCATGACGAGGGAGGAGTCGAAGCCCAGTGAGCGGGCGCGGCCGGCGGGTACGACCTCGAGCTCCGCAGAGAGGAAGTCGTCCTCCTTGATGCCCCATTCCTTCTCGATGATCGAGAGGATGGCGGCCTTGCCCTCATCCTTGCCGTCCTTGCCCTTGGGGTCGAGGCCGACGACGAGGTCGAGGTCCTCACCTTCGATGAAGTCGCTTGCGCTCTTCTTCATCTGCTCCTGGGCCATGTGGGGCAGGATGTCGCTGATGCAGAAGCTGGGCTCGTCCTCCTTCTCGCCGGCGATGACGTCGACGCGGCTGCCGTCCTTGCGGAAGATGACGCCGTGGATGGCCAGGGGCATGGTGACCCACTGGTACTTCTTGATTCCACCGTAGTAGTGGGTGTTGAGGTAGACGACGCCGTCCTTCTCGTAGACGGGCTTCATCTTCAGGTCGAGCCTGGGAGAGTCGATGTGGGATGTGACGAAGTTGATGCCTCCCCTGATGTCCTCCTGTCCGATGACGAAGAGGGCGACGGACTTCTCATGGTTGGTCACGTAGACCCTGTCTCCAGCCTTGAGCTCCTTGTAGTCCCCGATGGGCCTGAAAGCCTTGGCCTGGGCCATGGCGAGGGCTGTGGTCACGCACTCCCTCTCCGTCTTTCCGTTGTCTAGAAAGGTCTTGTAGGAATTGATGAGATCCATGGATTATCCTCCTTGAACTGGAAGCGAGTATAGCACAGGCGAAATGTTTGGCACAGAGCGCCCAAAACTGCTAGACTGTGGACATGCGGAAGTCGGAGCGGATCCATTCAAAAAGCCTGGCGAGCCAGATCAGGGAGCACAAGGCCGTCTTTCTGGTCTATGTCCTGCTGCGCCTGTCCGTCGTCCTGATCCTCATAGCCCAGGTCTTCAACCGCAGCTGGGAGAACGTCTTCTACTGTGTGCTGACGCTCGTTCTGATGACGCTCCCTTCGTTCATCGAGAACAACTGGCACATAGACATACCTGACACGCTCGAGATCATAGTCCTCCTCTTCATATATGCGGCCGAGATCCTCGGTGAGCTGAGCGCCTACTACGTCAACTTCCCATTCTGGGACACGATGCTGCACACGACGACGGGCTTCCTCGCCGCGGCAGTGGGCTTCTCGCTGTGCGACATCTTCAACCGCAACGAGAAGATAAAGTTCACGCTCTCTCCCTTCTTCCTGGCCTTCGTCGCCTTCTGCTTCTCGATGACCGTCGCCGTCTTCTGGGAGTTCATCGAGTTCGGCTTCGACATGACGATGGGCCTGGACATGCAGAAGGACACCGTCGTCCACTCGATCAGCTCGGTCGACCTGGACCCCTTGCACTCGAACAACATCGTGACGATCAGTGGCATAACTGAGGTCTATCTCCAGGATGGGACTCCGCTGGGCGTCGGCGGCTATCTCGACATAGGCATCATAGACACGATGAAGGACCTCTTCGTCAACTTCATCGGGGCCCTCGTCTTCTCCTTCATCGGCTACTTCTACACGAAGAACAGGGGAGAGGGGCGCTTCGCGCGCCTCTTCATCCCGACGGTGAAGTACAAGGAGGCCCTCGAGGCGAAGAAGGCGAGACAGGAGAGGAAGGCCCTCAGGAAGGCCAGAAAGGAGGAATGAGAATGATGAGGATCGGAATTGTAGGCTGCGGGAACATTGCGCACACATTATGCTCCACGATGGTGCGCCTCAAGGACCATATGGAGGTCGTCGCCGTCGCCGCGCGTGACGAGGAGAGGGCCAAGGCCTTCGCCGCCGAGTTCGGCGTGCCAAGGGCCTACGGCTCCTACGGTGAGCTCTACAGGGACGAGGAAGTCGACCTCGTCTACGTGGCCGTGCCCCACTCGCACCACAAGGCCGTCATGCTGGACGCGCTCTCCAACGGGAAGAACGTCCTGTGCGAGAAGGCCTTCACCGTCAATGCCGCCGAGGCGCGGGAAGTCTTCGACCTGGCACGGGAGAAGGGCCTCTTCGTCGCAGAGGCGATCTGGACCCGCTACATGCCCTCGCGCACGATGATCGACTCGATCATCGCATCGGGACGCATAGGGCGCGTGACGACAATCAGCGCGAACCTGGGCTACAAGATCAGCCACAAGCCCCGCATAGCCGAGCCCTCGCTGGCGGGCGGCGCCCTGCTCGACATCGGCGTCTACCCGCTGAACTTCGCCCTCATGGCGCGTGACGGCGTGCCCATCGAGTCGATGTGCGGCCAGTGCGTGAAGAGCGACAAGGGTGTGGACCTTAGGGACATGATCCAGATCAGCTTCACTGACGGCAGTCAGGCGGTCATCTTCGCCGACGCCGAGACCGTGTCCGACAGGAAGGGCATAATCTACGGTACGGAAGGACGCATCGACGTCTACAACGTCAACAATCCTGAGAAGATCGAGATCTGGTCCGGGGACAGGAATCCAGTCCTCCTCGAGACGATCGACATCGAAGAGGAGATCAACGGTTACGAGTACGAGCTCCTGTCCGTCGCCGACTGTCTGGAGAAGGGCATCAAGGAGGATCCTCACATGAGCTGGAATGAGACGTTGCGGGTCCTGAGCTACTGCGACGCGCTGCGTGAGCTTTGGGGCATAAAGCTGGCGGGAGAGATGGAAGAACCAGCCACCACTGTCCAAGGGTAGGAGCTTGCAGATTCTCTTGATGGTATGAGGAAGGGGCTGTCTCAGAAGCGTCGACTTTTGGATCAGCCCCTTCTTGCATCCTATTTCTCTATTGTCAATCTGATTACATTCTCACTCGGACATGCAAGGTCTTCAAAGATAAGATAGTCGACATGCTCGTTCTGGTCATAGACGAAGGTCTTGTCCCGATGGGCTTCTTGCAGCAGATTCTGTCTATATCCTCTGCTGTCATCCCTGCTGCTATAAGACTTGCACATCAGTCCGTCATCAGTAAAATCACCGTCGACGAAGTCAAGCCTGATCTTCAGCCCTTTCAGGTTTTCAGAATCGTCTGCCGTGAAGACCACAAGCCTCAGCGGGTCATCTTCCGTAAGCTTTATATCCACAGGCCCCTTATATTCGTCGATGTCAATGCTGACCATCTTCGCTCTTTCGTCATCAGTGATCTGACGGAGCTCGATTTTACCAACATGCTCTTCGTTGATTGCATTCTCGAAGTCTTCAAACGCATATAGCCTATAGAAATCGAAGATGAAGTCCTGGTCCAGTTTTCCTACGTAAAGGAGAATACTGTCTCCCGAAACGGACATAGGCGCAATGTAGTTCTTTACTCTTCCTGCCTTCTCCCCGCTTGCATATCTTGGGCGAGAGTTGTTGATCAAGGTATCAAAATCATACAGACCAAGCCCTTCGTCCAGAGTAAGTTCAAGGACATACTCTGCAGTGGAATCGGACGCGTTGACCCTGTAGATGCCAGGACTTGTGAGCTCGGATGGCACATTCTCAACCAGAGTGGTAGGATTGCACAAGGCGATGCGGACCGCACTTCCTCCTTTGTTTGTCCGCAGCCTCAGCTTCATTTGATTGATGACTCTGACCGATTCTTTTCCAGAAAGATCCATCACTCCGCAATTTTCCGGCTCATCGCTGCCTTTTATCGCATTCTCGGTGACCACACCATAATATGTCGCCCGATTCATCACACTCTGCGACTTGTTGATGCTTAGCACCGCCACATTCTCTGGATCAATTCCCTCTGTGAGAGGAATCTCGTAATACTCTTCATAGAATGCTGTACCATCGGCTGCAGTGAAGAGGGGAGCGTCAGTTTTTGAATTGATGACAAAACCGGCATTGTCCGATTCGACTGCATAATTCACAAACCTCAGTGCCCCTACATCTTGGATTCCAGCTTCAGAGCCTTTGAATGTAAGATCTCCGTCCTTGTCGGCAAGATAGAGATAGGAGCCAGTATTGCCAGCTGGAATCAGGCCTGATGACCCGTCAGAGTCCGGATCAAGAGATCTGGAAGGGTTGTCAGATGAATAGATGCCATACAGCTCGCCCTCTTTCAGCCCTGTCAGAGTCACAGTCGTCTGGCTGCCTGTCAGAACCGATTTCGAAATGTCAGATGAAACATTCTCGACACTGACCGTCTCAGGCGGAACAATCTTCCCTTCCTGTTCCTGAGAACAGGATGCCAGAGTCAGCACACATGCCAACAGACACAGAAAAATCCGTTTCATACAATTCCCTCCAGCTCTATTCTACAGAGGTGGGAGAGGGACAAGTCAATCTGCATCAGCTGCAATGCTTTGATGCCAATTGGGCCCATACACATCGAATGGACCTCCCTGGAAGCTTGTTCCGGAGAGGTCCATTGTCTTTGCGCAGTTCATGGAGACTGCCAGATTCCTCTGAATCCTGTGGCCCCCAAGCCCTTTGTCCTAGAGGTTCAGCGCTTCCTTCAGACACTCTTCCTGGCTGTTGACCGGTGTGGAGAGCGACTGGATCTTCTCGTAGCTGCCGTTCGGCAATAGCCGGCGCGCCTTGACAGTGTCGCCCTCGATCAGGGAGAGCATGTGGAGGATGCGGCGCTTGACGTCCTTGTCCAGGATTGGCGTCGCGATCTCGACACGCTTTTCCAGGTTGCGCGTCATCATGTCGGCGCTGGCGATGTAGACGCGCTCCTCGCCCTCGCGGCCGAACGAGTAGATGCGCGAGTGCTCCAGGAAACGTCCCACGATGCTGATCACCGTGATGTTCTCGGTCAGTCCCTTGACGCCTGGAACGAGGCAGCATATGCCCCTGACGACGAGGGAGACTGTGACGCCGGCCTGGCTCGCCTCGATCAGCTTCTCGATGCAGTCCTTGTCGGTCAGGGAGTTGACCTTGGCCCTGATAAGGCCATCCTTGCCCTTGGCGATCTGGCTGTCGATCTCAGCTATGAGTCCCGCCTTGAGGGAGTGGGGCGCGACGAGGAGGCGCTTGTAGTCGGCCTCGACGTTGAGGACGGCCAGGTTGCGGAAGAAGGCGGCTCCATCCTCTCCGATCTCCTGGTCCGCTGTAATGACGTTGAGGTCCGTATACTGCTTTGCCGTCGATTCGTTGTAGTTTCCGGTTCCCAGATGGGTGATGTAGTGGATGCCCTCGTCGTCCTCCAGCGTGATCGAGATGATCTTTGAGTGGACCTTGTAGTCCTCGATGCCGTAGAAGACCGTGCATCCCGCATCGCGCAGCAGGTCCGCGTTGTAGAGGTTGTTCTCCTCGTCGAAGCGGGCGGCGAGCTCCATGACGGCCACGACCTCCTTGCCGTTCTCCGCGGCCTTGAGCAGGTGCTCGATGACCTTCGAACGTCCGGCGAGCCGGTAGATCGTGATCTTTATCGAGGTGACGCGCTTGTCCTCGGCCGCCTGTGCCAGGAGGTTCAGCAGTACGTCCATGCTCTGGTAGGGGTAGGCGAGGAAGATGTCCTTCTTCATGACCTCGCCGATCAGGTCGGCCTGTCCCGACAGGTACTTGGGCACGACGGGCTTGAAGGCGCTGTAGCGCAGCGTC
Organism: Candidatus Aphodenecus pullistercoris; assembly: GCA_017694495.1. Classification (GTDB taxonomy): domain Bacteria; phylum Spirochaetota; class Spirochaetia; order Sphaerochaetales; family Sphaerochaetaceae; genus Bullifex; species Bullifex pullistercoris. The sequence goes on from JADIMU010000057.1 coordinate 44,279, forward strand.
GAGACCGTCTCGTAGTCGAACCAGTCGCCCAGGCGGAAGAGGAACTTGTAGTCGAAGCAGCCCTGGATCTGGAAGCAGTGCGTCTTTTTGAGGTTGAGGTTCTTGAGCAGGAAACTGCGCAGCTGGTCTGACAGTCCGCTGGACTCCAGCCTGATGACGTCGCTGCCCGTCCTGGCCTCGACGCGGGTCTGGATCAGGCGCGAGAAGTCGAAGCCGAACTCGTCGTCGGCGTCCTCCATCGTGGCATTGAAGTCGGCGTTGCGCGTCACCCTCACCAGGGCCTTCTCCTTGACGGTGAAGCCGGGAAAGACGTGGGATGCGAAGTGCAAGAGAAGCTCCTCGCAGAGCATCAGGTGGGTCTTCTTGCCGCCGGCCAGACGCAGGACGCGGGGCGTGGAGCTGTGCAGTGAGGCCACGCCAATCATCTCGCGGCCCTTGCGCTCCAGGCTGACGACGAGGTAGATGCGCATGTTGTCGAAGCGGTAGAGCGGGTGCTTCGAGTCGAGGACCATGGGGGTGGTGCGAGGGAGGATCTCCTTCTCGAAGGCCTCCAGCGCGAGGGCCTCCTGGCGCTGCGAGAGGTCCTTGCCACGCAGGAAGTTCACGCCTTTGTCGTAGAGTTCCGTGCGCAGGAACCTCCAGGTCTCGTTGCTCGCCTTGTACAGGCCGGGCAGGACGGCGAGTATGGAGTCGATCTGCTCCTTCGCCGTCATCTGTGTCTTGTTCTCCCTCTCAAGCGGCTCGCTCTCGTTCTGGTTCGTCAGCGTTCCCAGACGCACCTGGATGAACTCGTCCAAGTTGGAGATGAAGATGGAGAGGAACTTGCACCTCTCCAGCAGGGGATTGGTCAGGTCCATCGCCTGGTCGAGCACCCTCTTGTTGAAGGCCAGCCAGCTGATCTCACGGTTCTCATAGGCGCCCTTGACGCAGCTTGCCAGGGCGCTCGAAAGCACTTTGGACATTTTCCTACTCCTCTTCCTCCAGTCTCAGGAAGTCGGCCTGCATGGCGCCGGAGACGAGCTGTTTGAGGATGCCCTCCTTGACGCCGAGGTCGGAGACGATGATGTTCGACACGCCGAAGCGTTTGAGCAGCTCCTTGGCCAGTATGACGGCGGGCACGACCTGGTGCATGAGCTCAGGGGCGCTGCGCAGTATCATGATTGAGCGGTTGTTCTCCTGCCTCACGAGGTACTTGGCCAGCTTCTTCAGCTTCTTGTACTGGATGATCTTCTCTCCATGCTGATGGGAGAGCTTGTAGTAGTCGGCGTAGAGCTGGTAGACGGCCCAGCTGTAGGCTCCGGCGAGGACTGCGTTCTCGAAGAAGCCCTCCTCGGGAAGGTTGGCCTCGTCCAGGGCCTCGCGGACGGTGCGCTTGATGCTCGCCGCCTCCTTCTGGCTGGGGATCACTTCGCTCACATGCTCCTTATAGAGTCCCAGTGGGCCGAGCGGGATGGTGCACAGATAGTTGGAGAAGCTGTAGAGCTTCAGAAAGAGGGAGCCGAAGTCGACGAGGACGGCCCTCGGGAGGATGTTGTAGCGCTCATTCGCGATCAGTCGGGCCTCGCCTTCCTGGGCGATGTCCAGTGGCATGATGTCCAGTCCCAGCCTCTCCTTCGCGTCCTTGAAGAGCTTGTCGGCATCCTCCAGCGAGCTCAGCGTCGATGATGCTATGGCGTAGACCCTCTCCACGCCCTCCCTGCGGCAGATGTCTATCATGCCTTCAGCGGTCTCGAGGACCTCGAGCTCCTCGATGTCGCTCAGCTTCCGTCCCTCCCAGATGGAGGTCGAGAAGCTGAGTTCCGTCCTCTCACGATGGATCGACTCGATCTTCTGTCCCTCGACCTTCGCAATCAGGAGGGACAACGATGATGACGAGAAGTCTATGATTGCCTGTCTTCTCACTTTATTCCTCTGAACTTCCTGCCGTCGCCGAAGGAGATGCCGATGGAGCGGGCGATGTTGACCATCTGGTTGTCCTCCTCCACGTACTTCGTCTTTCCGGCGATGTCGGCAAGCCAGTTGTATGTGATCTGGTTGTTCTGGATCGCGACCGTCGTGCCGAAGTTGCCTTCCTGCACGAGCTTTCCGGCGAAGGATCCCAGCTCGGTCGAGATCAGCCTGTCGTAGGGCGAGGGACTGCCGCCGCGCTGGAGGTGTCCGATGACGACCGTCCTGGTCTCGACGCCGACCTTGTCCTGGATGTAGGAGGCGATGTAGTTGGTGCACGTCGTCTCGCCGCCGCGGGCCTCGAGGCGCTCGGCCTTCTTCATTTCGGCCTCGGCCTTCGTCATGGCGCCTTCCGCGATCGCGACGATGGTGAAGGCCTTGCCGCTCTTGTAGCGCTTGGCGACGGTCTTGCACACTTCGTCCGGATCGAATGGAATCTCAGGAATCAGGATGATGTCCGCGCCGCCTGCGATGCCTGAATAGAGCGTCAGCCAGCCGACCTTGTTGCCCATGATCTCGACGACCATCGTGCGTCCATGGCTTGCGGCGGTCGTGTGGAGGCGGTCGATGCACTCGGTATCGATGTCGACTGCGGAGTGGAAGCCGAAGGTGACGTCCGTTCCCCAGATGTCGTTGTCGATCGTCTTGGGCAGTCCGATGACGTTGCATCCCGCTGCGGAGAGCATGGCGGCGGTCTTGTGCGTTCCAGCTCCGCCGAGGGTCACGACGAGGTCAAGCTTCTCCTTCTTGTAGTTCTTGACCATCTGGTCGAGCCTGGTCTGGCCGTTCTGCTCCTCCTTCGTCATCTGCTTCGAGGGCTGGCGGCTGGTGCCGAGGATTGTGCCTCCGATGTTGAGGATGCCGGAGAAGTCGGATTCCTTCATCTCCTTGAACTCACCGTTGATGAAGCCGCGGTAGCCGTCGGCTATGCCGAGGATCTCGACACCGGGAATCTGGTTGTAGACGTATTTGGCGAAGCCTCTGATGACGGCGTTCAGGCCAGGGCAGTCCCCGCCTGCGGTAAGAATTCCAATTCTCATGACGTTTTCTCCTTTTGTAGCAGTTTAGCAAAGAAAAGAGAATCGCGGGAGTGCAAAATGGCTGTGAAATCTGAACATGTGATGCATGGGGACATGGAGGGGCGTATGGAGTCCTTTTGTCGACTTTGTGCTAGAATTCCCGCATGGACTTGAGACAGGCCTTCATGCTCTTCACGCTGGCCCATGCGGTCGGCTACTACCACCTCTCGTCGTTCAAGGTCGACCGCAGACCCTGGCGCCTGGTCGTGGAGATCCTCCTCTACATCCTCGCTGTCGCCCTGGTCTTCGCCCCCGTCCTGGATGGCAACAACTATCTCTACGCCCTGACGATCATCGTCTTCCACCTCGTCACGGCTCCGCTTGCCTACATCCTGGGCCGTGTGGTCCACAGCTCCCGTGCCCGCTCCATACTCTTCTTCACTGTGGAAGGCGTCACATTGGCAGGCTTCCTCGTCATGGCCTTCTTCTACAGTGTGCGCTGGGGCGCCTTCGTGCCCTGGCGTCAGGTGCGCTTCCTCCTCTCGTCCTTCGGCTTCAGCTATGAACAGGTCCTCGCCTGGGCCTTCTGCCTTTCGATCGCGCTGCGTCCGGCCAACATCGTGGTGAAGAAGGTGCTCGCGGCGATCGGCGAGGAAGGGGAGGCTGAGGAAGGCCACATCAGTGGCGCGGCCGTCGGCGTCATCGAGAGGCTGTGCCTCCTCGCCTCGGCCCTTCTGGGTTCCTGGCTCGCCTTCGGCCTCACGCTGTGCTTCAAGGCCTTCCTCTTCGCCATGCCAGTGAGACGGAATCCTGAGTGGGGCATGAGGGTCTACGTTGGCACCTTGCTCAGCGTCCTCTTCACACTGCTGCCACTGGCCTTCGCCAAGCCATTCTTCTGATGTGGAGACAATGGAGCCGCCAGATTTCTCCGGCGGCTCCGAGAGGGGTAGGTATTGTCACTTTGAGCTTATCTCGTGGTCAGGTCGAAAGTGCTCGTGAAGGTGTTGCCATCGCTGACGCTCATCGTGACTGTGAGCGGGATGACTGTTCCGGCAGGGCAGTCGGAGCTGATGACTAGGATGACGTTCCTCAGACTGTAGTCCTGGCCCGCCCTCATCGTGCGCAGGTATGCGGATGTGTTCATCAGCCTGGCGTAGCCGCTGTCGCTGGAGACCGTGATGTCCACGCCCTGGATGTCCTCGCTGCCGCTGTTGGCCAGCGTGAAGGTCAGGGGAATCTGGACGCCGGTGGGCACGGAGTCGACATCGTAATGTCCAGTCGTCACCTCACTGGCCTCGGCCTTGATGTACAGTGCCTCGAAGCTGGCTCCCATGCCGCGGACCGTGTACTCCGTCTCGTCAGGCGAGAGGTACTGGCCGCTGCTGCTGTCGTACCAGCCTTCGAAGATGGCTCCATCATTCTGTGCGGGAGAAGGGATCTGGATGACGTCGCCTTCCGCAACATCGGTGAATACCGTGTCCTCGCCACCCTCGCCGTCGCTGAAGCTGACGCTGCTGGTGAAGACTGCGAAGAGCGTCTGGTCGGTGTAGGGCATCGTGATCGTCTCTCCTGCGGCGTAGGTGACCTCGTCAGGCGTGATGCCCCAGCCGGTCAGGACGCCTGCGGCGGAAGAGTTGACACTCAGGTCCTCAGCTGTCGGCAACGTGATCTCACTGCCGGGTGCGACGGAGATCGAACGGCGGTAGCTGTGGCTGTAGCTGGCGCTTGAGACGTCGACGCTGAAGCTGAGCCTGGGGTGGTAGTAGCGCGAGTTCTCGTACAGCCAGGCGGCCCATTCTCCAGCCTGGTCGCTGTCGCTGTTGACGATGGCCCTCAGCAGGCTGTCGGTCTCGCTCTGGCTGATCGCATAGCCTTCGAGCGACCTGAGGTCGGCCATGGCGTTGTAGTACAGCTGTCTGTCGTTCTTCTCATAGGCCTTCTGGATGTCGCGCTGTATGTCCTCCTCATCCTTGGCCACCCTCTCCTGGAGGTCCTCATAGCTGTCGATGGCGCCTTGCACATCACCGTTCTGGACGGCGGCGACGAAGTCCTGGTGGAGGTCCTGGGCCGAGGCGGCGAACATGAAGGATGCCGAAAGCAGCAGTACAAGCAAAGTTGTCAAGATTTTCCTGGAATGCATATCGAATTCTCCTTTCGCGATGAAATCTAACAACGAATCGGACCGCCTTCCGTGTATTTTGTGTGTAGTCGAACTTCTTGCCTTTCAGGCGGGCAATGGGGCAGACTGTCATGCATGAGCAAGTCTATAATCACGGTGGTCGGACGCGACCAGGTCGGAATCATAGCCAAGGTGTGCACCTACCTGGCCCAGAACAATGTGAACATCCTCGACATCAGCCAGACGATCGTCGACGGCTACTTCAACATGATGATGATAGCCGACGCCGACAAGGCCAGCATCGAGTTTCTCTCCCTCTCCGAAGGGCTGGAGGAGCTTGGCCGTGGCATGGGCTGCATCATCAAGCTGCAGCGCGAGGAGATCTTCAATCAGATGCAGAGGATCTGAGCGCCATGATCAACATCAACGAGGTCATCGAGACCAATGCAATGATTGAGAAGGAGAACCTGGACGTGAGGACCGTCACGCTGGGCATCTCGCTTCTGGACTGCGTCAGCGACAATCTCGAACGGCTGAACGACAGGATCTACGATAAGATCACGAGCGTGGCGAAGGATCTGGTGCGCGTGTGCTCACAGATCGAGCGCGAGTACGCCATCCCCATCGTCAACAAGCGCATCTCCGTCACTCCCATCTCTCTGGTGGGCGGAGCCGCATGCCACAGCGAGGAGGACTTCGTCTCTGTCGCACACACCCTCGACAGGGCTGCCCGCAAGGTCGGCGTCAACTTCCTTGGCGGCTATTCGGCGATCGTCTCGAAGGGTATGACCAGGGCCGATGAGCTGCTGATCCGTTCCATCCCCCAGGCCCTCGCCGAGACGGGCAACGTGTGCGCCTCGGTCAACCTGGCGAGCACGAAGACGGGCATCAACATGGACGCCGTCCTCCTGATGGGCCGCGTCATCAGGCGCACGGCCGAGTTGACCGCCGATGCCGACAGCATAGGCTGCGCCAAGCTCGTCGTCTTCTGCAACGCGCCTGACGACAATCCCTTCATGGCTGGCGCCTTCCATGGCGTGAGCGAGTGCGAGTGCGTCATAAACGTCGGCGTCTCCGGACCTGGCGTCATCCGCGCAAGCCTCGAGGCTGTGCGTGGAGCAGACTTCGGCACGCTGTGCGAGAGGATCAAGAAGACGGCCTTCAAGATTACGCGCCTGGGCCAGCTCGTCGCCCAGGAGGCCAGCCGCCGCCTTTCCATCCCCTTCGGCATCGTCGACCTCTCCCTGGCTCCGACGCCGGCTGTGGGCGATTCGATCGCCGAGATCTTCGAGACCATGGGACTCGAGAAGGCTGGAGCTCCCGGCACGACTGCGGCCCTGGCCCTCCTGAACGACCAGGTGAAGAAGGGTGGCATCATGGCCTCAAGCTATGTGGGTGGCCTGTCTGGCGCCTTCATCCCGGTCAGCGAGGACCATGCCATGATCGAGGCGGCCAGCTGTGGGGCCCTCACTCTGGAGAAGCTCGAGGCGATGACATGCGTGTGCTCCGTCGGACTCGACATGATCGCGGTGCCAGGCGATACGAAGGCGACGACGATCAGCGGCATCATCGCCGACGAGATGGCGATCGGCATGGTCAACCAGAAGACGACAGCCGTCCGCCTGATTCCCGTCATCGGCAAGACTGTGGGGCAGGAGGCCCACTTCGGAGGCCTCCTTGGACATGCGCCCATCATGGAAGTGAACAGGTACTCCTGCGACGACTTCGTCCTGCGCGGCGGCCGCATTCCGGCACCCGTTCACAGCTTCAAGAACTGATGCGCGTCCTGGTCGGCGGCCTCCACCACGAGAGCGACAGCCTGAATCCCCATCCCACAGCGCTTGGGGACATCAGGGTGAGGCGGGGCATCGGACTCTTTTCCCGCCAGAGCGAGGACGCCCTCGGAGGCATCATCTCGGCCCTTGCTGAAGCGGGAGTGGAGGTCGTTCCTGCCCTCCATGCCCGCGCCATCCCCGGCGGCCTGTGGACGGACGAGGCCTACAGGAGCCTGGCTGACGAGCTTGTCGGCATGGTCGCATCAAGCCTTCCGCTGGACGGAATCTGCCTCGCCTTGCACGGCTCGATGAGGAGCCAGAGCGAGGACGACTGCGAGGGCGAGATCCTGGAGCGCATCCACTCTCTGTGGCCCGACATCCCCATCTACGCTTCCCTCGACACCCATGGCACGCTGACGGACAGGATGCTTGCCAACGCATGCGCCTTTGCCGCCTACAAGTGCGCACCCCATACGGACGCCTATGAGACCGGCCGTCTGGCCGCCTCCATGCTCGTCTCCCACCTCCAGGATGGTACAGTCCATCACATGGCCGCCTTCCGCCTGCCCATGCTGATCGCTGGCGAGAAGAGCGAGACGGGCCGCGAGCCCATGCTCAGCCTGTGCGCCATGCTGCGCAAGGAGGAAGAGGAGGGGGCCTCGGCCGCCTCCTGGCTCCTCGGCTTCCCCTGGGCGGACTCGCCGACGGCGGGCGTGTCGGCGCTCGTCGTCTCTCCCGTCAGCATGGACGATGCCTACAGGAGGGCCCTCAGGCTTGCCAGGGCCTTCTGGAGCTGCAGATACGACTTCAGCTTCTGCACACAGGCCCTCGGCATGGACGAGACCGTCGAAGAGGCCCGAAGGCTCGTACAGGAGGGCGCTTGTCCTCTTGTAATCTCGGACTCGGGCGACAACCCGACGGCTGGTGCGCGGCAGGAGATGACATCCTTCCTTGCAAGGATCCTGTGCGACCCCTTCCTCTCTTCCTTGCCCACGCCTCTCGTCTACCAGGCCTTCCACGACAGCGCCATCGTGGAGGAAGCGCTGGAGAAGGGGCCTGGCGCCGAGATCATGGTCTCCTTCGGTGTGCCGAGGCTGTCAGGCCGCGCCATCGTCAAGGCCGTCTGTCCCGACTGGTGCGGCGACTTCAGCTCGGCCCTGGCCCTGGTGGGCTTCGGCGGAATCGACATCGTCTTCAGCCAGCGAAGGGTGGGATGCTACGAGCCTGGCATGCTGCGCGCTCTGGGACTCGAGCCGTCTTCGCTTTCCGTCCTCGTCGTCAAGCTGGGCTACCTGGAGCCGGAGCTGAAGGCCCTGGCCTCCTCAAGCCTCCTCGCCCTGACAGAGGGGGACACGGACGAGGTCCTCGAGCGGATAGCCTACAAACGCATTCCTCGGCCGATCTTTCCCCTAGACGAGCCTGAAGTCCTTTTCCCTGAAGCCTGATGTGGCTATCATCGGGTGCATGGTACTCTCAGACTTCGGAACGAAACTGTCATCGCACTCAGGTATCCTCCAGCTCATGGACGACATCTCGCGCCCCCTTCCCGAAGGTGTGCGCGTCCGACCCCTCGGAGGAGGGAACCCGGCCCGCGTCAGCCAGGTGGAGGCGGCCTACCGCAGAAGGCTCGAGGATCTCCTTGGACAGGGAGAGGCCTTCGAGGACCTGATCGCCCACTACGACTCTCCCCAGGGCCGCGTCGGCACGCTGGATGCGGTCGCCGCCTTCTTCCGCCGCGAGTACGGCTGGCCGATAAGCGGAGCCAACGTCGCCCTGACCAATGGCAGCCAGAGCGCCATGTTCTACCTCTTCAACATGTTCAGCGGCATGACGAAGGGAGTGAAGCGCACCGTCCTCTTCCCCCTCATGCCCGAGTACATCGGCTACGCTGACCAGGGCATAGAGGAGGGCACCTTCGTCAGCCTTCCGCCCAAGTGCGAGTTCTACAGCGACGGCAGCTTCAAGTACCTGCTGGACGGCGAGGCCGTGAGGGCCTATCTCGACGCGCATCCGGAAGTGGGCGCCATGGCCGTCTCCCGGCCGACGAACCCCAGCGGCAACGTCCTGAGGGACGACGAGATCCGTCTCCTCGAGGCCCTGGCCCATGAGCATGGCATCCCCCTGATCGTCGACAACGCCTATGGCCTGCCTTTTCCGGACATCGTCTTCACAGAGGACGCGAAGCCGCTGTGGAGCGAGGACATCGTCCTGTCGATGAGCCTGTCGAAGATCGGGCTGCCATCGATCCGCACGGGCATCGTCATCGCGCGCGAAGAGATCGCGCACGCTGTCGGGAACATCAACGCAATCGCCGCGCTGGCGACAGGCTCCTTCGGACCTGCCCTGGTCGAGGACATGCTCTCGTCGGGCGAGCTCACTCGTCTGGCACGCGAGGCCGTCATGCCCTTCTACAGGCGGAAGGCCGAGGCCATGAAGGCCCTGGTCGACGAGGTCTTCCGCGGAACAGAGTACCATCTGCACCGCATCGAGGGCTCGATATTCTGCTGGATCTACCTGCCACGCCTGGACATGCCGACGCTCGACTTCTACCGCCTCCTGATGGAGCAGGGTGTCGTGACCGTTCCCGGAGAGTACTTCTTCTTCGGCGGAGGACCGGGACGCTACCCCCATGAGCACTACGACAAGTGCCTCAGACTGAACTACTCGGGCGACTGGCAGCTCGTGAAGGAGGGTGTGGAGCTCATAGGTGAGCTGTACCGTCGCCACTGCATGTGAATATTCTTCTTGCTCTGGCCGTGCGGCTGTAGGACAATTGTCACATGAGACGCGACGACACAGACAGGAGGAACCTCCTCTTCTTTCCTCTGGGCACCTTCGGGCGCGACATGGTCTACGCCCTGGTCACGAACTTCCTGCTGACCTACATCCTCTTCACCCAGAACCTCAGTGCGGCCCAGCTCGCGGCGGTGACTGCGATCATGATCGCGGCGCGCATCTTCGACGCGCTGAACGATCCTGTGATGGGCAACATCATAGAGAGGACGCGCACCCGCTGGGGCAAGTTCAAGCCCTGGCTCCTTGCCGGAGGCGCCTCGACCTTCGTCGTCGTGACTGCGATGTTCAACGTCCAGCTCGAGGGCTGGGCCTTCGTCACCTTCTTCGGCCTCGTCTACTTCTGCTATTCGATCGCCTACACGATGCATGACATCTCGTACTGGGGCATGATCCCCGCCCTCAGCCGCGATGCCGGCATGAGGGACCGGCTGACGAGCCGCACGACCCTGGTGGCGGGCATCGGAGGTACGCTGGCCAACATCCTGATCCCCATCCTGACCGCCGGCCAGTTCGCCCTGGGGGGCTCCGCGCGCACCGCCTATGGGCGCATCGCCCTCATAGTCGCCATTCTGGCGCCACTCTTCCTTCTGTTCACCGTCAAGGGAGTGAGGGAGGACAGGAGCGACCTTGCCCACAAGGCTCCTCCCGTCAGCTTCAGGAAGATCTTCTCCACTGTGGTCCACAACGACCAGCTGCGCTGGGTATGCCTCTTCTTCCTCCTCCAGCAGGTGGGAAACGGCCTCGCCCTCTCAGGCCTGGCCTCGACCTACATCTACTTCGAGTTCGGCTACGACGGCTCGCTCTTCTCCCTCTATACGACGCTGGGAATGCTTCCCACAGCCTTCCTCATGGTCTTCTATCCTGCGCTCGCCCGGCGCTTCGGACGGCGCAAGCTGGTGTGGGGCCTCAGCGCCATGGCCCTTGCCGGCTACGCGGTGAGCC
>JADIMU010000058.1 GCA_017694495.1 Candidatus Aphodenecus pullistercoris
CTTCAGAGGAGTTCGAGACGGAAGTGGAGACGAAGGCGACGCCGTTGGCCTCGCATATGGCCTTCATGGCCTCCATGCTGGCAAGTCCATTGGCTTCTCCCGCTGTGTAGACCATGCCTATCGTCTGTGCGCCACATACATCCTCGATCAGGCGGAAGTGCTCCTCGAAGGGGACTGCGTCGGAGGTTCCGCATACGTTGGCAAATCCTGCCAGTCCCGCAGCCTCGACGTCGGTGACGGTCGCGTAGACGACTGGAGTGTCTGTGAAGACGTTGGCCAGGGCCTGTGCCGTCGGTGTCGCGATGCCTACTGCCACATCGACGCCCTGGCTGGAGAAGAGCTGGGCGATGGAGGCCGCCGTGGAGACGTCTCCGTTCGCGTTCTGCACATCGAAGACTGCGTCGACGCCCTCCGCTTCCAGATAGTCCTGTATGCCCTGCGCGATGTTGTCGAGGGCGGGGTGGGCCATGAGCTGGCTGATGCCTATCAGGACGGTTTCCTGTGTCGTTTCCGGGGCCGCCTGGGCGAAGATGGGGCACATCGCCAGCATGAGGATTGCTATGGTTGTGAGGATTCTGGTCATGGTCTGCTTCTCCTTATAGTAACATTGATGGCGTTACTATAGAGAGAAGCTTTGCCATGGTCAAGATACTATTTGAAGAAACATCACTTTTTTTCGTAGCGCATCGCTGCCTGGCCCAGATAGCGCCTGATCGGCAGCTTCTGCGGGCAGTCCTTCTCGCACTTGCCGCAGCCAAGGCACTTCGATGCCTTCATCTTCTCTGTAATCTCCTCGTAGCTTTTGTCCGTGCGTCCGTTCATCAGGCGGAAGATGGCTGGGATGGGCATGCCGATGGGGCACACTTCCGTGCAGTAGCGGCAGTCGGTGCATGCTATCGCACCTTCCTGGTTGATGATCCCGACGACTTTTGCAAGGACAGCCTTCTCCTCATCGCCAAGGGGGAGGGCCTCCTTGAATGTGTGCACGTTGTCTTCGACCTGGTCCAGAGTGCTCATGCCTGAGAGCACCATGGCGACGCCTTCCAGACCCATGACGAAGCGCATCGCGTATGAAGCGTTGCTCCTGGCTCCTGGCAGACCGTCGAGGAGCTCCTGGGCCTTCGGGTGGAGCTGGCACAGGCTGCCGCCCTTGACAGGCTCCATGACGATGACGGGTTTCGAGTGCTTCATGCACACTTCGTAGCACAGGCGCGACTGGACGCTTGGGCTGTCCCAGTCGAGGTAGTTCAGCTGGAGCTGGACGAACTCGATCGCGCTCTGCTCGCAGAGGATGCGGTCCAGGACCTCAGCGCTGTCGTGGAAGCTCATGCCGACGTGGCCGATCCGGCCCTCGGCCTTGAGGCGCGAGGCGGTCTCGAAGGCCTTGCACGCCTTGTACTTCTCATAGCTGTGCGCATTGATCGCATGCATCAGGTAGTAGTCGAACCAGTCGACTCCGCACTCCTCGAGCTGGAGGTGGAAGAAGGGCACTATGTCCTCCTCCTTCTCGAAGAAGCCGCTCGAGAGCTTGTCTGCCAGAAGGTAGCTGTCCCTCGGATAGCGGGTCGTCAGGCAGGTGCGCACCATCCTCTCGCTGCGGCCGTCCAGATAGCCGTGCGCCGTGTCGAAGTAGTTGAAGCCTTCCCTCATGAAGAGGTCCACCATCTGGCGGACAGTCTCCGTGTCTATGTTCCCGTCCGCCTTTGTCGGGAAGCGCATGCATCCCAGGCCGAGGCGGCCATGTGCGGCGTCGAAGATTTCCTTGTGCATCAATGTCTCCTCCTTCTGTCTGAATTATAGCTCAAGATGGTCACAAGAATGGGCATTTTCCAATATAATGGGGCGAGAGGGAGTCTGGAGGATCGAGGATGACGGGTAGAAAGCGTGAGAGGAAGTTCTGGTCGAGGATGCTCCTCAGCTATCTTGTGATCACCTTGCTGTGCTTCCTGCTCTACATCGCCTTCGTCCTGATGGGCAGCTGGAGGATAGGGGTGGCCGGCTACGAGCTGGAGCGTGCGAGCTCGACCTCCCGCGCCCAGCGCATCCTGACCGAGAAGGTCAACGTCTCCCTCGAGATCTTCAACCGCATCAACTGGTCTACGGACTTCACCCAGCTCTACATCGACCTCGTCGAGGGCGACAGGATAAGAACCGCAGGCAGCAACCAGCCGATGAACGCGATCATCAACGCCTATGTGAGGAACGTCTACCGCGGGGTCGACGATGTCGCGCTCTTCCTCGACGGCGCCGACTTCGCCCTGGCGGCGAGCGGTCTGGTCGAGCTGGCCGAGCCCTTCGACCACATGTCGTTCCCGACGACCTACGTCACAGTCGGCAGCATAGCCGACCTTGTGGAAATCGACAGCGTGAAGGCCTCCTTCAACACGGAGAACCTGCTCTTCGCGACGAGCTTCCGCTACCAGGGCGGGCTTGAGCGTGGCGTCATCGTCGTCAGCTTCTCCCTGGACCGTCTGGTCTCCTCGCTGCGCACGAACCTGGACGAGGAGGCCTTCGAGCTCATCTTCAACAACCACATCGTGCTCAGCGTGCCCTCCGGCGTGGAGGCGGAGAGCCTGGACTGGGTCTCGCTCAGCGACCAGGAGCTGCCGACCCTCGCTCTGGCCATCGGTTTCGTGCCCTTCAGCTTCATCGACAGCATACGCAGCCAGCAGCTGATGCTCTGGCTGGCAGTGGGGCTGGCCTTCTATCTCTTCATGACGGCGCTCTCGATCTTCTTCACAATCCGCCACTCGCGGCCTCTGAAGCTGATCAGCTCCCTCGTCCCCGAGGACGAGAGGAAGGTCGGCCGTGACGAGGTCGAGGCCATCGTCGCATCGCTCAAGGACATCGTCGTCGGCTACGACGAGTACCGAAGCGGCATCGCGGACGTCGCACCATTGCTCGAGGGCGGCATCATGCACGAGCTCGTCGCCGGGGACCGCGCCCGACTGGACGAGCGTCACCTCAGGAGCTGGCTCGGCTTCAGCCGACCATACTACTTCGTCATCGCGCTGAACCTCGAGAGCGGCGAGAGGGACGACTACGAGGCCCTGAGCCAGGCCTTGGAGCGCCTCAAGGCCTCCTTCACGACGGATGAGCGCAGCGTGAGCGTCTACCGCCGCGACCGGCGCAACTACTTCCTGACGGTCAACCTCGACAGCGAGGAGGGTCAGGAGGCCATCGTCGAGTCCGTCTTCTCCTTCCTTTCGGGAAGCCTGGGGGAGGAGGCATTGCTGACCTTCGGCGTCGACATGGTGCGCGGTGACATGAGCGACTTCGCCCTGGCATGCAATGCGGCCCTCTCGGCACTCGACTACATGCTCGTGCGCGGCAAGGGCGAGGTCTACTACAGCGAGGACGGTGACGGGGAGGAGAACGACTACTTCATCCCGTCCAACTACGAGGTGACGCTGGCGCGCACGATCAGGGAAGGGCAGGACTGTAACGCTCTCCTGGACAGCCTGCTGAAGGTCAACCTGATGAAGCACAACCTCAACGCGGCGGCCGTCAGGGACCTTTCCAACGAGATCTACTACTCGCTTTGCAAGGTATGCCGCATGCTCAGCCTCGACTCTCCGCTGGAGAGGGCTGACAGCGAGAGCACGGTCGAGGACATGTTCGCCTTCTACAAGAAGTCCCTGGAGGCGATGAAGCGCGAGTACCTGGACAGACAGAAGGGCGCCGACGACGCCTACAGCCAGCTGAGGGCCTATGTGGACGCCAATTTCACCGACCCCTCGCTCTCGCTTGGCATGCTCGCGGAGCGCTTCCACCTCTCGACGAAGACGGTGACGAACCATTACTACCGCCACTATGGAGTGACCTATCTGAAGTATGTGACCCATCTGAGGGTGGAGAAGGCCAAGGGACTGCTCGTGTCGACAAGCGACCCGATCGACGCCATCGCTGTGGCTGTAGGCTACTCCAACACGCTCTCCTTCAGAAGGAATTTCAAGGAGGAGACAGGACTTGCACCCAGCGAGTGGCGGCTTGCCAACAGCTGAGCGCCTTTTTTGCACCCCCTTCCGTTTGTGAACGCATACCCCATTTTTCCAATTATGAAAGGCCTCCCTTTTTTCGTCTCTGGCAAATTGCGGGAAGTGGCTGCAAGAATGTCACATCGCAAACGAAAGGAGGCATGAGAAAATGGAAAAGCGGAAGGCCAAGTCACTGGCCCGGCGCGAGAGGAAGGTGGCCGAGGCCGCACTGAAGCCCGACACGAGACTGCTCAGCGGCCGCAACTGGAAGCGCGACAAATACCTTGTCATCATGATGGTTCCCGTCGTCGCCTACTTCCTCATCTTCAACTATCTGCCGATGCTGGGACTGTACATGAGCTTCACCCGCTTCCGTCCCGGAGCCGGTTTCGCAGGAATCTTCACAAGCGACTTCGTGGGACTCCAGTGGTTCAAGCAGTTCTTCGGATCCCCCTACGCCTGGAGGCTGATCCGCAACACCTTCCTCCTGAGCTTCTACTCGCTGATCTTCGGCTTCCCCGTGCCGATCATCTTCGCAGTGTGCATCACCCAGATAAAGAACAAGGGTGTTCAGCGCGTGAGCCAGGTGCTGACCTACCTGCCTTACTTCATCTCGACGGTCGTCGTCGTAGGTATGATCAACAACTTCCTCTCGCCCTCGGGTGGAATAATCAGCCGCATCCTGACAGGCCTGGGAGCCGAGCCTGAGAACTATCTCGGCATGCCCCAGTACTTCCGTCTGATCTACGTCGCCAGCGGCATCTGGCAGAGCTTCGGCTTCAACTCGATCATCTTCGTCGCCGCCATCATGGCCATCCCGCCCGAGCTCTACGAGGCGATGGACGTCGATGGTGCCGGCAAGTGGAGGAAGACCTGGAACCTCATCCTCCCCTCGATCAAGCCGACGATCATCCTGCTGCTGATCATGAGCCTTGGAAACCTGCTCAACGTCGGCTTCGAGAAGGTCTACCTCCTCTATACGCCCGGCGTCTACGAGACGGCCGACGTCATCCAGACCTACGTCTACCGCCAGGGCATCGTCAACCAGAACTACAGCTATGCGACGGCCGTAGGTCTCTTCAACTCTGTGGTCACCTTCATCATCGTATTCCTGTCCAACAGGATCTCGAGGAAGCTGACCGACACTGCGGTCTGGTAAGGAGGTGGCAGCGATGAGTACAAAAAGCAAGCGTGAGAGCTTCCTCGCCGAGAGCATGTCGGACAAGCTCTACGACATCGTCGTGCGTGCCCTCGTGGCGATCGCCGTCGTGATCTGCGTCTATCCCTTCCTCTATGTCGTCTCCGTCTCGATGTCCTCGGGACAGGCCGTCAACCAGGGTAGGGTATGGCTCCTGCCGGTCGACATCGACTTCTCGACCTTCAGGATGGTCATGGACTACGGCGAGCTGTGGATGAGCTATGGAAACACGATCTTCTACACTGTAGTGGGAACCGTGTGCAACATCATCATGACCTGCCTCGCGGCCTATCCCCTGTCAAGGCAGCGCTTCTTCCTCAGGCGGAAGCTGAACTTCCTCCTGGCCTTCACGATGTACTTCTCCGGCGGCCTGATCCCGACCTACATCGTCGTGACGAGCCTGGGATTGTACAACACGCGCGCCGCCATGATCATCCCCGTCCTGGCCAGCGCCTACAACATCATGATCTGCCGTTCGGCCTTCGAGGCCATCCCTGAGGACCTCTTCGAGGAGGCCGCCCTGGAGGGTGCGAACGACTTCATGATCCTCGGCAAGATAGCCGTGCCCCTGATCAAGCCGACCCTGGCGGTCCTGACGCTCTACTACGCAGTCGCCCGCTACAACGACTTCTTCAACGCGATGCTCTATCTTGGCCGCCGTGAGCTGGAGCCCTTGCAGCTCTTCCTGAGGAAGATCCTCCTCCTCAGCTCGAGCGAGATCCTCCAGTCCTCCGGCTCGGTGACGGCTGTCGCCGCCGCCGCACAGTCCACCATCCAGGTGCGCTACGTCTGCATAGTCCTTGCAGTCATCCCAATCCTGATCGCCTGCCCCTTCGTGCAGAAGTACCTGGTCAAGGGTACCATGCTCGGAGCCGTCAAAGGCTGACACACATAAAAAGGAGAGCGAAATGAGAAAAGCTATCTTCGTCCTGCTGGCAGTCCTCTGCCTGCTCACGTCCTGCTCCGGCGGCGACTCCGCCAGCCAGGAGGCCACTGCGAGCGCCGACTTCGTCTACGACGGAAACGGCCCCATCACCGACCTCGAGGGACAGACCCTCAGCGTCCTCGCCCAGAACTCCTACTACACGACAGTCGACCTGCGCTCCGCCGAGATCGTCAAGCGTGTCCAGGAGGGCGCGAACGTCACGATCGACTGGACCCTGGTCGACCCCGTCAACTACATCGACGCGGTCAGCCCGATGCTCGCCAGCGGCGTCGACCTTCCCGACATCATCCTGATGCCGAACCTCGACGAGAACCAGAGCTACATCACCAGCGGCATGGTCGAGCCCCTCGACGAGCACTTCGACGTCATGCCCAACTTCAGCGCCTGGCTCGACGCCAACCCGACGATCAAGGCCTCCCTCACCGCTTCCGACGGCCACATCTACTATGTGCCCACGACCAACGTCACGGCCAACTACCAGCCCGTCATCATGTACAACATGAAGTGGCTCAGCGACGCCGGACTCGAGATGCCGACAACCCTGGACGAGTTCGTCGAGATGCTGCGCTACTACAAGAGCCACGACATGAACGGCAACGGCGAGCTGGACGAAGTGCCACTCTCCGTCCAGGACGAGTACCTGATGTACATGTTCGGCCCGGCCTTCGGTCTGAACTTCATCTCCACAGAGGGCAGCGGCTTCTTCGTCAACGACGATGGTGTCGTCCAGTATGCCCAGGCCACGCCGGAGTACAAGGAGTACCTGAGCTTCCTGCATGACCTCTACACGGAGGGCCTCCTGGAGATCGAGTACACGACCCTCACCCGCGACCAGATCATCGAGCGCTTCGCCCAGGACAGGGCCGGCGTCACCTTCGACTTCTCCTGGCAGATGTCGATGACCTACAGCCCCCAGCTTCCCTACTACGACGGCACTCCTGAGACCGGCGTCGTCGGTGGCGTCCCACTCTCCGGACCCCATGAGGGCTTCTTCATCGGACGCAACGCGATTGGCTCCATCTTCGGCGTCAACGCTTCCAGCGACAAGATCGAGCTTGCTTGCAAGTGGCTCGACTACGCCATGAGCGAGGCCAACCAGGTCATGTACTGCTGGGGCATCGAGGGTCTGAGCTACGTCGAGGACGAGAACGGCAACAGGACCTTCACCGAGCAGGCCAGCGACAACACCTGGCTCCAGGGTCTGGGCATCAACCCGGCACAGGTCCTGCCCGCGCACCAGTCCGTCGAGTCCACCGACGCCCTGGTCCCCGCCTGGCACGCCGAGGTCGACAAGATGCAGGCCCAGTACATCCAGGATCCCTGGCCCTTCATCTATGCGACAGAGGAGGAGAGCATGACCGCCTCGATGTACATGGTCGACATCCAGACCTACGTCAACGAGATGGCCGTCTCCTTCGTCACTGGCACGACTCCGCTTTCGGAGTACGACGCCTACCTCGATGCCCTCGACAGGATGAACCTGCCCGAGATGCTCGAGATCCGCACCGCTCAGTACGAACGCTTCTCCAACGCGCTCGAAAACTGATAGACATCATTACCACCTCGGATGGCAGGGCGCGAGCCCTGCCATCACTTCACATGGAGGACAAGCATGTACACAAGCATTGACAGCATGATGAGAAGGTATGAGAGGCTCGCGCGCCAGCACAGGGCCGACCTCACTGACAGGGAGGCCTTCAAGGCCTGGCAGGACGAGGCCAGGACCAGGCTCTCATCCCTTCTCGGCCTGACTCTGCTCGAGAAGCCGGCAGACTGCGGCTTCAAGGAGCTGTGGAGCGAGGATGCGGGAGATGGCGTCAGACGGACCCTCGCCCAGATCGCTGTGGAGGAGGGCGTCGAGATGCCCTTCTACATCCTCACGCCGCAGCATCGGCTCGACTCGAGGGTCTTCATCTGCCCACCCGGCCATCAGGGAGGGGGCATGGAGTCTGTCGCTGGACGGCGTGGCAACGCCGACGTCGAGCGGATGACGGCCCACTACAACTACGACTACGGCCTCCGACTTGCCCGCATGGGCCACCTGGTCATCGCACCGGATGCCAGGGGCTTTGGCCTCAGGAGGGAGGAGGACGAAAGTGGAGATGACAAGATCCTCCTCTCATCGTGCCGCGCCCTGGCCCACATGGCCTTGCCGCTGGGGCTGACTGTCGCAGGCCTCCAGGTCTGGGACCTCATGAGGCTCGTCGACTGGCTGAGTGAGGAAGGTCATGGGCACATCTTCCTCTTCGGCTTCTCCGGTGGTGGCCTCCAGAGCCTCTACACGGCGGCCGTCGACAGCCGCGTGGAGGGCGCCTTCATCAGCGGCTACTACTATGGCTTCAAGGATTCTCTGCTCCTGCTGAACGGCAACTGTGACTGCAACTACATCCCGCGCCTGTGGCTGGACTATGAAGTCAGCGACATCGCCTCTCTGATCGCGCCGCGGCCTCTCGTCATCCAGAGCGCCAGGGGCGACCACCTCAACGGACCGAGGGGCCTGGCCAACGTCCTTCCCTATGTCGAGGAGCTCAAAGAGGCCTACCGCCTTCTTGGAGCGGAGGGAAAACTGTATCATGACATCATCGAGGGGCCGCACCACTTCGGCCACGAACACCTCAAAGAAGACTTCGAGAAGATAGGGATGGAGATCTAGATGCTTGAGATCACGGTCGGACACGGCACAGAGGACTATTGGACGATACAGGAGGCGCTGGACGCAGTGCCCTACGAATGCGAGGCGCGCATCGTCGTGAGCGAGGGCGTCTACCGCGAGAAGCTCTTCTGCGACAAGCGCTCGCTTGAGCTCGTTGGAAAGGGCAAGGTGACGGTCGTCTGGGACGATGCTGCCAGGACGATCATGCCTGACGGCATCAAGCGGGGCACCTTCCGCACCTATACGGCCTTCTTCAGCGGCCATGAGCTGAGGCTCGAGAACATGGTATTCCGCAACGAGGCCGGACGCGGCAGTGAGGCCGGCCAGGCCCTGGCCCTCTATCTCGATGTCGACAGGGCCAGCCTTGTGGACGTCGAGCTCTTCGGCCACCAGGACACGCTCTTCCTCGCACCGCTACCCGAGAAGGAGAGGGAGGTGCGCGGCTTCTACGGCCCGCGCTTCAAGTCGCCACGCAAGCTCAACACGGTCCACATGAAGGGTGGACGCATCTGGGGTGGAGTCGACTTCATCTTCGGCGGAGCCGACGCCCTCTTCGAGGATGTCGAGATCATCTCCAACGAGCCTGGCTACGTCTCGGCGCCCAGCGGGAAGAAGGAGGACATAGGCTTCATCTTCAGCTCGTGCCGCTTCCTCAGCGAGGATCTGGAGGAGGGCTCCGTCTACCTGATGCGCCCCTGGAGGCCAGAGGGTAAGGCCGCCTTCAGGAAGTGCACCTATGACAGCCACATCAACGCGGCCGGCTTCAGCCCATGGCATGGACTGGAGGGCGAGGCCCCACTTGCCAGCTTCCGCGTCGATGACGACCGCTTCGGTGTCGAGTACATGAGCGATGGCATCGATGCCGATGTCAAAGCCCTGCTTGGCCGTTTCGACGCGTGAAGGTCTTTTGCATAATTGTGACAGTTTTGAGATGAACTAGGAACGCTGTCCGCTTTGGCACTATAATCGCTACCAAATGAACGTCGTCATCTTTGGAGCGGGCCGACGCGGCCTGCGTCTAGCCCGTCATCTGATCGAGGAGAAGAAATCGGTCACCTTCCTCGACAACAGTCCCGCCCGCTGCGCCCTCGCCCAGAGCAAGCTCGATTGCATGGCCGTATGCGGCTCCGCGACTGACATCGCCATGCTCGAGGAGTGCGGCTGTCAGCATGCAGACATCGTCGTCGCCGTCACGGACAGCGACGAGGTCAACCTCGTCAGCTGCGGCATCGTCACGAGCCGATGGCCCGATGTCAGGACGATCGCCACGATCCGCGGCCTCACCTATATGGGACAGGAGGACGAGAGACCCTTCTCGCTGCTCGGCATCGACCACATAGTCAATCCTGAGCAGGAGGCCGCCGAGCGCATCAAGGACATCATAACCAGTGGCCTGTTCAGCGACATCGCCTACTTCCCCGGCGCCCACTACATGGTCGTGACGCGCACTGTGACACGTGGGGACATCCTGTGCGACAAGTCCCTCGTCCAGATCAAGAAGCGCTATCCGGGCCGCTACCTGATCGCCGGCGTCAACCACCGCGGCAAGGTCTCGACCCCGAACGGCAACACTGTCCTGAGGGAGGGCGATGAGATCGCCCTGATCCTGGACGACGACGAGGCCGACTCCCTCTACAAGCTCTTCGACATCTCGAACAGCGGCTTCAAGCTGCGCCGCATCATCCTGGTCGGAGCCACGAGGATAGCGCGCTTCCTCCTCAAGGGTCTGGATGCCGACATGAGGCGCAACATCACCCTCGTCGAGAAGGACAGGGAGGTGTGCAAGTCCTTCAGCGAGCTCTTTCCAGACATCCTCATCCTCAACGGTGCGATCACCGACGAGAACTTCTGGGACGAGGAGAACCTCGCGAACGGCGACCTCTTCGTCAGCATGACGGACAACGACGAATTGAACGTCCTGATCTCCAGCTATGCCAAGACGCAGGGCAACAGGCGATCGATCGCACTGATCAAGACGAATACGAGCTATGTGAAGCTCGCCAAGGCCATCGGAGTCGACGCCACCGTATCGACGACGGAGTCGACTGTCGACGCCATCATGAAGATCCTGCGCGGCGAGAACGTGAAGACGCTGCACGCCATCTTCGACGGCCGCATAGAGGTCTACGAGTATGTGATCAAGCCTTCCTTCATCCATCTGGGCAAGGCGCTCAAGGACATAAACTTCCGCTCATGCGCCATGATCGCCGGCGTCAGCCGCGGCGACGACAACTTCATCCCGGACGGCAGCTACGCCTTCCAGGCGGGTGACACCGTCCTCGTCGTCGCCCTTCATGAGGACTACGACTTCGTCCAGTCGCTCTTCGGCTCCTCGGAGGACGACGATGCATCCTAAGTCCGTCATCAGGCTGCTGAGCTTCATAACGGTCTTCATGGCCGCCATCCTGCTGATCCCTCTGCTCGTCAGCCTCGGCTACGGAGAGGCCGAAGGTGTGGACGCCTTCGCCCGCACCATCATCCTCATGGTCTTCATCTCCCTGGTGGGCATCATCCTGACGCATGGCTGCGAGATGAAAGTCTCTGTCAAGGACAGCTACCTCTTCGTCACGCTGACCTGGGTCGTGCTGACCTTCTTCGGCGCTTTGCCGATGCAGTTCACCCATGTGCTCGACAATTTCGCGCAGTGCTACTTCGAGATCATGTCGGGCTTCACGACGACGGGAGCCGCCGCCATGGTCGGCATCGACGACAAGCTCAAGGGCATCCTCTTCTGGAGGAACATGACGAACTGGCTGGGCGGCATGGGCATCGTCGTCCTCTTCATCGCCATCCTGCCCGCCCTCGGCGTCAGCGGCACGCCGCTGTACGGTGCGGAGTCCGTCGGACCGACGAAGGACAAGCTCAGACCGAAGATCAAGGAGACTGCCATCATCCTGTGGGGCATCTACACAGGCATCTCGGCCATCCAGGTCGTCCTCCTCATGCTCGGAGGCCTCGACTGGTTCGACGCCGTCACAGTCATGTTCGGCACCATGGGCGCGGCGGGATACGTCCCACACGACGCCTCGATCGCCTACTACCAGAGCCCCTATGTCGAGTGGGTGTGCACCATCTTCATGTTCATGGCGGGCACGAACTTTGCCCTCTATTTCCGCATCCTCCAGCGCAAGTTCTCCAAGGTCTTCCGTGATGGAGAGTACCGCCTCTACTGGAAGATCGTCCTCATCTCGACGGCCCTGGTGGCGGGCAACCTCTTCATCAGCGGAATCTACAACCTCTCGGACAGCATACGCCAGGCGGCCTTCCAGGTCGTCAGCTTCATAACCACGACAGGCTTCAGCAGTACGAACTACACGCTCTGGCCGACCTTCGCCCAGGCCGTCCTCTACGTCATGATGTTCATCGGAGGCTGCGCAGGCAGTACTGGCGGCGGCATCAAGGTCGTCAGGATCGGCGCGATGAGCCAGCTGTTCCGCAACTCGATCACGAAGCGCCTTCATCCCAACGCAGTGACTGTGCTGCGCCTGGGGGACGAGACCTTCTCCAACGACACGCTTCAGGCCATAGCAGGCTTCGTCGGCTTCTACATCACGAATGCGATCATAGGAACGCTTGTGCTCTCGCTGACGGAGGCCGACTTCCTCGTCGTGCACACCTCCGTCCTGCTGACGCTGGGAAACATAGGAATAGGACTGGGTGGAATCGGAACGGACTTCACCTTCGCCATCTACCCGCAATGGGCACTGTGGTGCTTCTCCTTCCTCATGCTTGTGGGCCGTCTCGAGCTCTTCACAGTCTACTCGATCTTCACGCGCGACTTCTGGAGGCGTTAGAGGCCTTCCTCCTCTCGCTGCGGATGACGGCCTCGGCCCAGATGATGGCCATGATGCCGACGCAGCTGTTGGAGACCGACATCGTCATGCCGACGGCCTCGTAGCCGATCGAGGTGAAGTGCTGGAAGAAGTAGATCACCGGCAATCGGAAGAGGAAGATGCGGCAGAAGTTGATCACGAGCACGGCCTTCGTCCGCCCCAGACCGAGGATCAGTGCGAAGCCGGAGTAGGCGTAGGCAAGGAGTATCGTTCCGATCAGTTCGTAGTGGAAGAGGAGGACGATCATCGCCTGGAAGTCGGGGTCGTAGCCGCCGCGCGTGAGCGAGAAGAGGCGGGCGATGGGCTCTGTGAGCAGCCTCATCACGACGAAGCCGACGAGCGCTATCACAGTGACTGAAATCTGCAATCGGCGGTACATCTGTATCGTGCGCTCGACGTTCCCGCTGCCGTAGAGCTGGCCTTCAAGCGAGCTGCCTCCATCCTCGACACCCGTCTCGATGCCTGTGAGCAGTCCTGACATATTGTTCGAGATGCCGGCGGCGCCGACGACTTCGGTGCCGTAGTTCGAAGCCATCTTGTTGACCATGGCCTTGCCTGCTGAGAAGGCCATCTTCTCGACCATCGAAGGGATGGAGAGCTTGAAGATGGTGCCAAGATTCGACCTGTCCAGGCGCACAGCCTTCCAGGAGAAGCTGAAGGCGTCCCCCTTGGCCGTGAAGCTTTTGAGTGCGAAGGCGAGGATGACGATGTAGCTTGCCAGCGTCGCCCAGGCGATCGAGATGATGTCGCCCTCCAGGACGTAGACGAAGAGGGCCGTCAGGGCCAGCTTGATCAGGACGACGGACATGTTCAGCATCAGGATCTTGCGGCTGCGTCCGCGGCAGCGCTCGCAGGAGATGTAGATCGAGGTGAAGAACTGGACCACGATGCCGATGAGCGTGATCGCGAAGTAGCTCGAGCCCATCGCGACGAAGACCTCCGGCGTGCCTGTGAGGCGCAGTATCGTGGGTGTGAAGGGGAGGATGAGGATGATGAGGCCTGAGAGCATGAGGCACAGGACGACCGTCGTGGAGAGGATCGTCCTTATCCTGTCCCAGTCTCCCCGTCCGTAGGCGTGGGCTATCAGGATGCCCGCTCCGACGCTCAGGCCGCTGCCTATGGCCAGGACGATGTGCTGCAGCTGGACCATGTAGACGACTGTCGACACCGCTTCTGCAGAGATGTGTGAAGCCATGAGCGTGTCCAGCACGCTGAAGAGCATGCTGATCCAGGAGTAGAGTGCGAGTGGTGCGCACACTTTGATGAGCACCTTCCACAGGGAACCGCTCTGGACTTCCTTCCTGAAGTCCTCGTCTTTTGCCGTTACATTGACCATGTCGATTGTTATAGCTCAAAAAAACAACGACAAACAGGGAAAAAGTATGGAATTCGCTTAAAAGTGCTGTTTTCTTATTGTAAGCTCAGCTCATGGAAAGCGGTTTCACCTGTTCCTTCCGAAAGAGGGAGGCCTATGACCAGATGCCACAGCTCCACTCCCATGATGGACTGTGCGAGCTCTACTTCCTCTCATCCGGAGAGAGGCGCTACTTCATCCTCGACTCCGTCATGACTGTCCATGCCAAAGGCTTCGTCTTCATCAAGGCGGGTGTTCTGCACCGTACGGGCTATCTGGGTGGCGGCCAGCATTCCCGCTACTATGCCAACGTCCCCTCGTCCTGGATTGAGGACCTGTTGCCATACCTTCCCAAGTACTATGTGTGTCAGAAGGAGGAGGGCCTCGAGCTCCTCTTCTCCCAGCTGCTGCAGGAGGCGGAGGGAAGCGATCCCTTTTCCGCTGCCCGCTGCCGCAGTCTTGTCTACGAGATCGTCATCCGCAGCTGGAGGAGCTACCAGAGCTCCCTCGTCCAGGACGACGGCTTCCTGGACGCAGTCACAGCCTTCGTGAGGGACAACATCGCGCTCGATCTCTCGCTGGACGCTGCAGCCGCCTTCATGGGCTACAGCCCAAGCTACTTCTCGACGCTCTTCCACCGCCGCAGCGGGATGCGTTACGCCGACTTTGTCCGTTCCAGCCGCATCACTCTGGCATGCGAGGCCTTGCGTGGCGGCTCCTCCGTAGCCCAGGCCTCGGCGCTTGCCGGCTTCCATGACCCAGGCTACTTCAAGGACGTCTTCCGCGCTGTGATGAAGATCAGCCCATCGGCCTACAGGAAGGAGAACAGGTTGGCTTGACAGCTCCAATCGAATGCGATATATTTCACACATAAAGAGTGAAAAACTCAACAAATTAGGAGGTATTTCGCATGAAACTCAAGCATCTGTTCGCATCCACCGGCTTTCTTGCCCTCCTTGGGCTGATTGGCATCTTCACTGACCAGAGGGCCTTCCTGGCCTTCTTCGCCTTCGCAGTCGACTTCGAGTACTTCTTCGTCAAGGCTGACGAGATGTGGGAGCTGTACATGTGCCGCTCGGCGGCGAAGTCCTTCTGCCTTGGTATGATTGCGATGGCATTTACCTCGCTTGGGACCTTCATCGCGACAGGGGAGGGCAACGAGTCCCTCGTAGCAGGCCTTGCCGCAGGATGGGCCGCGGCTGTGGCCGCCAACGCAGTCCTCGTCGCCATCTATTCGTTTTCGGCCTCGAGGGCCCTGGAGGAGTGAGGATGATCAGGACGAGGATCAAGGAATACAGGGCACGCTTCGATCTGAGCCAGGACGAGCTTGCCCAGAAGGTTGGAGTGAGGAGGGAGACGATAGGCTACCTGGAGAAGGGCCGGTACAATCCATCCCTGGTCCTGGCCTGGAAGATCGCCAAGGTGTTCGGATGCACGATCGAGGACATCTTCGAGGTGTCTGAAGACCAGGGCGAAGCTTGATGACATGACGACACTGGCGGCTTGCCGATCAGAAAGTGGGGCCGCTGGTGTCGTAGTAAAGATTGATGTGGCAAAAAGAGCTCAGCCTTCCAGCACCTTGACCAGAGCCTCTTTGCGGTAGAATGCGACACCATAGCCTATCACCTTGCTGTAATCTTCCAGGTCGCTGCCATATTCCCTGTCCTTCAGCTGAGCCAAGGCCTGGGTCGCAAGCTTCTCCAAATCATCACGGCTTTGTGCCCGCTTCACTTCGAGTATGACCAGTGTATTGC
>JADIMU010000059.1 GCA_017694495.1 Candidatus Aphodenecus pullistercoris
GAGAAGGTCTGGATGCCGCCGATGCCGCTTCCGAAGTAGACGGCCACGCGGTCAGCCGGCAGGCTGCCGATGACGCCGCTCTCCTTGACGGCCTGGTCGGCTGCGGCGACGGCGAGCTGGCAGAAGCGGTCCGAGCGGAGCACTTCCGACTTCTCCATGTAGTCGCGGGGGTTGAAGTCCTTGACCTCTGCGGCGAGGGTCGCCTTGATCTCGTCGTTGTGGAAGCTGGTGATCGGTCCGATTCCACACTTGCCGTCGACCATGCTCTGCCAGCTGGTCGCGACGTCGTTGCCAATGGGAGTGACGGCACCAAGTCCGGTGACGACGACTCTTCTGTTTCCTTCCATTCGAATGATCCTCACTTACATTGCGATTCCGCCGTCGACCCTGAGGACCTCTCCCGTGATGTAGTCGCTGGAGAGGAGGAAGACGACGGCCTGGGCGACATCCTCGACCTGGCCCATGTGGCCCAGGGGGATGGTGGCGACGAGGGGACTGTTGTCGAGGTCCTTCGTCATTGCGGTCTCGATGAAGCCGGGTGCGACGGCATTGCATGTGATGCCGCGGCTGGCCAGCTCGCGTGCGACGGACTTGGTCAGGCCGACGACACCGGCCTTGCTGGCCGCGTAGTTGACCTGTCCGGCGTTGCCCATGAGGCCGCTGACCGAGCTGATGTTGACGATGCGTCCCAGCTTCTGGCGGATCATGAGGCCGCTGATGGCCTTGGTCATGTTGAACACGCCCTTCAGGTTGACCGCGATGACGGCCTCGAAGTCCTCTTCCTTCATGAAGCTCATCAGGTTGTCGCGGGTGATGCCTGCGTTGTTGACAAGCAGCTCGACGGTGCCGAAGTCCTTGCGGATTGCGGCGACGGCGTCTTTGACGGACTCGCCCTTCGAGACGTCGCAGCTGTAGCTGTGCGCCGTGACGCCGTAGGCCGAGACGGCCTCGACGGCCGCCTGGGCGACCTCGGCAGGTCCGATGTCGACGATGGCGACGTTGACGCCCTTCTGGGCGAGGTCCTTGGCTATCTGCAGTCCGATGCCGCGGCTGGCGCCGGTAACGACTGCGTTCTTTCCTTTCAAATCCATGGTTTTCAGTTCTCCTGGAGGGCCTTGAGCGTCTCCTCAAGAGCCTCACACGTGGCGATGCTGAGAGTCTTCGCCTCAGGACAGGTCTTCTTGACCAGTCCGCTGAGCGTCGAGCCGGGACCCGACTCGATGAAGACGTCTATGCCCGAAGAAAGCATGTTGCGCACGGTGGTCTCCCAACGGACCGGGGACGACATCTGACGCGAGAGCAGCGGCAGCATGTCCTCGCCGTAGAGCTCACCGGTCACGTTCGAGTAGAGGGGGACGGTGGGCTTGGCGAAGCTGTGGCGTCCAAGCTCCTCTTTGAAGCGTGCCGCGGCACCCTCCATGAAGGGAGAGTGGAAGGCTCCGGCGACGGCAAGGCGCATGCACCTGCCTCCGGCCTCCTTGACTTCGGCCTCGAAGGCGGGAAGGGACTCGGCAAGGCCGGACACGACGACCTGGCCCGGGCAGTTGTAGTTGACCGGATAGACCTGGTTGTGGTGGGCAGCAATCGTCTCGACCTGCTCGTTGGAGAGCTTCAGGACGGCAGTCATCGCGCTGTGCACGCTGGCCGAGGCCTCCTGCATCAGGCGGCCACGCTCCATGACGAGGTCGAAGGCCTCCTCGAGGGGCATGACGTGGCTGTATGCCAGGGCAGAAATCTCGCCCAGCGAGAAGCCGGCCACGGTGTCGACCTTGACGCCGGCCGCAGTGAGCGCGGCGGCAGCCGCCAGCTCGACTGCGAAGAGGGCCGGCTGGGTGTTGCTCGTGACGGTCAGCTCCTCCTTCGTGGAGCTGAAGCACAGCTCTTTTATGTCGCCCCTCCTCGTCGCAAGGCGGTCGAAGACCTCCCTGGAGGCGGCGTTGTTCTCATAAAGGTCCTTTCCCATGCCGGGGCACTGTGCGCCCTGGCCGGAGAAGAGGAGTGCTACTTTACCCATTTGGCGGCTCCTTTGAGCAGAGGCTCGGCCTCCAGGATGACGGAGTGGACGATGTCCTCGGCACTCTCGACCTTGTTGACCACGGTCGCGATCTGGCCGGCCAGGAAGCAGCCGTCCTCAAGATTTCCATCGACGACGGCCTTGCGCAGGGCACCTGTGCCCATGGCTTCCAGCTCCTCGTCGCTGATGTCGCTGTACTCTGCCTTGGCGTACCTTCTGGCGAAAGGCGTCCTGAGGCTTCTGACGGGATGACCCAGACGGCGGCCGGTGACGACTGTGCAAAGGTCTCCAGCCTTGAGGATCTTCTCCCTGTATGTGTCGCTGATCGTGCACTCCTTCGCGCTGAGGAAGCGGGTGCCCATCTGGACGCCCTGGGCTCCGAGCATGAAGGCTGCGGCGACTCCTCTGCCGTCGGCGATGCCGCCTGCGGCGATGACGGGAAGCGTCGTCGCGTCTACGATCTGGGGGACGAGCACCATTGTGGTGAGCTCACCGACATGGCCTCCGCTCTCCCCTCCCTCAGCGATGAGGGCGTCGGCGCCAAGCCTCGTCATCAGCTTGGCCATGGCGGTGGAGGCGACGACGGGAATCACCTTGATGCCCGCCTCCTTCCAGCTGGCCATGTACTTGCCGGGGTTTCCGGCTCCTGTGGTGACCACGGCCACCTTCTCGCTGGCGACGAGGGATGCAACCTCGTCCGCATAGGGGCTCATGAGCATGATGTTGACGCCGAAGGGCCTGTCGGTCAGGGAGCGCGCGATGGCGATCTGGCCCTGGACATAGTCGGCAGGAGCGTTTCCTGCCGCTATGATTCCCAGACCTCCGGCGTTCGAGACTGCCGCGGCGAGGCGGCCATCGGCGATCCAGGCCATGCCGCCCTGGAAGACGGGCCACTGGATGCCGAGCATTTCCGTGATGGCGGAAGTGATCATCGCTCCACCTTACTTGTTCAGGATGAAGGTCACGAGGTCGCCGACGGTGTCGATCTTCTGGTTGAGCTCGATCGTGGTGTCAAGCTTGTCCTCGAGGTTCATCAGCAGCTCGACGGTGTCGAGGGAGTCGATTCCCAGATCCTTGAACTTGCTGTCGCTCTTGACCTCAGCCTTGTCGCAGTCGGTGCGCTCGGCGATCAGCTCTGCAATTGCATCAAATACCTCATTCTCTGTCATTTTGGACAATCTCCTGATTTTCTAGAGTTTTTCTTACAACACAGATTAACACTTTTCGTAATTGTGTCAATAACAACCTGCGTGAAATATTCTCCAAAATGACGAAAAGGGATCCCGCCACAGCCGACGGAATCCCGATTCCTCCATTAAAAACCAGATTCAGATGTCGGTCGTCACCGCCTCCTCGGCGCCTTCGACCTGGACGTTCTCGAGCTTGAGGTCCTCGACGAAGCGCAGGCGCAGGCCGCGGTTCGAGATCTCAGGCAGACCGAGATACATGTCGCTGCGGTCCACAGGCTCCAGGCCCTCCTTCGCGATCGTGAAGGTGCAGTCGCGCACGGTTACGTTCCTCACGCGGCTCTCGGGCAAGCCGACGATCATGCCGGCAGAGGAGCGGTTGTCGTAGCCGTGGCAGCCCTCGACCGTCAGGTTGCACAGACTCGGCGTCTCGTCCGTGACGGGCTGCTCGTCAAGCGAGAAGCACGACATGTCGTCGCAGCCGCAGCGGTAGAACATGTTGACCACCAGCGGACAGAGGTTGTTCCTCATCGTAAGGTTGCGGAAGACGAGGTCCCTCAGTGCGCCTCCCCTTCCCCGCCTCGTCTTGATGCGGATTCCGCGGTCGGTTCCGTCGAAGGTGCAGTCGACGACCTCGATGTTGTCGATGCCTGCCGCCGTCTCGCTGCCGATGACGGCGCCTCCGTGGGCCGCCTTGACGGTGCAGTTCCTGATCGTGACATGGGAAGTGGGGGCGGCGTCCTCGATGCCGCTGCGGCCGCTGCCGCTCTTCATCGCGATGCCATCGTCTCCGACGTGGACGAAGCAGTCCTCGACGGTGACGTAGGTGCTGCTCTCGATGTCGATGCCGTCCGTGTTGGGGGCGTCGGCCGGGTTCTCGATGGTCAGGCCGCGGATTGTGAGCCTCGTGCTGAAGACGGGATGCAGCGTCCAGAAGGGGCTGCTCTGCAGCCTGACGTCCTCGATGACGACGTCCTCGCACTCATGGACCTGGACGAGGGGCGGGCGCAGGAACTGGAC
>JADIMU010000060.1 GCA_017694495.1 Candidatus Aphodenecus pullistercoris
ATTGGACTGTCCTGTTCTTCTGACGGGGTCTGTCGAGGACCTGATGTGCCGGAGCGACATGAAAGAGGAATATGGGGAGATGAAGAAGATGATGGGCAAAGCCTCGATCCACATGTTCCCACATGGAAGCCATCCTTCGATGCTCAGCAATGCGGAGGAATCCGCTGTGATTGCAAGGGATTTCATCATGGAAAATGTCCGTCTCAATTGATGCCGTGATTCACCTGACCACCCTGAAGGATGGCAGCTATCTCACGGGTTGTTGTATAGGCTGGAGTAGCGACTGTAAGTTGTCCCGTGGACTGACCGCCCGTCACTTGGGATACGGAACAATTCCTGGGAACTTGAATCGGATTCTTAAAAGACTTCTAGACGAAGGCGTCATCGAGCTGACTGAGTCGGATAATCCCAATTCCCCCATGCAACGCTTGCGCTTTGCTTCCTGGCGCCATGATTGAGCATGCTCTGTCCCAACCTGGCGGCGGGACAGATGTGGTGCTCACTCCTTGACGGCTCCGCTTGTGAGTCCTGCGATGAAGTAGCGCTGGAGGAAGACGAAGATGATTGTGACCGGGATGGCTGCGACTATGCTTGCCGACATCATTGCGGCCCAGTTAGTGCTCGCCTCTCCCAGGAAGGTCATGCTGAGTCCTGGTGCCAGAGTGCGGCGAGCTGGGTCGGTGACCAGCGTCATAGAATACAGGAGGTCGTTCCAGGACCAGACGAAACCGTAGATCGCGATCGAGACCATGCCCGGTATGGCCATAGGGAAGACGATGCGTCCCATGATGGTGAGCGTTCCGGCTCCATCGAGCTTCGCGCTCTCGATCAGGGAGTCGGGAATGCCGTCGAAGTATCCCTTCAGCGTCCAGGTGCCGACGGGAAGGGTGAAGACGACGTAGCTGATCAGCAAGGACCAGTAGGAGCCGAGCAGTCCCATCTTCTGCATCATCAGGTAGATGGACAGCAGCAGGATGGCCTGGGGAAAGGCCTGGCTCATCATGAAGGCGCCCATGTAGATCTTGCGTCCCTTGTAGCGGAACTTCGAGAAGCTGTAGGCCGCAAGCGAGGAGACGAGGGTCGCCATGAAGCTCGAGAGGAAGGAGACGATCAGCGAGTTCTTTAGATAGTTCATGATCGTCCTGTCCGTGATGATCGCCTTGATGTTCTCAAGTGTCAGTGGACCGGTGAAGAAGTATGTCGTGAATGTCAGGTCCGAGGGCTTGAGGGCAGTGTTGACCATCCATAGCAGTGGAAGGAAGACGAACATGCCGATGACTACCAGCGAGACCCAGAAGAAGATTCTGAAAGCTATTGTCTTCTCGAACATCCTTGTCCTCCTAATCCGATTCCTTGACCTGTTTGAGGTAGACGACTGAGAAGAGCAGCAGCAGGACTGCCCAGACAGTGCCGACTGTGGCCGCCTGGCCCAGCTTCCAGTTCTTGAAGGCCGTCCTGTAGACTTCCAGCGAGAGGGTCGTCGTCGCCCTTGCCGGGCCTCCCTGTGTCATCGTCCAGGGAATGTCGAAGTGCTGGAGGTTGCCGATGGCACCGAGCACCAGGACGAGGAAGAAGATCTGTCTCATGCCAGGGACGATGATGTGCCAGAAGACTTGCATGTTGTTGCATCCGTCCATCCTCGCCGCCTCGATCCTGTCCTGTGGCACGCTCTGCAGGCCACCAAGCAGGAAGGACATGTACCAGGGCAGCATCTGCCAGCTGCGTGCGATGACGACGCAGATGAGGGCTGTAGAGGTCTGTCCCAGGAAGCTGATGTTCTCATCGATCAGGCCGAGGGACTGGAGCAGGGCGTTGAGGATTCCGTACTGCCCGTTGAAGATCCAGGACCACAGGAAACCGATCGCCGTGCCCGGGATGATCCAGTCGACCAGGGTGACGCCCCTGAGGAACTCGCTTCCCCTGAAGCCCTGGTTGAGGACGATGGCCCAGATCATGCCCAGCGTGAAGGGAATGATGGTGGCCAGCACCACGAAGAGGATCGTGGTGCCGACCGTCTTGAGGAAGTAGGGGTCGCTGAAGACCTTGATGTAGTTCTCCAGCCCCACGACCTCGTAGTTCGGACTCAACAGCGAACGGTCAGAGAAGGACATCGCGATCGCGTTGAGGAAGGGGTACATGATGACCGTGATGAAGATCGCCAGGGCGGGTATGACCAGAATGAAGCCTATCTGCCCATCTGTCAGTCTGCCTCTGTTCCTGAACTTTGCCATATGTACCCCCTTCTTTCTCAGATGGCCGCCTCGAGGCGGGTCCTCATCGTCTCGACGCACTCTTCAGCAGTGGTCTGTCCAAGCAGCGTCCTCTGGAGCTCCTCGGTCACGATCGCCTTGATCTCGCTGGCGTTGGTCATCCTGGCGGTCTCGTCGAGACGTGCCGTGCTCGTGGCGTCGATGAATCCCTGCAGATATGCGTCGCTGAGGACCTCGTCCGTCGCAGAGGCCGAGTTGGTCACAGGAGGCATGCCGTTGCGCCTGAAGTACTCGAGGGCGACATCATCGCTGACGAGGTACTTGGCGAAGTCTGCGGCAGTGTCCTTGTACTCGCTGGAGTCGAAGATGACGAGCATGTGGCCCCACATCGTGCTCTGGCTCTCGTCGCCCTCGTTGAGGACTGGACGGGCCATTGCCGAGCAGACGTTGACGACCTCGTCGGGGTCGACGCCGGCGCTCACGGCCTGTCCCTTGGCCAGGACAGCGTCATCATAGAAGGCCATCTTGCCCTGGGCGAAGAGCTGGCGTGCATCTCCACGTCCGATGTCCATCTGGATGTAGCCCTTTGCAAGGAGGTCCTTGTACCACTGGATGCACTCGACGGCCTCGGGACCGAGGTTGACCGACCCGTCCTCGTTGAAGATCGTGGTGCCGAAGGTCCACAGCCAGGGCATGAGGTCGCCGGCCGCAGTGTCGTCCTTCGTCGAGACGCCGTAGGGGATGATGCCCTCGCCAAGCGCCGCGACGTCGGCCAGGCACTGCTCGAACTCCTCGATCGTGGTCGGGACACTATCCCAGCCGGCGCGTGCGAGGATCTCAGGGTTGTAGACCATCGTGATCGAAGCCATCGACCAGGGAAGGCCGAGCTGCTTGCCGTCGATCTCTCCGACCGCCAGCGTGGAGGCGGGGAAGTTGGCGCTGAGCCACTCCTCTCCGAAGACCTCGTTCAGGTCGGCCAGGGCGCCCGTCTGGGCGATCGTGTTGAAGATTCCGATGTCGGCCTGGGCGATGTCGAGCTGCTCGCCGCCCTGGAGCCTGATCAGGAGCTGCTGGGCAGTGTCGGCCCAGGTCCAGCCTACCCACTGGACAGTGTTGCCGCTCTCGGCCTCGTAGCCTGAGCGCATCTCGTTGAAGATGTCGCGGGAAGCCTCCTCCTCTCCGGACCAGCCGGCCCAGACGATGTTGACGGGACCTTCAGCTGCGGCTGTCGTGGCCTCTTCGGCAGCTCCGCCGGCGAAGGCGGGGGCCAGGACCAGAAGGGACGCCAGAAGAACCAGTAGCGCTTTTCTCATGTTTTACCTCCGTGTTTTTCTCTTTCTCCAGGGCTAGACGACTGTGCTTCCAGCCTTGAAGACTTCCTTTTTCTCTATCGCCTTGAGCTGGTCGAGCAGCTCGTTCAGGTGCTGAGTGTACACCTGTCTCGGTGTGCATGAATATTTGTGGCAGATGGCGGCGGCGTAGCCGACGACCTCGCCCATGATGCCACAGGTGCGCATGACGCGGGCAGTGCCCGAGGCGTCATGCGACACACTGGCGTTCCTCCCTGCCATGAACATGTTGTCGATGTTCCTCGAGTAGAGGATCCTGTAGGGCAGGAACCAGGGGTAGTGTACGATCTCGCGGCAGTCCATCGTGATGAAGGCGTCTCCCTCCGCGAAGGCCGCGTAGTAGTTCTTGTGGGGATAGTGGACGTCGAAGTTCCACGTCGTCGCCGCGCAGCCGTCCGGGAAGGTGTGGTTGAAGTCGACCTTCGTCAGCACGACGTCTCCAAGCAGCCTCCTGGACTCCCTCTTTCCTGAGATGGCGGCTGCCCACTCCAGGTTGTAGTCCTGGTAGTCATGGTCGACGTTCCTCAGCGTGTCCCAGGCGCCGTACATGGCCCTGAGGTTCATGTCCCTCGAGTACTCGGCCTTCTCGATCGGGTCCTCCGTCATGCCGCCTTCCCAGAACCAGCATCCGAGGGACTCCTCCCTGCTGTGGCCATAGAAATCGACATGGTCGCCGCGGCCGGGGAAGACGGCCTTGGACAGGTCTATCGCCCAGGGGCAGCGGGGGAAGGGTCTGGGGGAGTCCGTCTTCTTGACATGCCAGAGGTTTGACTGGCCCATGTGGCCGTTCGTCGTCACCTCGAAGTCTGCCCCAGAGAGCGCACCCAGGTTGCCGTCGCCCGTCGTGTCGGCGAAGAGTGGGGCCGTGATCGTCACAAGCCGCTCGTTGCGGTAGTCGAGGACCTCGATCGACCTGATGCGTCCATACTCCACGCTGGATGAGATGAGGCAGCACTCCATGAAGAGCGTCAGCATCTCCTCGCTTCTCATGATGGCCATCTTCCGCTCGTCCTCGTAGAGGTCTGCGGTGTTGACAGCTCCGTAGTGCCCGATCCTCTTCTGCTCGAACTCTCCGACGACGTTTCCCAGTCCAGGGAAGGGATCGTAGTTCGTTCCGCCACCCAGCCAGACGCGTATCTCGCTGGAGTTGTTGCCTCCCACCATCGCCCTGTCCTGTACGAGGGCCGTCCTGAGGCCCTGGCGGGCGGCGACGAGGGATGAGCACATGCCTGCGAAGCCGCCGCCTACGGCGACGAAGTCGAAGTCGAAGCGCGGTTTGTCAGTAATGACTTTGTCGATGTAGAGCCTGAGGACCTCGTCCTTGCCGCTTGGCAGTTCGACCGGCTCCCTGCTGATGTAGATGTACGCGACACGGCCCTCGAAGCCTGTCAGGTCGTGTATGGCAAGCTCGACGTCACCTGCGTCGATGTGCACCACACCGCCATACTCCCAGTCCCACTTCCTGTTCCTGATTCCCAGTACGCGGGTCTTCTGGCCAGCCAGATGGATTTCGAACTGGCCGGGGTGCATGTCCTCGTGCCAGGGGGCGACCCAGTTGAATGTGTAGGCGTAGACGTGATAATCGCCGGACTTCAGACATTTGAAGACACACTTCGCATCATCCACCGGACGACCCAGTCCGTGGGCAAGGAGGTAGACGCCTCCCATGGTCAGGATGAACTGCGTGTCGCGCACCCAGCCCCCACAGTCCTCGAAGGCGGCGGGCATCAGCATGAGTGACGAGTCGAGAATCTTCTCTTTTGGCATCTCTTTGGTGCTCCTCACTTGAATTCTTTTGTCGCCACAAGCCGTTTTGAAATGTCACAAATGGAGCAAAACTTGTCAATTCTGATATTCCACACTAAGATTTCCACATGGACTACTCCTGGCTCGACATGCACTCCAACAAATACGCACAGTCCCTTGGCGGACGGATCTCGGTCGGCGTCAGCCGCAACACGGAAAGCATCGTGCGCACGAGCGGGACAGAGGCTGGCATGGTCATCACACTCGTAGTGTGCGGCAAGGGACGCATCCGATGGGATGGCCAGGAGATGGCCATCACCGACTCGATGATCCTCTTCCGCCATCCCGGTTCCGACTACAGCCTCACCCTGACCAGCGGAGTCATGCACCGACGCTGCTTCCTCATGCTTCCCGACGAGATCTACCGGCTGCTGTGTCTTGTGCATCCTTCCATGTCGAAGGTGCCTATGGCCTTCCATGTCGATGACGTCAGACGCTTCTTCGACGACTTCCTTCTCGTCTACGATCATATCCGCTCAGGTCACGACGAAGACCTCTTCGCCCTCCTGCCTGTACTCGAGCGCTACATCCTGCGCCTCCTTTCAGGCTATGTGCTTGACGGCAAGGAGAACGCGCTGCGCCGTGCCAGAGGTCAGCTCGAGGTCGACTACCGCTCTTCCCTCGAGGAGATTGCGGCCCACCATGACATGAGCTACAACACATTCCGCAAATACTTCCATGAAGCCTATGGCATCTCTCCTCAGCAGTACAGGCTGCACAGCAGAGTGGAGAAGGCCAAGCAGCTTCTGTCGATGGGCCACCAGTGCTCCGAGGTCGCCGCCATGCTCGACTACCCGGACCTCTTCTCCTTCTCCCACCAGTTCAAGCAGATCAGCGGAACGAGTCCGAGCGAATACAGGAAGGCCCATATTCTGTGACCCTGTTCCATGATGAAATCATCTTTTCCCTGATTCTGGGGTGCCCATGTTGACCATAGAGTCAGAGCTGATCTGCATTCTCTCCCTGTATCACGGAAAAGATGGACATGAGTACATCATGACCATGGGAAATGGGGAGATTATTGCCACTTCTGTGAAAGACAATTTGATGGATTGATTTTGCAAATGCGGTGTGTATAAGATTTGTTCATGCCTGTGATCTATAGAAAGAGTAAAGAGTTTGTACAAGAGATATTTCAGATTTGCCTCAATGCCGGATTTAACGAGAATGTGGAGATTACAAATGCTGCGTTTGGGACTGCACTGAGCAAGGCAGGCAAAAGTTCTAAGGATTATGGCTATCCTCAACTAAAGGACCTTATTCCTGAATTGCCCTTCTTTAGAGCTCACGTAGAGAATCGAGGGGGAATGCCACATATCATCCTCAAATTTGATCCTCATTGGAAAGAAACCAAGGATCAGGAGAATGGAAGCAGCTCAGATAAGCCGATTAGACAGGATATTGAAGTTCAAAAAAGTAATGGTCTTACGATAATCCGTAAGGGGAACTGCGTAACCGTTCGACCTGCTAGCGCTTCTGAATCGACAGACAGGAGTACTGCTGGTGAAATCCACTCTAAGCGTTATGTTCCTAGAAATAAACGCAGACGAGTTGACAGACTGAGAGATGTCGCATTCATTCATCCTGAAAAGCTGTGCAATCTGGAAAAGATGGTACTTGGAGGAGAACACTGGTATTTTGGTGATGAGCCCTATGTTGATAGGAATGGGTACAAGAGATACCCCATCCTGGAATGCTACCTTGACTACACTTATGTGAAGCTTGTAAGAGAGAACAAGATAAAGCGTGGAACACTTGACGGGGTTGAATGTTTTGCATTCAATACGGGTCTTGTCGATGAGACATATGATCCAATCATTGCCTTGTGCCTGCGGAACGATCATGCCAATTCCGAGATTTTTCCTTGGAAACTGAGGTTCTTTGCTGTGATGGGCAAAGAGAAGGAAGGCAAGACATTGATGAGATGCATAGATGGCTTGCCTGAACGTGCCGACTATTTTTCCAAAGACCCGACATCCATTTACCTGGATCCCCATCTGGATATCTGTCGTTCGGATGTCCATATTCTTATAGACAACTGCCGCAGACTGCCTGTTGACTTCATCAGGAAGCATATCGATGCAAGCCAGACAACCATAGATGGGATAACACTTGAAGAGGCGTATTCAAATCCCAACCGCCTTGAATATGAATCCTATTTTGAAGCACTGAAGCAGGTCATGAACGAGCCGAGCAAGCTGAGAAGGATGAAAGATGACTTCAATGCAGCACAGGAGCTTGCCGTGAAAAAGGCCCAGTGGAATTACAAGACGGCTGTTCCGACTTACTTCCCGACATTGGACAGGATGAGCCTCTTGCTGCCGTTGGCTCTGGTTGATGAGACGAAGGTCGATGTCGCATTAGTGCTGAGCAAGGAGAAGGCCGGATATCAGGGACAGACAATTCTGACAATGAATCAGGCCTACATTGACAGCAGACTTATCACTCGTCCTGACAGCGATTGGCTGACCACAGAAAACAAGGATTCCTCATCTGCCGAGGATGACGAGGAAGGAGAATTCCTTGACGAGGATCTGGAATAAGGAAAGAGAGGGGGCAACGCCTCCTCTCTCTGACACCTCGCCAGTCAGCTCGGATCCCACGTGTCGTACCAGTCCGGATCATCTTCCATGAGTTCATGGATGTAATCCTCCTGCTCCTGCTTGGCTTCGTTCATGACATCTTCGATTTCATCGAAGTGCATTTCAACCCAATCCTCGTAGTCGTCATCTTCTGACGGGTCTTCACGATGGTTCCACTCGTCCTGAGCATAGAACTCAAAGGCGTCCTGAGTGGCATAGTCTGAATAATACTGCCTCATATCGGGCCTCCTGAGAAAAAGATTAATTGCAGGAGTGCATGTTTCAGTTGATGCCGACTCAAGAGTGTCAAGTCGAATTCTAGTTTCCTGTTGCTCTTGGCGTCAAGCGATTGGTTTACAGCCTGACCATGTTCAAAGCCCTCAGATGCAACTGGTAGATGTAGTTGGTGCTTAAACTTTTGCCATGTCTGAAACGTCTTGAAGCCTGGCTGATGAAATTGTAAGCATTGTCGAGTCGCCAACAGATTTTGTGACGGTGGCCTCTGATCCTGCCGAGTAATAGCAATCTTCCTGCTCCGCCATAGGGAAAAGGAGGTGAAAGACCAGAATGGAAGCAGCCTTGGAGCTCGCTCTTGTGCTCCTGTGGATCTTGAAAGAGGTGTTGTCACACTGAGGATTGTAGTGTAATGCTTTGAATTCTGTATAGCATACGTTTGTAAAGCGAGTCTTTCTGTAGTGAATGACAAGCGAAGTGTATTCGGAACGATTGTCTTGAAGAAGTGATTCCATTCATTTGAATAGTATTTACTGGAGTTTGATGTGTTGTTTCTCATGGTTCAGCATTGATATGAATATTGTTGATAAGATTAAAATATATTATAACAAATAATAACAATATTGTAGTTTGTGTAGTAAAATATTATAGATATATGATTTCAAATTGATTAAGCCTTCAGTCAACAGAAATGGAATGACATCGAACCTGGTTGTGCTCCATCTGTGATGGTGCTTGTCCTCTCTCCTCGGCCAAATAGATCTTGGATTGAAGCTGTTGATCGCTGAGTTTACATTGTCGACAGTGGACGATGAATTGAAACCTCTTTTTTTTCAGCAGGACAGACAGCATCAGCGATGAAGAGGATCTGGTTCGCTCCGAGGAGAAGTTGGAATGGATGTGACGGTTTGTCTTCAATGGAGGTACGGACGAAATCTTGGGCTTGAAATCCACAGGTAAGAAGATTGATTCATATTCATTGGAAGAGAGACAAAAGGTAGTTGAGCTTAATCTCACGTATGGAAGCATCAATTGCAATCAAGGAGTTGGGTTGATCTGATTGCCACCTGCTTGTTACATGGATCAAAGGATGTTTTATTGCAGACTCCGACAATCCATTGGCAGTCAGTTGATTGTTGTGGCGTCATCCACCACTGATAGGCCATTCGATTCCCATCGTTGAGAAGCCACCTGTACATGTCTGAGGATGCTGTGTTTCTGATTGGATTCGTGGCTGATTCTGTGTGACGTCTGGTTTTGGTTGCTTGCTTTCATTGATATGGCTTCTTCATGGAATTGTGCAAGTCTTGGTTGTTTCTGAATTATTGATAGAATTCCTTTATAAGAATCATAATTTTTCTTTTAAGTTTTGCTTTGGGCAAAATGAAGGGGCCGCTTTTGGCAGCCCCTGGAATGAGGGCCCTCAGGCGAGGGCCGGGCGGACGATGATCGACTGGAGCTCAGGCTTCTTCT
The DNA here is from genome assembly GCA_017694495.1 of Candidatus Aphodenecus pullistercoris. Classification (GTDB taxonomy): domain Bacteria; phylum Spirochaetota; class Spirochaetia; order Sphaerochaetales; family Sphaerochaetaceae; genus Bullifex; species Bullifex pullistercoris. Next base: position 9,655 of record JADIMU010000060.1, read on the forward strand.
TGAGGTTCTCGATCAGACCACGCTCGCGGGCCTTGTTGAGGTACTTGGGATCCTCGAAGGTGTAGTGGAAGTTGGTATGGACGTCGTAGGTGCCGTTCATCAGGGCGAAGGCGTCCTCCGTCATGACCAGCTCCTCGTCGGTCGGGATGACGAAGATCTTGACGGGGGAGTCGTCTGTGCTGATGCACGTCTCGGCGTTGCGGCAGTGGGAGAGGTTGTTCTTGTCCTCATCCATGACGATTCCCAGGCTCTCGAGGCCCTTGAGGCTTCCGCGTCTGATGTGCTCACCCATCTCGCCGACACCGGCTGTGAAGACGACGGCGTCGACGCGGCCGAGGAGGGCGGCGTAGGCTCCGATGTACTTCTTGATCCTGTGGCACTCCATGTCGATCGCCAGCTGGGCCATCCTGTCGCCCTTGTTGGCGGCCTCGTGGACATCCCTCCTGTCCGACTTTCCGCACAGGCCGATCAGACCGGACTTCTTGTTGAGGATGGTGTCCATCTCCTCGACCGTCACGCCCAGGTTCTTGCAGATGTAGGGGACGATGGCGGGATCGATGTCACCGGAGCGTGATCCCATGACCAGACCCTCCAGCGGAGTCAGACCCATCGAAGTGTCGATGCAGATTCCGTTCTTGACGGCACAGGCGGAGGCGCCGTTGCCGATGTGGAGGATGATGACGTTGGTGTCCTCGTTCTTCTTGCCCAGGAGGACGGCGGCGCGCTTGGCGCAGTACAGGTGGCTCGTTCCGTGGAAACCGTAGCGGCGGACGTTGAAGTCCTTGTACCAGGAGTAGGGCACTGCATACATGTAGGCTTCCTCAGGCATCGTCTGGTGCCAGGCGGTGTCCATGATGATGGCCTGGGGAACGTCCGGCATGAGCTTGCGGGCGACCTCGATGCCCATGATGTTGGCAGGCATGTGCAAGGGGCCGAGGGGAATGATCTCCTTCAGCTTCTCGATGACCTCATCGGTCACGAGGGTCGACTTCTTGAAGTACTCGCCGCCATGCAGGACGCGGTGTCCGACGGCACCGATCTCGTCGAGGGACTTGATGCATCCATAGGTCTCATCGGTCAGCATCTTGAGGATGAGCTCGATCGCCTCCATGTGGGTCGGGGAGGTGAAGCGGGCCTCGTACTCCTCCTTGCCCGTCGACTTCTGCTCGATGGTGGAGTATTCAAGGCCGATGCGCTCGACGACGCCGACACAGAGCACGTCCTTGTTGTCCCAGTCGTAGACCTGGTACTTTGCGGAAGAGCTGCCGCAGTTCAATGTCAGAATAACCATTTTCAACTCCTAATGTGGGATGTTCTTGAATCAACAGCCCATTCTACCAACCAAGAGTGGGGTAATGCAATGAAAAGCTTGGCGACTTTTTGCACAAAAGCCGCATCTTTCCCATATGGTGGGCATGGGGAAAGTCTTCGTCACCGCTCTGGCCATCCTGACCGTCTGCGCATCCTTGTGTGCAGACTCGCTCTCATTTGAGCCTGCAGGCGGAGATGTGTCCTTCTCGTCGCCTGTGGTCAGCTGGTCATCCTCCTCTGGATACATGTCGATGCGTTTGGGACCTCTGGTGGCGGGAGCGCTTGTCGACAATGACCTTGTGCAAAGCATTCTGAGCCTCCACCACAGCCCCTGGCCAGGCTGGTGGCAGGGTGAGGGGCAGGAGGTGGGCGGCCTGGCCCTCTCCTTCGACGAGGTGGCCTGGTTCGCCCTGACAAAGCCCCAGCAGGCCCTCGGCTTTTCATTATCGTTGAATGGCTTCGTCCTGGGCTATGCACACGCCTGGCCGGGAGAAGTCGACGACAGCC
>JADIMU010000061.1 GCA_017694495.1 Candidatus Aphodenecus pullistercoris
CCGCAGCCCTGGCCTACGGCTTCGGCAAGGACAGCAGCAAGGATGAGACCATCGCCGTCTACGACTTCGGCGGAGGCACCTTCGACATCTCGATCCTGGAGCTCGGCGACGGCGTCTTCGAGGTCAAGAGCACGAACGGCGACACCCACCTCGGCGGCGACAACATCGACCAGCTGCTGATCAGCTGGATGGCCGACAGCTTCAAGAAGGAGACTGGCATCGACCTGACTCAGGACAAGATGGCCCTCCAGAGGCTGAAGGAGGCTGCCGAGAACGCCAAGATCGCGCTCTCCAGCTCGCAGAACACCGACATCAACCTGCCCTTCATCGCAGCCGACTCCACAGGCCCCAAGAACCTGCAGATGTCCCTGTCCAGGGCCAAGTTCGAGCAGATGATCGCACCTGTCATCGAGAAGTCGAAGGCCCCCTGCCTCAACGCCATGAGGGATGCCGGCATCACCGCCGACGACATCGATGAGGTCATCCTCGTCGGTGGATCCACCAGGATCCCCGCCGTCCAGGAGCTGGTCAGGAGCCTGTTCAAGAAGGAGCCCCACAAGGGCGTCAACCCTGACGAGGTCGTCGCTGTCGGCGCGGCCATCCAGGGCGGCATCCTCAAGGGCGACGTCAAGGACGTCCTCCTGCTCGACGTCACTCCGCTCTCGCTCGGCATCGAGACCCTCGGTGGCGTCAACACCAAGCTGATCGAGAGGAACACGACGATTCCTACCAAGAAGAGCCAGATCTTCTCCACCGCCGCCGATGGACAGACTGCCGTCTCCATCCATGTCCTGCAGGGTGAGAGGGAGCTTGCCAGCCAGAACAGGACGCTTGGCAAGTTCGACCTGGTCGGCATTCCTGCCGCACCCAGGGGAGTGCCTCAGATCGAGGTCACCTTCGACATCGACGCCAACGGCATCGTCCACGTCAGCGCCAAGGACCTTGGCACCGGCAAGGAGCAGAAGATCAGGATCGAGACCAACAGCGGACTGTCCGAGTCCGAGATCGAGAAGATGGTCAAGGACGCCGAGGCCCATCAGGCCGAGGACAAGAAGCTGCGCGAGACCATAGAGGCCAAGAACAACGCCGAGAGCGTCGTCTACTCCACGGAGAAGGCGCTCAAGGACTACGGCGACAAGGTCTCCGCATCCGAGAGGTCCAAGATCGAGGATGCCCTCAAGGCCCTGAAGGACACCATGGCGGACTCCAACGCCAGCGCGGACGAGCTGAAGGCGAAGACCGAGGCTGTCCAGCAGGCTTCCATGGAGCTTGGCCAGAAGGTCTATGAGGCCGCCCAGGCCCAGCAGCAGGCCGGCAGCCAGAGCGCCGGTTCCACGAGCCAGGAGAACACCTCCTCCAGCTCCGGCGACAACGGAGCTGACGACGCGGTCGACGCCGACTTCGAGGAAGTGAAATAGGCGCGTCGCGCTTGCTGATGGGAGACGAGGGGTGCCGGAGAGATCCGGCACTCTTTGCAAGGGGTTGAAATGGCAAAACGCGATTACTACGAAGTGTTGGGGGTTTCCAAGAACGCCACAGACGAGGAAATAAAGAAGGCGTACAGGAAGATCGCCATGGCGAACCACCCCGACACGCATCCCGACGACAAGGATGCGGAGGAGAGGTTCAAGGAGGCCAGCGAGGCCTACGAGGTCCTCTCCGACAAGACCAAGAGGCAGAACTACGACCAGTTCGGCTTCGCAGGTGTCGAAGGTGCCGCGGGCGGCTATCAGAACGTCTACCGCGACTTCTCCGACATCTTCTCCGGCAGCGGTTTCGGCGGCTTCGGCGACATCTTCGATTCCTTCTTCGGAGGTGGACGCTCGTCCCGTTCCTCCGGCGGAGCGAACGTCGTGCGCGGTGCGAGCCTCCAGTACACGGCTACTGTGGGCTTCAAGGATGCGATCTTCGGCACGAAGGTCGACGTCTCATACTCGCACGATGATGTGTGCGACTCGTGTGGCGGAACGGGCGGAACGGGGAGCCGGACCTGTCCGACCTGCCACGGCTCTGGCCAGGTGACCCGTGGCGGAGGCTTCTTCTCTGTGGCCTCCACCTGTCCCACCTGCCATGGCAGCGGTCATGTGATCGACAATCCCTGCACGGCATGCAGGGGTACTGGACTGAAGAAGAAGAGCGAGAAGCTCTCCGTCACGATTCCATGTGGCACGGATGATGGAACCAAGCTCGTACTGAGGGGTAAGGGCAACGCCGGTCCCAACGGCGGCCCTGCCGGCGATCTTGTGGTCTTCGTCCGTGTCCAGGAGGACAAGTACTTCGTGCGTGATGGACGCAACGTCTTCCTCCAGGTCCCGATATCCTTCACACAGGCGGCCCTCGGCTGCGAGATCGAGGTCCCTGTGGTGGATGGCGGCAAGGTCCGCGTCTCCATCCCATCCGGCATACAGTCCGGCAAGAACCTCAGGCTCAAGGGAAGGGGAGTGCCCGCATTCAAGGGCAGCGTCGATGACAGGGGCGACATGTACCTGACGGTCATCGTCGAGACCCCGAAGCGTCTTGGCGTCAAGGCCAAGGGGCTCATGCGGGAGCTGGCCAGCGCCTTGGGCGAGGATTCATCACCCACGCCCATTCCATTCGAGAGATGATGCTCATGAGGACCTCGTGCGCTGGCGCGGGGTCCTTTTTCAGAGGAGGTCCCTTCTGTCCGCCACGATCACCACAAGCCGCCTTGTCATGCGTCCCTTCACAGACGCCGATGCCCCCTTCGTCCTCAGCGTCTTCTCCGACAGCCAGATGAACCGCTTCCTGCCCTGGTTCCCCATCCAGACGCTGGAGGAGGCACAGGCCTTCCTCCGTCGTCCCTGGCTCGAGGAGAACCTTTACAGCTATTGGATCTTCAGGAAGGAGGACACATCCAGCCCAATCGGCTACATCGGACTTGCCGGTGGCGAGGCCCACGACCTGGGCTACGGTCTGCTGCCTGACTGGTGGCATAAGGGCCTCATGAGCGAGGCGGCCCTTGCCTTCGTCGACTTCCTCCGCAAGGAGGGTCTGGACTTCATCACTGCGACCCATGACGTGCTCAACGTGGCAAGTGGCCGTGTGATGGAGCGCATTGGCATGAGCCTCAGATGCTCGTATGTCGAGCACTGGATGCCGAAGGACTATGATGTCACATTCAGGATGTACCAGCTCGACTTCAAAGAAGGCGTGGAGACCTGGAAAGGCTACCTTCATTGACGCGCGGTGCCTCTTTCCGCTAGCCTTCAAACCACTATGGGCGAGAAAGTATACGGACACCATGCGATAGAGGAGGCCCTCAAGAAGGCCTTCGCCGGATCGACACTCTATCTGATGAGGAACGGCGGCGCCAGCCTCCAGGACCTCGAGAGGCAGGCCAGGGCGACTGGAAAGGTCGCAGTGCGCAAGCTTTCGCGCCAGGAGCTGGAGCGCATGATGCCAGGTGTGGACCTGCGCGGAGCCCTGCTCGACCTTGGTGGCCCGAGGAGGGGAGCCAGCAGGTTGCAGGAGACGAGCGTCGAGGCCTTCTGCTCCAGCCTCAAAGAGGACGAGGAGTCCCTCGTCCTGATCCTCGACGGCATCACTGACCCGCACAATCTGGGAGCCATACTGCGCTCTGCCGACCAGTTCGGCGTCGACCTCGTCGTCATTCCCGAGCGCCGCAGCGTCCAGGCCAACGAGACCGTCGTCAAGGTCTCTTCCGGTGCGGCCCAGTACGTGCCCATCGCAGTCGTCACGAACATCGCCCGCGAGATCGACCGCCTGAAGGAGCATGGCTTCTGGATCTACGGAGCCGACATGAAGGGCGAGTGCTCATACACGATGGACTACGCCAGGCATACGGCCATCGTCATGGGCAGCGAGGGGGATGGTCTGAGCCAGCTGGTGAGGAAGAAGTGCGACATCATCGCGAGCATACCGATGCGTGGCCACATCGACTCCCTCAACGTCTCTGTCGCGACAGGCATCCTGCTGTACGAGTTCAGAAGGTCGCCCCGTTAGCTTGTACGTCTCCATCTGAGTTGCAGTACCTTTCTGGGTGTGAGAGGATATGGGGGAGGGCTGATGTGGCCCCACAGACGGCGATGTGCATTCTCAAGCACAAGGATGATTTTGTCGCGATTGTCGACTTCCATGATGCACAGGCATCGCAGATTGATGTGAAGGTTGACGCTGGCCTTGGGCCACGAGACAGGGAGCGGATCGACCTCTTTCCTAGTTCTCGTTCTGGATCATGAAGGCGTTGCCTATGTCCTCTCGGTGCCAGCAGCCCTCGAAGCGGAAGAGGGGCAGATAGCGGTATGCCTGGGCATTGGCCTCGTTGATCGTCCGTCCCCGTCCCACGACAGTGAAGCAGCGTCCACCTGAGGTGACGAGGTCGTCGACGCTCTCTCCCTTGACGGCGCCGGTGAAGACGCATGGCAGGCTGGAGAGCGTGTTGTACAGCAGGATCGGGTTGATCGGCTCGACCTTGCGCCCCACGATGGGGGAGAGCGGGTAGTTCTCGCTCGCGACCACGACTGCGACCGTGCTTCCTTCCCTCAGCGAGAGCCTCTCCTCGCTGAGCCTGTCCTCCTTCATCGCGGCCAGAAGCTGGATGATGTCGTTGCGCACCAGTGGGACCAGGGCCTGGGTGGCCGGGTCGTTGAAGCGGACGTGGTAGTCGACGACGATGGGGATGTTCTCGTCGTTGAGTATGATCGAGATCGTGAGCACCCCCTTGTAGGAGAGCTTCTCCACCTTCATGCCATAGATCGTAGGCTCGATGACGAGCTCCCTCGCCGACTCGCGGATCGTGTCGTTCATCGTGATCGGGCACACGGAGCCCATGCCTCCGGTGGGCAGGCCCTCCTCCTCGCGCGAGCTCATGTAGTCGCTCGTGAGGGGCAGGGCGAAGTAGCCGTTGTTGTCGACGAGGATCGTGGCGGTCAGGTGGACACCTTTTATATGCTCCTCAAGGAGGACCGGACCGCGCTGGAAGAGGCGGTCGGCGAAGGCCAGCAGGGCATCGCTGTCGCTCGAGTCGAGCATGATGCGGCTGGGGGCGAGGGTGTTTGACTTCAGTACGAAGTGTTCCCCCTTGTGGCGGGAGAGGAAGCGCTCAAGGGCCTCCTTCGTCTCGAAGAGGTTGCGCCGCGGGGTCGGGATGTTGTGCCTGTCCGTGAAGGCTCTGGCGAAGTTCCTGTCAGCCTCGAGCTTCAATGCCCGCTTGGGGGCTCCGAAGGTCGCGATGCCGCGCTCGTTCAGATAGTCGATGACGCCGGTGAAGAGCGGGGCCTCGGTGCCGACGAAGACGAAGTCGATGGCGTGTTCCAGGCACTCTTCGTACACTTCGACGGGGTCCGATGGGTCGATGTCGAGGTTCGTGGCGAAACGGCCGGTCGCGACGTTTCCTGGAGCGATGAACAGCTCTGCCAGGTAGCTGGACTGGCTGAACCACCAGGCGATGGCGTGGTCTTTCGCACCTGAACCCAGAATGAGGACTCTCATTTCCCGCTCCTCCTCGTCATGAAGTCTATGACTCCATTCTAAGGCCTGCGAAATCGAAAAACAACAGAATTTCTCAGCCGATCAGCGAGACGGCCTCCTCGTAGTCGGCCCTTGTCATGGCGGCGTTGACGGCCGCCTTGACGCGGCTGGCTCCTGCCAGCCCCTTGACGTAGCCGATCGCGTGCTTGCGCATCTCGCGGCATGCCACAGCCTCGCCGCTATGCTCGATCATGTAGTCCAGATGCCTCATGAGGCAGGCTTTGCGCTCCTGGACACTCGGCTCCCAGACCTCGCCCGCCATGAGGGCGGCGCACTCCTTGAATATGAAGGGGCGTCCGATGGCCCCCCGGGCCAGCATGACGCCGTCGCATCCGGTCTGCTGCATGACGGAGACCGCGTCATGGGCGCTGAGGATGTCGCCCGATGCGAAGATGGCGGCTCCGCTGTCCTTCGTCGCCTCCTTGAGCCGGGCTATGGCGCTCCAGTCGGCCTTGCCGGAGTACATCTGGCTGCGCGTGCGGGCGTGGAGGGTGAGCATGGAGGCGCCATTGTCCAGCGCGATGCGCGCGAAGTCGAGGTAGTTGACGCTCTCCCTGTCCCAGCCGAGGCGGAACTTCACGCTCACGGGAAGAGCAGTCTCCCTCACAAGGAGCTTGACCATGCGTCCCATGACCTCCGGCGTCCTCATGAGGGCCGAACCGGCCCCCGTCCTGACGACCTTGTTGACGGGACAGCCGCAGTTCAGGTCTATGATCGCAGGCTCATGGCGCATCAGGCGCTCCAGACAGCGGGCGATGGGGTCCTCGTCCGGTGCGAAGAGCTGGACGATGAGCCTGTCCTCTCCCGGATAGCGGTCAAGCAGGGCCTCGGTGGCCTCGCCTCCACGGGCCAGGCCCTCGGCGCTGACCATTTCGGTCACTTCCGCGGCGCTGCCCCATTCGTGGGCGATCCGGCGGAAGGCGGTGTCCGTATAGCCGGCCAGCGGCGCGAGGAAGAAGGGTGATGTGAAGTCCAGTCCTTTGATGGTCATGGAGGCTAATGTAGGGCACTTCGGCCCTCCTTGTGAAGCCTTGCATGCCATCCAAGCATGTGGTAATTTTGTCTGACATGAGCAAAAAGAAGGAAAAGAGGCTGGACGAGACCGCCTACGTATATGTGGTCAAGAACACCTCCTACAACGATATCACGCTGCTGGCCTGGGACAGCGTCCTTTACGCCGGCACCCCCGTCGTCTACGACACGCGCTACGGCTATGACCTGGGCTTCGTCGTGGCGCCGGCCCCGCAGAGCCGCGAGCCGTACAGGGAAGGGGACATGAACATCCATGGCGCCTGCCTCCACTTCGGCCCGACGGACGGACAGGAGGAGGTCCAGGACGACCCCAACGCCCACCAGTGCGACTATTGCATGGGCTGCCAGGCCTCCTACGAGCCTGTGAAGGTGCGCGTCAACGGCAACGTCGACTGGATCGACCACCTGGCCACACCTGCGGAGATGGCCCGCTGGAGGGAGAACAGCGCCAGGGAGGAGAGGGCGCTGATCATCTGCCGCGAGAAGGTCGCCAGGCACAAGCTCAAGATGAAACTGATCACGGCCCACTTCCTTCTTGGGGAGAACAAGGTCGTCTTCTTCTTCAGCGCCGACGAGCGCGTGGACTTCCGCGAGCTGGTCAAGGACCTGGTCGGAGTCTTCAAGATGCGCATCGAGCTGCGCCAGGTCGGCGTCAGGGACGAGAGCCGCCTGGTCGGTGGACTGTCCGTGTGCGGACGCGACTACTGCTGCCACAGCATCTCGGACAAGATGCAGCCTGTGTCGATCAAGATGGCCAAGGAGCAGAACCTCTCCCTCAACTCGATGAAGATCTCCGGACCCTGCGGCCGTCTGCTGTGCTGCCTGGCCTACGAGTACGACTACTACGTCGAGGAGAAGGGCAGCATGCCCAGCGAGGGAAGCCGCATACGCATCGACCATGAGCTGTGGAGGGTGAGCGAGGTCAACATCCTCTCGCGCAAGGTCACGCTGTGCGCCAGCGAGAACAGGACGCTCAGCATCCCCTTCGCGGAATTCTACCGCCTGGAGGATGGACACTGGGCCGTCAACGAGGACTATCTGGAGGAGCTTTTCAGCTCGGAGTAGTTTTGGTCGATTTTCTAAAATATTGTATTGACCCAACTTACCCTTTATGATAGTTTTGATACTCGCAGTCGATGCACTGCTGTGGAAATTACAGACATTTCTAGTACAAGTTTGATATGGAGGAATAGCGTGTCTAACAAGTCAGCTGAGAAGAGAGAGCGCCAGAACGCGAAGCGCAGGATGCACAATCGCCAGGCGAAGAGCACGGTCAGGACGGCGATCAAGAAGTTCAATGCCGCCTGCCTCGCCGGTGACAAGGCAAAGGCCCAGGAGTACATGGCCCTCAGTTTCAAGCTTCTTGATACCGCTGCCGGAAACGGTGTCCTGCACAGGAACACGGCAAGCCGCAAGAAGTCGCGCATCTACAAGGCTTTCGCAAAGCTTGCATAAGATAACAGCAACCAGGAGAGTCACGAGATGGAAGATAAACTGACAAAGGCGACGATCATCGAGAACCTTCACAACAAGCTGGGGTTCTCGCGCAGCGACATCCACGAAGTCATCGATGAGCTGTTCGAGGAGATCAAGGATGGTCTCAAAGAGGACAGGGTCATCGAGCTGAGGGGATTCGGCACCTTCGAGATCCGCACCCGCAAGGGTCGCGACAAGGCCCGCAACCCCAAGACCGGCGACATCGTCGCGGTCGAGACCCATGGAGTCGCCATCTTCCGCCCCGGCAAGGAGCTGAAGGACGCTGTCTGGAACCTCAGGGATTCCTCCAGTACAGACGTCGAGTGATCGGGAGACTTCGTTGAAAGACTTCTACGCTAAAAGGGGCCTCAGGACATATTGTTCTGAGGTCCTTGTCTTGATTGCATCCGCCTTCGTCTATTCTCTGGCCTTCCCCGGCTTCGTGACCTCCACTGGCTGGCCCTGGATCGCCTTCTTCGCCCTGATCCCGGTCTTCGCCGTCATCAGGAACACCAGCTGGAAGGTCGTGTGGGCCTACGGCTTCCTCTTCGCCACCGCCTTCTACTGCTTCTTCAACTACTGGCTTCCCAGCTTCCATCCAGGCGCCATCGTCATCGTGACCTGCGTCAAGGGACTGGAGATGATGCTCCTCTTCCCGGCGCTCAAGCTGGCATCCAGCGCCTTCCGCCGCTGGGCCTTCATACCGCAGGCCCTCATCTGGGTCGCCTACGCATACCTTTCCCAGATCTGGTTCGCCGGCTATCCCTACGGAACGATAGCCTACGCCCTGTACAAGTACCTGCCGATGATCCAGATCGCCGAGATCACCGGAATCTGGGGCATCGTCTTCATGATGATCCTCCCCCAGGCCTGGGCTGGATATTATCTTGCAGGACTCTTCCATGGCGAGGACGCCAACTTCGGCCACCATGTGAGGCGCACCCTTCCTGCGGTGGTCGTCTACATCGTCCTCTTCATCCTCTGGCTCGTCTACGGCTTCGTCCGCCTGGGTCAGGTGGAGGATGTGGTGCCAGACCGATACTGGCGCGTCGCCACGATCCAGCACAACCACGACTCCTGGGAGGGCGGCTACCAGACCTATCTGAGGAACTTCAACAACCTGCGCCGACTCTCCCTCGAGGCCCTGAGGGAGGATCCCGACATCGTGGCCTGGTCGGAGACGGCCTTCATCCCCTCCGTCGACTGGCACATGAACTACTCCTATGAGGGAGTGGGCAACACGATAGGCAATGAGGAGACGGCCGAGCTTGTGCGCCGCTTCGTCGACTTCGCCGAGGAGCTGGGCAAGCCCCTGGTCACAGGAAACCCGCGTGGCGTCCTGGCCGACCCGACGAAACCCCCGATCGACAGTGAGACGGGCGAGCTCAACCGCATCGACTACAACACCGTCATCCTCTTCGACGACGGCCAGATCAAGCAGAGCTACGCCAAGCAGCACCTCGTGCCCTTCACGGAGCACTTCCCATACGAGAAGCAGCTGCCATGGCTGTACGACATCCTCGTCTCGCTTGACTACAACTGGTGGCTCGAGGGTGATGAGCCTGTCGTCTTCGAGAGCGGCGGTGTGCACTTCTCGACGCCGATCTGCTACGAGGACACATTCGGGGACATCAACGCCGAGTTCGTGCGCAATGGAGCCGACCTCATCCTCAACATGACCAACGACCGCTGGTCAGGTGATGCCGAGGCCGCCTTCCAGCATGCCGCCATCGCCACCTTCCGCTCCGTCGAGACGCGCAAGACCATGGTACGCAGCACGAACAGCGGCTACACGTGCATGATCCTGCCCACAGGCGAGATCGTCGATCCTGTCGAGCAGTTCCGCATGACCTGGCACATCTACGACGTGCCGATCTATGAGACGCATGATGAGGGCGACCTGACCTTCTACGTCCGCCATACGGACCTCTTCGCCTATATCGGCATCGCGCTGTCGGCCGCCAGCCTCATCGCCGGCGCAGCCCTCCTGGTCGTCAGAAAGGTGAGGAAGAAATGATAGAGAAGGCCGCACTCATCGTGATCGGAACGGAGATCACGCGTGGCATCATCCAGGACAGGCACGGGCAGTTCGTCACCCGTGCCCTCTCCTCGATCGGCATCCACACCAACCAGATCGTCGCCATTCCCGACGACGGCAGCATCGACTCCATCCTCTCGGCCCTCGTCCACAAGAGCGATGTCGTCCTGATCACGGGTGGCCTTGGCCCGACGAGCGACGACATGACCCGCGAGGCCATCGCCCGCGTCGCCGGCACCAGGCTGGAGCGTGACAAGGACAGCTGGGATGCCCTCTACGCGAAGATTGGGGAGAAGATCCACGGCGCCAACGAGAAGCAGACCCTGATCCCCAGAGGCTTCACCCGCATGGCCAACGCCAACGGGACGGCCGACGGCTTCTATGGCTACACGCCTTCCGGCTGCCTCATCGTCTGTCTGCCAGGTCCTCCGAGGGAGATGCAGCCCCTCTTCGAGAGCACTGTCCTCCCGCTGCTGTCTCAGCTTTCAGGTCACGGCGAGCTTGTCAGGAGGGAGTACAGCTCCTTCATCACGGCGGAGGCGAAGCTCGAGGACCTGAGCCATGCGATTGCGCCGCAGCTGGACTGGGGCACCCGCTTCCAGGACTACAAGATCTCACTCTACCTCAGCGGGGGAAGCGAGGAGGAGAAGGACGAGGCCATCGCCCACCTGAGGGCGGCTGTAGGCCAGGACCTGATCGCCGATGGAGACACGAGCGCCCTGGATGAGCTCGTGTGTGTCCTCAGGGAGCGGAAGGTGACGCTGAGCGCGGCCGAGAGCTGCACTGGAGGCCTCGCCTCGGGCATGCTCACCCAGCTCGCCGGCTCCTCCGACTACTTCCTCGGCTCCGTCGTGAGCTATTCGAACGAGGTCAAGAGGGAGGTCCTTGGCGTGGACGCCCAGACGCTCGCCACGAAGGGCGCCGTCAGCGAGGAGACTGCGATCCAGATGGCTGATGGAGTGCGCCGCCTCACGCACAGCGGCTACGCCTTCTCCATCACAGGCGTCGCCGGTCCTGCAGAGAGCGAGAGGAAGAAGGTCGGCACCGTATGCTTCGGCTTCAGCTCGGCCCAGCGTGGCAGCGCGGCGCTCACTCTCCACTTCTCCAGCTGGGGACGCGATTCCGTCAGGCGTCGCAGCGTCATCGCGGCCCTCATCCTCAGCCGCATCTACATCGAGGGTGGCGACGTCGTCGCCGCTGCCGCCTCCTGGGCGGCATTGTGAGAAGCTTGCCAAAGGAAGGCGACTCATGTTAGATTTGGTCTGTCAGCTGACGCGTCGTCATGCTGATGGCCAAATTCCAGACATTCTAGAATAAGACTATATAAACGGTGGCGGTGCGATGGCACATCTGTACGTCCCCCGCCTCCTTGGAGAATCCGATATACATGTCAGCAGAAGACGAAGTGCTTGAGAACGGAGCAGGTGAGGGACAGGAAGAGGCCCGCAAGGTCCGCCTTGTCCGCAGGACCAGGGGCGTTCGCGTCCGCGTGAAGAGCCAGGAAGGCGAAGAGGCCGCCACTCAGGCGGAGGAGGCGGCCGCGCCGGCGGTAGAGGACAGTGCACCCGAGGCCGAGCCTGTCAAGCGCCGTGGCCGCAGGAAGGCCGTGAAGAAGGACGAGAACCTCGAACTCTTCAGCAACGGCACTCAGGAGACGGCTGTGGCCGCAGAGGCCTCCGCTCCGGCTCCCGCAGCTGTGGAAGCCGCGGAGGGCGGGGTCGGTGAGGCCCAGATGGTCAGCGAGCCTGCCGCCGAGAAGCCTGTCCCCAGCGAGCGCGAAGTGCGCCATGACAAGCGCCAGAACAACATCAACGGCAAGTACAACAAGTACCAGAAGAAGGGCAAGAAGCAGGGCCAGCAGGCTCCAGAGAACCTGATCGCCGACGTCAACCTCGACGAGAACCCCGACGCTCCCCGCCTCTTCATTTCGGACCTGACCGTCCTGCCCCTCGACACGCTGCGCCACATGGCCAGGGAGAAGGGCATAGGCGAGGACGTCATCCTCGACTGCCGCAAGCAGGACCTGATCCGCGAGATGGCCAAGCTCCATGCCGCATCCGGCGGCGCCCTGATGACCGAGGGCGTCCTCGAGATCCTCGGCGAGGGCTACGGCCTGATCCGCTATGCAGTCAACAGCTACATCGGCGGCACTGAGGACGTCTACGTCTCGCACGGCATGCTCAAGGCCTGCGGCCTCAGGACGGGCGACACCGTCTACGGCCAGGTCCGCGCACCACGTGACGGCGAGCGCTTCCTCGCCATGACCCGCGTCTTCACAGTCAATGGACTGACGCCCCAGGAAGCCAAGCTTCGCGTCCCATTCGACAGCCTGACGCCGCTCTTCCCTGACGAGAAGCTCCACCTCGAGTACGCAAGCGACAGCTCGAAGCCGGAGGACATGGACCTCTCGACCCGCGTCGTCGACCTCTTCAGCCCGATCGGAAAGGGCCAGCGCTCTCTGATCGTCGCTCCGCCCAGAACTGGAAAGACCGTCCTGATGCAGAAGATCGCCAACGCGATCACGACGAACCATCCCGAGGTCAAGCTCATCGTCCTCCTCGTCGACGAGAGGCCGGAGGAGGTCACCGACATGAGGCGCAACGTCAAGGCCGAGGTCGTGGCCAGCACCTTCGACGAACAGGCCACCCGCCACGTCCAGGTCGCCGAGATGGTCATCGAGAAGGCCAAGAGGCTGGTCGAGCAGCACCAGGACGTCGTCATCCTCCTCGACTCGATCACCCGCCTGGCCCGCGCCTACAACCAGACGGTGCCCGCCAGCGGAAAGATCCTCTCAGGTGGTGTCGACTCCAACGCGTTGCACAAGCCAAAGAGGTTCTTCGGCGCGGCCAGGAACATCGAGAACGGCGGCTCGCTGACGATCATAGCCACGGCCCTGATCGAGACGGGCAGCCGCATGGACGAGGTCATCTTCGAGGAGTTCAAGGGCACGGGCAACAACGAGATCGTCCTCGACCGCCGCATGGCCGACAGCCGCAAGTTCCCTGCGATCAACATCAAGAAGTCGGGAACCAGGCGCGACGACCTGCTGCTGACGAAGGACGAGCTGGCCAGGCTCTGGCTGCTGCGCAACGCCGTCAGCAACATGGACGACAATGATATGTCCGTCTTCTTGATTGACAAGATGCGCAAGACCCACAATAATAAGGAATTCCTGAGCTCGATGAGCACAGGTGCCAGTGCTGGCGCCTCCTTCTCGTCCGGCTCATACCTGAAATAGATATCCCGCCAGCTGTGAAAGCAGAGGGCAAATGCATATCAAGGAGTTGAAACATGAAGAAGGACATCCATCCCAACTACGAGCTGCAGGAGATCAAGTGCTCCTGCGGAAACGTCATCAAGACGAAGTCCACCGCCAAGAACCTGAGCGTCGAAATCTGCTCTGCCTGCCATCCGTTCTTCACCGGCACGCAGAAGCTGGTCGACTCCACAGGACGCGTCGAGCGCTTCAACAAGAGGTACGGCAAGAAGGACTGAGTCCGACAGGAAAGAGGACAGCGGAAGGTTTCGGCCTGCCGCTGTCTTTTTTTGTCCAAAAGTCTGTTTGCATCTTGTGCGCGCACTGTAGTAACATTGTTGAAAAAAACGAGGGGGAATGATGGAGAAGATAGTAGCCTTCCACGAGTTGAACTACAAAGAGAAGGTCACGGTCATGGCGGAGGTGCCCGGTGTCGTCACTGTCATGGGCGCCTTCTCGGATTTCTGTGACGGCTACTGTCTTGCGGGCACAGGGGCCCTCGGCCTGCGTGTGGCCCTCTCGCCGCGCGACGACATGGTGGTCCGCGTCTACGACGCCACCAGGGGCGACAAGAAGCGCTTCAACCTCACAGTGCTCAAGCACCGCAAGGAGGACCGCTGGGCCAACTGCGTCAAGGGCGTCTTCCACGCCATCGCCGCTCGGGGAGTGAAGTTCCCCCACGGTTTCGACATGACATTCAAAGGCGCGCTGCTGTACTGCGATGACCTGACGGTCACGGCAAGCGTCGTCATGGGCACCATCCTGGCCCTGGACAAGGCTCTTGGACTTGGCTTGGGACGCGATGAGCGCATCCACATGGCCTACAACGTCGCGACAAGCTTCTGCAAGGTTCCAGTCCGTTTCCGCGACCTCGTGACGGTTTCCTATGCGGAGAAGGGCAGGCTGCTCTACTTCGACCTCCAGAACGGAACCTTCGAGCTCGTCGACTACCCCTTCCAGTACGAGGAGGGCGGGGATGGCCCCTACAGCCTCATCGTCGACCCCTCGCTCCCGCCGCAGATCCTGCGCGAGGAGCTCGAGGAGAAGAGGATCGACGCGAGGGCATGCTGCCGCGTCCTCAAGAGCCGACTCCCCCAGGAGTCGAGCCTGCGCAGCTACCCGGTCAAGGATCTGCGCAACCATACCATCGTGGAGCTGGACGAGCATGTCAGGCATACATGCCAGTTCGTCCTCAGCGAGACCCAGCTCGTCGTGCGGGGCCGCAAGGCGATACAGGAAGCCGACGCAAGCCTCTTCGGAAAGTGCCTGAGCGACGTCTACCTCGGCATGAGGGACGTCTTCGATGTCATGTGCCCGGAAGTCGACTGGCTGATCCGCCGTGCCGGCGAGCTGGACCACATCTATGGCGCGAGCTACGTGAGCAACGGCGCCTCGGGCTCCATCCTCATGATCCTCGACCGCAAGGGTGAGGAGGCGCTGAGCGCTCTGGCTGACGACTACAAGCACTTCTTCGACTTCCAGATGAAGAAGCGCTTCTTCCGTCCGGGCGGGGTCGCCCATGTCGTGGACGAGATCGGCTGAGGTGATGCGATGAGGATACTGCTGACGAACGATGACGGATACAGCAAGGAGGGCATAAGGGCCCTCGACGCGGCCTTCAGCGCCGCCGGCCACGAAGTATGGGTGGCTTCCCCCTCGTCCAACCGCTCGGCCCAGAGCCACAGCCTCTGCCTGGACCGCCCGATCACCTTCACCCGCTACGGCGAGAAGCGCTACCACTGCTCGGGTTCGCCGACGGACTGCATCCTCTACTCGCTGAAGGCGGACCTCTTCGGCGCCATGCCCGACCTGGTCGTCTCGGGCATCAACCACGGCTACAACTGCTCGTCCGACATCCTCTACTCGGGCACATGCTCGGCTGCGAGCGAGGCCGTGCTCCAAGGTGTGCGCGCCCTGGCCGTCTCGGCCGAGAAGGCTGCAGACGGCTCCTACGGCTTCGATGACGTGGCCTCATTCGTCGCCACGAACCTCGACAGGCTGTACAGCCTCACAAGTCTCAGGAGCTTCGTCAATCTGAACTTTCCTCCACATTTCGAGCCGGTCGTGGACGTATGCACTCTCGGCCAGCTCTGGTACGGCGACGTGCCTGAGGTCGTCTCCCATGAGGGCGATGTCCTCACGCTCTCCCTCAAGTCGGGTGAGGTGTCGAGGAATGGGGCCCGTGACGGCTCCCTGACCGACATCGAGGCGTGCGAGATGGGCCACATCGCCCTCTCCGTCGTCCTCGTCAATCCGGCAGTCGACGACCAGGCCCATTCCAGAGCCCGGGAGCTCTTCAGTTGAGCCGGTGGGAGGACCTGTGCACCCGCTGCGGCCTGTGCTGCCGCGAGAAGGTGCGTCTGGACCGCCACAGCTACCTGCTGAGGAAGGCTTCCTGCGTCCACCTCGATCCGGACAGTGGACTGTGTACCGGCTATGACAGGCGCTTCACTCTGGGCGTAGGATGTCGGAAGATGACAATCTTCAGGGCGATGTTCACGCCCTGGCTGCCGCCAGGATGCGGCTACGTCGCCTGGGCCAAGGCCCACCACATAAGGTTCGCCCGGCGCGTTGAGTGGATCATCGAGCCTTGACGCCACTCTTCGATTGGATATAACTTCCAAGCGATATGAGCACTATATATCTCGACAACAATGCGACCACACGGATGGCGGACGAGGTCGCCGCGCTGATGAGGGACAACCTGGCCCTCTACGGCAACGCGAGCTCGATGCACAGCCTTGGCCGCGATGCATACTCTGGCATAGACTGGGCACGGGAAATGTGCGCCAGCCTCATCTCCTCAGACAAGGACGAGATCCTCTTCACAAGCGGAGCGAGCGAGTCCAACAACACGGTCTTCAACACGGCCCGCGAGCTCATAGACGCAGGCTCGAAGCGCGACAGGATCGTCACGACGACGATCGAGCACCCCTCGATCATCGAGACTGTGAAGTACCTGAAGTCCCTCGGCTACAGGATAGACGAATGTCCTGTCGACAGAGAGGGCAGGCTTCGCCTCGACGACTTCGAGCGCCTGATGGGTCCCGACGTCCTCCTCGTCAGCATAATGACGGGCAACAACGAGACGGGCACCATCCAGCCTGTGGGTGAGGCGGCCCGCCTGGCCCATGCCTGCGGCGCCCTGGTCCACAGCGATGCGACTCAGGCGATCGGAAAGATTCCCGTCAGCGTGAAGGACCTGGATGTCGACTACCTCTCGCTCTCGGCCCACAAGTTCTACGGACCGAAGGGAGTGGGCGTCCTCTATGTGCGCAAGGACAGTCCGATCTCGCCCTTCGTCCATGGCGGCCATCAGGAGGCTGGCCTCAGGGCCGGCACCTACAACAACCTGGGCATCATAGGCCTGGGTGAGGCGGCCCGTCTGGCCAGGGAGAACCTGGCGCAGGAGCACGATGCGCTGTGGGCCATGAGGGAGCGCCTGAGGAAGGGCATCGAGGAGCGCATTCCCGAGGTCGTCATCAACGGCTGCCAGGAGCACTGCCTGCCGGGCACGCTCAACGTCTCCTTCCCGGGAGCCGAGGGCGAGTCTATCCTCCTCTACCTGGACCTTGAGGGGATCGAGGTGTCGACGGGCAGCGCCTGCGCCACGGGCTCGCTCGAGCCCAGCTACGTCCTCCTGGCCGGAGGACTCGACGTCGAGCTGGCACACGGCTCGATCCGCTTCTCGCTCGGCCGCTACAACACGATGGACGAGGTCGACACCGTCATCGAGAAGCTGCCGCCCATCATCGAGCGTGTCAGGGCGATGTCTACAAGGAGGAAGTGATGTCTACATCTTTCATGGCCCAGTGGGTCTACACGGATACGGTCAAGGACCATTTCATGAATCCCCGCAACCTCTGGAAGGAGGGCGAGGACTTCCAGCCGGACGGAGTCGGCGAGGTCGGCTCCCTGGCCTGCGGCGACCAGATGAGGGTCGGCATCAAGGTCAAGGACGGGAAGATCAGCGACCTCAGGTGGCTCACCTACGGCTGCGCCAGCGCGATCGCATCGACCTCGATGATGTCGACGCTCGCCATCGGCATGAGCCTCGAGGAGGCCTACCATCTGACGCCCCAGATGATCATGGAGGCCCTCGGCGGCCTGCCTGAGCACAAGTTCCACTGCTCGGTGCTGGGCGACAAGGCCCTGCGCGCCGCCATCGACGACTACCTGGAGAAGACGGGCCAGGACAATCCCTTCAAGGCCCGTGTCGCCCGCATCATCTGCGAGTGCAAGGGCATCACCGACGTCCAGATCGAGGAGCTCGTCAAGAGCGGCAAGTGCCTGACCTTCGACCAGCTCAGCGCCGAGACCGGCTGCTCGACAGTCTGCGGCAAGTGCCGCGGCGAGATCATCTCGACGCTTGAGGAGCTCAAGCACATCTACGGCAAGGACTGATGGTCAGCGTATACAAGGATGAGGTCAAGGACGCCCTCTACCGGAGGGCGGACAGGTGCACGCTGTGCAACCGCATCGTCACGGCCAGGCCCCCTCGGACCTGGTCGAGCGACCGTATACGCACCCTGCGCAAGAGCCTTTACCTGGCCCAGGCCGTCTTCGCCCAGGTGCTGGGCGTCAGCAAGGCGACCGTCGTGGCCTGGGAGAACGGGACCAACACCCCGGGCCGTTCGGCAAGCCGCCTCCTGGAGCTGATCGAGGCCTACCCGGACGTCCTCCTGGAGGCCGGAATCATCGAGATCGACGAGGGAGGTGGACGATGAGGCTGGAGAAGGTGAGGCTGCTTGGCCTGGGTGCCGTCGGCGCTCCCATCGCCGTGGCCCTGGAGGGCATCTGCGACTTCGCCATCCTCCTCGACGAGGGCAGGATCCGCCGCTATGAGGAGGAGGGGCGCACCGTCAACGGAGTGCGCCACGACTTCGCCATAGACCGCACCGACACGCCTGCGGACCTCGTCATCATCGCATGCAAGAACAACGACCTTGCAGAAGCCCTCGATACCCTCGCGCCCCATGTGGGTGAGGAGACTGCCATCATGAGCCTCCTGAACGGCATCGAGAGCGAGGAGGTCCTCGCATCCCGCTTCGGGTGGGGACACATAATCCACTCCTTCATCACGGGGCTGTCCAGCGTGAGGGAGGGGGGCAGAATCGACTGCTTCTCGCCAGGGGGCGGCATCGTCGTCTTCAACGAGCGCGATGGTGGACGCAGTGGGCGCATCGATGCGATCGCCCAGCTCTTCGACAGGGCTGGCATACGCTACGAGATTCCTGAGGACATCATCCACGAGATGTGGTGGAAGTTCGCCTTCAATGTATGCATCAACACCTTGTCGGCCATCATGGATCTGGACTATAGCCAGATGAACGGCAACGCCGACTTCCAGCGTCTGGTTCGCATGATGGCCAGGGAGATCGCGCCCGTCGCCCGGGCCGAGGGCGTGGCCTTCACGGCCAGCGACGAGGAGAAGTTCTTCCGCATCCTGGCCCAGCTGGACGGAAACGGACGCACGAGCATGCTGCAGGACATCGACGCGGGGAGGGAGACGGAGAACCGCTTCCTCGCCCAGAGCCTCACGGCCCTGGCCCGGCGTCATGGAATCGCGACGCCATGCTGCGACTTCGCGGCGGCGATGGTGGAGGCCAGGAGCCATGCGCGCAAGGCTGAATGAGTCCCTCCTCTACGATAGTCTGAGGAGCCTGGTGGGGGATGGGGCCTGGTCCCTCCTGACCACTCTCGCAGGAAGTGTCGACATCTCACGTCCCCTGCCCGAGATCGTGCGCCCCGTCGCCGAAGCGGCCGGCGTCGAGGCCTGGAGGATCAACGACGCCTGGCAGAGGGAGCGCCACTTCCACGAGGCCTATCCCTTCGACTACCACATCCTCATGGAAGGCGACAAGCTCTTTCCAAAGAACCTGGAGGGCATCCACTTCCTATACTGCTACGGCCGTCTGTCCCTGCTCGAGGCCTCGCCAGTCACCGTCCTGGGCATGAGGGGGCCGAGCGTGGAGGGGCGCCAGAGCGCAGTCGACGTCATCAGGGAGCTTTCGTCCCTCGGACGGCCCATCATGGGGACGCTGGACACTGGTCTTGACGCCTACTCGATGCTCTACGCCCTCAACGAGAGGATGGGCCAGATCGTCGTCCTGGCAAGCCCCTTGCACCAGTGCATGCCGGAAAGCCAGAAGGAGCTCATGCTCTCCTTGGCGAACGCGAAGCCTGCCAACCTCCTGGTCTCTCCCTTCCCGCCCTCGGCCAAGGCCCAGAAGTGGTTCACCGTCCCGCGCAACGAAGTCCTCGTCGCGCTCACCGACTTCCTCGTCATCCTCGAGGAGAGGGATGGCGGCCCACTGTGGAAGCTTGCACGAAGCCTCACCGACAGGGGAGGGCGCGTGATGCTGACGGACAGCTGTCTTTCAAACCCGCTCTACAGCCAGGCCCGGCTCTTCGCCGAGGATCATGAGGTCCTCGTCTACAGGCGCCACGGCGACCTGAAGCGCATCCTCACCTCCCATTCCTCCCGGCGGCGGAAGACGGAGGCTGAGCAACTTGAACTCTTCTGAGAAAAGTTCCTATACTCATTCTCGATTTTCCTTCATAGGAGACAAAGCATGAAATCCTTGACAGCAAATGAGCTCAGAAAGCTCTATATCGACTTCTTCGTATCGAAGGGACACCGCCAGATCTCCGGCGCCTCCCTCATTCCCGAGAACGACCCGACGGTCCTCTTCACGACTGCGGGCATGCACCCCCTCGTGCCCTACATCCTGGGCGCGGAGCATCCGGCCGGCAAGAAGCTGGTCGACTACCAGAAGTGCATCCGCACCGGCGACATCGACAGCGTCGGCGATCCTCATCACCTGACCTTCTTCGAGATGCTTGGCAACTGGTCGCTGGGCGCCTACTTCAAGAAGGAGGCGATCGAGTACTCATACGAGTTCCTGACCCAGTGCCTTGGCATCGATCCCGCCAAGCTCTCCGTCACCGTCTTCGCCGGCGACGAGAACGCGCCGCGCGACGATGAGGCGGCCAATGTCTGGAGGAGCCTGGGCATCAGCGAGGACAGGATCCACTTCATGCCCAAGGAGGACAACTGGTGGGGACCTGCCGGAGAGACCGGACCCTGCGGCCCAGACAGCGAGATGTTCATCGACACTGGACGGCCCGCATGCGGCCCCGACTGCCGCCCCGGCTGCTCATGCGGCAAGTACTTCGAGATCTGGAACGACGTCTTCATGGGCTACCGCAAGGACGAGAAGGGCGAGTACAAGGAGATGGAGCGCAAGTGCATCGACACCGGCATGGGCATCGAGCGCACCATCGCCATCCTCCAGGGCAAGAAGAGCGTCTACGAGACCGAGGTCTTCACACCGATCATCGCAAAGGTCGAAGAGCTTTGCGGCAGGAAGTACGGCGAAGCGGAGGACGACGACGTGTCCATCAGGATCATCAGCGACCACATCCGCACCAGCGTCTTCATCCTGGGCGACCAGCGTGGCATGGCCCCCTCGAACGTCGGCCAGGGCTACATCCTGCGCCGCCTGATCCGCCGCGCCGTGCGCCATGGCAAGAAGCTGGGCATCGACCACGCCTTCCTTTCAGACATCGCGACCGTCGTCCTCTCCCTCTATCAGGACGCCTATCCTGAGCTCAAGGAGAGGCAGGACTTCATCTTCGACGAGCTGAAGAAGGAAGAGGCCAAGTTCTCCGAGACCCTCGTCAAGGGCGAGAGGGAGTTCGAAAAGATGCTGCCCAACCTGATGAAGGGCAACAGCCGCCAGATCTCCGGCCGTCTGGCCTTCAAGCTCTACGACACCTATGGCTTCCCGATCGAGCTGACCGTCGAGCTTGCAAAGGAGCATGGCTTCACCGTCGACGAGAAGGGCTTCCAGGAAGCCTTCCAGAAGCATCAGGAGATCAGCCGCGCCGGCGCCGAACAGCAGTTCAAGGGCGGTCTTGCCGACCACAGCGAGGCGACCACGGCCCTCCATACGGCGACCCACCTGCTGCACAAGGCCCTCTCAGTCGTCATGGGCGGCTACGTCAAGCAGCTGGGAAGCAACATCACGGCCGAGAGGCTGCGCTTCGACTTCAACTGCCCCCGTGCGATGACGAAGGAGGAGATCAAGGCGGTCGAGGACCTCGTCAACGAGCAGATCCAGAAGGACCTTCCCGTCACCATCGAGGTCATGAGCCCCGAGGAGGCCAAGGCCCAGGGTGCAGCCGCCCAGTTCGACGCGAAGTACGGCGAGCAGGTCAAGGTATACTCCATCGGCGACTTCTCCAAGGAGGTCTGCGGTGGTCCCCATGTCGAGCACACCGGCACCATGGGCCACTTCAGGATCGTCAAGGAGCAGTCTTCCAGCGCCGGAGTCAGGAGGATCAAGGCCGTCCTTGAGAAGTAGGACAAGACATCACAATGCGCATGTGGAAGGCGGTCCAGTGGGCCGCCTTCCTGCATTTCTGGTCAAATGTCCCACTTTTTCCGTATGGAATGCATGGAAAGGATAAAGACCATAGTCGGCAGTGGAGTGCGCAAGATAAACCTCGTCGCGCCAATGGTGCGCCTCTCGGCCCCCTTGCGGCAGGAGATCCTCAAGAGTCCATTCAAAGGCCTGAGCCTCAGCGAGGGCACCCTGATGCGGAGCGGGGAGGGCTGGTGCGACATCGTGGCCTTCAGCCGGAGGGACGAGGAGCTGGTGACCTCCTACGTCCTGCTCAACAGCATCGTCTACCAATGTTCCATACCCGGCGCACTGGCTCGCGACATCTACCAGGATCTGCGCTCCCGTCCCCTCCAGGCCGTCTCATGCAAGGGCCTGATGCGGCGCCATGGGCTCAAGAGCTTCTATGTGGCCCGTGACATCGTCCGGCACTTCGTCACCTGCGGCCTCTTCATAGGCATCCCCTCGGCGGACCGTCCGCTGCGGCTGCTTCCCTATTATTGCGAGGAGCGCGATGACGATGTATGCGTCATCCGCCACCTCCTGTCCCTCGGCTACTCCATCACGATCGAGGGCGAGGTCCTCAGGGCACGGCTTGGAAGCCAGAACCTCATCGTCGGACGTGACATCGACAGCATAAACGCGGCAGGTCAGGCGACTGCAAGGATCCTCGTCAGCGCGAGCAGCCCTGTGCTGAACTTCTCTGGCATCCGCAGCTGGCGTCCGGAGGACTTTCTGGAGGCGAAACGCCTCCTGTGACCCATGAGGCTGAGCCGATCGGCACCAGCTGTGTCAAATTGACCCGCAAAAGAGGGACTTCCGTTGCCGGCGGGTCAAATTGTCCTCAATCGGGCCGGCAGAAGGGCCCAGCTGATTGAGCTGCGAGACCTAATTCCTTTGCCAGTCAGGCATTGTCCATCTTGGCACGCCTCGTGCTATGTTGTTGGCACAGAGAAAAGACTTCAGGAGGCCTGATATGGCAAGAGATATGGACAGCATGATGAGGGATATGGACAGGCTCTTCGACAGCGTGTTCACATCCAAGGGCTCCGGTCCCGTGATGGACGTCGTGAGGACGAAGGACGAGTACAGGCTGAGCCTGGACGTGGCCGGCTACAGGGCCGAGGAGCTGGGCGCATACATGGAGGACCATGTGCTCCATGTGAAGGGAGAGCCCCACAAGGAGGACGAGGAGGGCAGGCGCTACATCGTGCGCGAGAGGAGGCATGGAGGCTTCGAGAGGAGCCT
>JADIMU010000062.1 GCA_017694495.1 Candidatus Aphodenecus pullistercoris
CCCTGATCGCGGCCGAGTCGACCGGCGCCTTCGCCGGCCTGGGAATGAGGATCCGAAGCCTCAACAACAATTTCGAGACTGCGCCGATGCTCCTGTACATCATCATAATCGGAGTGATTGGAATCACGGTCGAGAAGATCATCAAACTGCTTGAGAGGAAGCTTACGGGATGGCAGGAAAAGAGAGAAATATAAAGGTCGTCATCGACGACGTCAAGAAGACATACCAGGGAAGGACCGGGGAAGTCGTCGCGCTCAACGGCGTCAACCTCGAGATCGCGGAGAACGAGTTCGTCACCGTCGTCGGTCCTTCGGGCTGCGGCAAGAGCACCTTGCTGAACATCATCGCCGGCCTTCTGGAGCCGACGAGTGGACGCGTCGTGTGCAACGGTGTCGAGGTCAAGGGTACCGGAATGGACAGGGGCGTCGTCTTCCAGCAGTACGCGCTCTTCCCCTGGCTGACTGTCAAGAAGAACGTCATGTTCCCCCTGAACATGAAGGGCATCAAGGGAAAGGAGGCCGAGGAGGCCGCCATGAAGTACATCCGCATGGTCGACCTCGAGAAGTTCTGTGACCACTATCCCAAGGAGCTCAGCGGAGGCATGAAGCAGCGCGTCGCAATCGCCCGCGCCTATGCCGCCGAGCCGGAGATCCTCTTGATGGACGAGCCCTTCGGAGCCCTTGACGCCCAGACGAGGACCCAGCTGCAGCAGGATCTGCTCGACACCTGGGAGAGGGAGCAGAAGACCTGCTTCTTCATCACGCATGACGTCGACGAGGCCCTCATCCTCGGCCAGCGTGTCATCATCATGTCGGCACGCCCCGGCAGGATCAAGGACATCGTCGACATCGACATCCCCTACCCCAGAAACCAGGAGACCAAGATGAGCGCCCGCTTCCTTGAGCTCAAGAACTACATCTGGGGCCAGGTCTATCAGGAATACCTTGAGGTAAGGAAATAAACACAAAAGGAGACCAGAAAT
The DNA here is from genome assembly GCA_017694495.1 of Candidatus Aphodenecus pullistercoris. Lineage (GTDB taxonomy): Bacteria > Spirochaetota > Spirochaetia > Sphaerochaetales > Sphaerochaetaceae > Bullifex > Bullifex pullistercoris. Next base: position 983 of record JADIMU010000062.1, read on the forward strand.
GAAGAAAGTCCTAGCAATTCTTCTCATCGCGACAATCGCACTGACCAGCCTCGCAGCCAACGGAGCCGCAGAGGCCACCGATGGAACGGACACGGTACGCGTCGCCTACATGACGAACTACGCCTCGCTGTGCTCCGTCATGGCCGGCATCGAGACCGGTGCCTTCGCTGATGAGGGGATCAACGTCGAGCTCGTCGAGTTCGCCGACGGCCCGACCATCATCGCCGCCATGGAGAGCGGATCGATCGACATCGGCTACATCGGACACGGAGCCCACAGCCTGTGCATCAACGGCCGCGCGAAGATCTTCGCCTTCAGCCACGTAGGAAACGGAGACGCCGTCATCGGACTGCGCAGCCACGGAGTCACTGAGGACTTCGCCTCCCTCGCAGGCAAGAGCATCGGCTACGCTTCGGGCACATCCAGCGAGCTCATCCTCCGCTGGGCCCTCGAGGAGGCCGGCCTGACCATGGACGACGTCGTCGCCTATGAGATGGACGCCGCAGCCATCACCAGCGCCATGACCAGCGGCTCGCTCGACGCCTGTGCCAACTGGTCGCCCGCCACCTTCACCATCCTGGACGCAATGGGCGATGACGCCTTCGTCGTGGCCGACAACGTGACCTTCGCCGACAGGAGCGCCTCGGTCGCCAGCTGGATCGTCATGAACGACTGGGCCGAAGAGAACCACGACCTCCTCGTCCGCTTCACCAGGGCTCTGTACAAGGGCATGGACTACCGCGCGGCCAACATCGAGGAGACCGCCCAGTGGGTCGCCAACCAGCTCGGAGCCTCCTACGACACGATCTACGCCCAGCGCGGCGATGCCGAGTGGCTCACCAGCGCCCAGCTGATCGAGCAGATCAACGACGGCACGATCGAGCAGCTGTATGAGGTCCAGAAGCAGAGCTTCGGCGACAGCGTCGACCAGAGCACGCCCGTGAGCGACTACGTCATGTTCGACGTCATGCTCGAGGCTGCCGAGTAAGACAGCGCGCTTTTTCCCGGAAGAGGCGGCCAGGACGGCCGCCTTTTCCACATCTTGAGCCCAGGATGCGGTACAATGGTGGGATAAGGAGCCCCATTTGCTGATCGCACTCGTATCGCTGATCCTGATCTTCTCGCTCATCCTTCTTGCCATCAGGCGGGACAGGCGTACCCTCCTCATCGCCCTCACCTGCCTGACGCTCTTCTCCTTCATCATCTCAATCCTGACCTACATCGCGAAGAAGGGCGGCATCGGAGACGAGATCAGCATGATCCTCTTTGGCCCCAGGGCCGTCAGGACGGCCTTCCAGTACAGGATCATGACCCTGGAGTCCCTTGGCAATGCGCTGAACATCACACGCCACATATTCCCGCTCCTGCTGCTCCTCACCGCCCTGGACATGGCCTACTTCGACCTCGCGCTGAAGCTCAAGCGGCGGATGTACCTCCTCTTCATCATCCCGCTCGCCCTCATCCTGTGCTACATCCCGGCAGTCTTCAAGCTTCTGAGCGGCAACCATCCCGCTTCTCTCGCCATCCTGGTCAAGGCGAGCCGGATCTACGTCTACACCTATGTCGCGGCCGCCATCATCGTCCTCGTGGCGGAGTTCCTCTCGATCACGCTGCCATTCTTCCGCCGCCGCTTCCTCTCCAAGAGCGCCATCCTGATCTCGCTGGCCATCATCTACTCCTTCTACGCACCACAGGATCCGGCCCAGATCTACCTCTTCTACCGCAACGACTACATGTTCATCCTCGGCCTCTGGTTCCTCTCTCCAGTCCTCTCGCCCTTCCTCTATGCGCTGACGCTGACGGGCAGCGTAGCCTTCGGCATCACAGGCTTCGTCTCCATGCTCAAGTACGTCAGGACGAACTTCGACGAGAGGCGTGAGGAGATCACGCTCAGCCGCTCTGCAAGCCTCGCCTCGAAGGGTGTGGGCATGTTCACCCACGGCACGAAGAACGAGCTGCTGGCCCTGGGCATCGTCCTTTCCTCGATAAAGGAGAAGTACCCTGAAGACGAGGACGTCTCGCTGGCCATCGCCACTGTCGGCGAACTCAACGAACGCATCGAACGCCTCCACCGCACCAGCAGGAGCCGTGTCTCAACCCTCTCTCCCACTCCACTGGAGGAGATCATCTGTGACGCGTGCGCAAGTGTTCTGAAGCGCTATGCGGACGCTTCGATCGAGATGAGGTCGACGAACGATGGCATCATGGTCCTCGCCGACAGGCAAAGCCTCAGCGAAGCTGTGGCAAACATCGTCATGAACGCTGTGGAGGCCAACGCCGAGGCCTCGTCCACCAATCCTGTAAGCATCGTATGCGGCTACGAACGGCTTTGGGTCTCGATAAGGATCAGCGACAGCGGAAAAGGGATGGACAGGAGGACGTTGAGGAACATATGGCAGCCATTCTGGTCGAGCAAGAACTCCAGCCAGAACTGGGGCATGGGAATGTACTTCAGCCGCAATTGCGTCAAGAGCCATCTGGGGAGTATAAGATACGAGAGGACCGCAAATGGAGGAAGCCGGTTCATCATCCTGCTGCCCAAACTGGGTTCGGGAACGAAAGGAGGAGTGAGGTGACCAGTGTCATGGTCGTTGAGGACAACAGGATCATCAGGGGGCACATATGCCGAACGGTAGACTCCTATGACGACTTCAAGGCCGTAGAGACGGCCTCCAGCGGCCGCGAGGCTGTGGAGACCTTCCGCACCCACCCGGTGGAGATCGTCCTTATGGACATCGAGATGGAGAGCGCGAAGGCAGGCATCGACGCGGCGCGCGACATCCTCGAGATCTGCCCGCAGGCCAGGATCGTCTTCCTCACAAGCCACGATGACGACGAGATGGTCGTCACAGCCATGGCGACGGGCGCCAAGGACTTCGTCGCGAAGGACACGGGAGCCGAGAACCTCCACAAACACCTTGTCGCAGTGAGCGAGGACAAGCCAGTACTCGAGGACAGAGTGCAGCGCCTCGTCATGAAGGAGTACAAGCGTCTGAGCGACAGCGAGCAGAGCCTGCTCTACTTCATCCGCCACCTGTCGAGCCTCACGAGATCGGAGAAGGAGCTCGTAGGCTGCTTCCTTGCCGGGATGAAGACCCGCCAGATCGCCCAGAGCCGCTGTGTGGAAGTCACGACCGTCAAGAGCCAGATCCGCACCCTGTTGCAGAAGTTCGAGCTCTCGCGCACGAGCGAGATGGTCGACTTCATCCGCTCGCTGAAGATCGAGCACCTCTTCCAGTGATGGCAATGAGGACAGTACTGAGGAAGCTCTTCCTCATCCCGGTCTACATCTACAAGGCCGTGCTCTCCCCTCTCCTGGGGCCTGGCAAATGCCGCTACAGACCCAGCTGCTCGAGCTACTTCGAGGAGGCTGTGATGCGCTTCGGCATCCTGAAAGGAGGCCTGATGGGCATGGCACGAATCCTGCGCTGCTCACCCCTCTTCCTGGGAGGCGTGGACGAGGTTCCCGAGACCTGGAGCTGGAAGGCGATAAGGGACGCCTACACGGTCTACCGCAAGCCGAGAAGAAAGGGAGGACGATGAGTCCTCCCCTATGTTTTTCTATTGCATGCAAAGAGTTCCAGCCTTTGTAAGCCTGCCTTACTCCATCTTTCCAGCAAGCATCTGCACGTAGTTGATCAGGACGTCGAGGGCATTCTCGTTGTATCCACCCTCGGGGATGATCAGGTCGGCATATTCCTTGCACGGCTCTATGAAGCTCATGTGGCCGGGACGCACGACGTTGACGTACTGCTCGACGACCGACTCGACGGTGCGCCCACGCTCGCTGATGTCCCTCATCAGGCGGCGTACGAAGCGGATGTCGGCCGGCGTGTCGACGTAGAGCTTGAGGTCCAGCAGGTCGCGGATGCGCTTGTCATAGAGCACCATCAGGCCATCGACTATGATGATCTTCTTAGGCTCGATGTGGACCGTCTCGTCCTTCCTCCTGTGGTGGACGAAGTCGTACTGAGGCATCTCGATGGCCCGCCCCGCCTTCAGGTCCTCCAGGTTGGAGAGCATCAGGTCCATGTCGAAGGCGTCAGGATGGTCGAAGTTGTAGGCCGTTATGTTCGAGTTGCTCACGAAGGCGGCGCTCTTGTAGTAGTTGTCCTGCTCGATGCACACAGTGTCGTGGTAGGACTCGTAGATCCTCCTCACGACGGTGCTCTTTCCCGATCCGGAACCACCGGTTATGCCAATCAGCCTAGCTGTCATCTCACACCTCTTCGACAGTGTAGCTCGTGCGGCTCTTGAAGACCTTGCCCGGCTCCAGGACGGCGGAGGGGAAATCGCTCCGGTTCACGGCGTCAGGCCACTCGCTCGTCTCGAGGGCCAGGGCGCAGAATGGGCCGCTGTGTGGCCAGAGCGAGGAGCAGTTGGGATTGAACTCGCCGGTGTAGAGCTGCATCGCTGGCCTGTCCGTATCGACCGTGAGGCGCAGGCCTGCACACTCGACGACGGCCTTCTTCTCTGCGGTGAAGACGAAGGCGTGGTCGTACTTGCCTTGCCTCCGCTCTCCGACCAGGTGGCTCGTCGTGAAGTCGAAGTCGCTTCCCGCCACAGGACTGGCCTGGGTCGGAATGAGGTCCTCACTGACGAGGACGACCCTGTCGGCCGAAATCCTGACGCTGTGGTCCAGGATGGACGAGCCGTCACCCTTCAGGTTGAAGTAGCTGTGGTTCGTCGGGTTGACGACGCAGCGGCGGTCGCTGTGCATCGTGTAGCTGATGCTCAGCCTGCCCTTCTCCAGCAGGTAGGAGACGGTGATGCCTATGTTGCCGGGGAAACCTCCCTCCATATGCCTATGGACCGTGTTGAGCACGAGCGAGTTGTCCGTCTGGAAGATGATGTCCCAGTTCTTCTGGCCCAGGTTCGCGCTGCCGCTGTGGAGGTTGTTCTCTCCGTTGTTCACATCCAGCTTGTACTCCACGCCATCGAGCATGAAGCGCGCCTTGGCGATGCGGTTGGCATAGGGTGCGACGACCTGGCCTTTGTATGAGCCGTCGCCTATGTAGTCCTCAAGGCGGGGAGAGGAGAAGACGATGTTCCTCACCTTCCCGGCGCATGGCACCTCGAAGGACTGGATGATGGCACCCAGAGTCAGGATGGAGACCTTATAGCCGCCATCAGCGATTGTGACCTTCCTTACCTCCCCGCCGTCGGCGAGATGGCCGAATGAGATGTTCGAGCTTTCCATGTCTCGAGATTATATCGCATAAGAGGGCGGAAGGCACCTGTTTTCACACTTGCGGATGGGTAATTTTTCAAAAGTATATTCATATCCATTTTCAGAAATGAATATTCAACTATATTTCCAATCCACAAGACACCAATGCCCTTTCCATCGCCAAGCCTCAACGGAAGCGGGAACGGTATTCGCTTGGCGTCACAGAATAGGCCTTGCGGAAGGATGTGGAGAAGTGGCTCACCGACTCGAAGCCTGTCTGCTGGCAGATATCGGCCATCGGGAGGTCTCCACGCTCCAGCAGGCTCTTCGCCTTCTCCAGCCTCATCGAGAGGAAGAACTTCATCGGAGAGGACGAGAGATGGCGCTCGAAGAGGCGGCTCGCCTCGCGCAGCGACACGAAGCCTGCCGAAGCGACCTGTTCCAGGGTGAGGCGGCGCCCAAGGTTCGACTTCATGAAATCGAGCATCCGCTCAAGACGGCTGTCCTGGAAGCCGTCGGCCAGGTGGAGCATCTCCTCCTTCTCGTAGACGATGGATGAAAGCACGTCCAGCAGACCGGAGAGGACCTTGGCCTCGAAGCCTGTACGGCCGACCTCCAGAGCGTCGATGGCCTCGCCGAGGCCACTTGCAGAAGCCGGGGAGAGGACAGCGAAGTCCACGGAACTGGAAAAGAGCGGTTGGATGAAGCGCTCCTCGATGAAGCCGCCGGCGACACGTCCGTCCACAGTCGCGAGGACGAAGGTCGAGTCGGCGTTCGCCCTGACGACCACTGAACGCATTGCGTTGACGCACACTCCAGCATCCTTCGTTGTCGGGACGGAGGTCGCGGGGAAGGAAAGCGTCAGGTCTCCATCCTCGACGAAGATGAAGCGGGCCTTGCGCACCTGAGAAAGGTTCATGACCTCCCGTCGGCTGAGGCTTATCCTCATGAATTCCACAGGAAAGGTCGCAGAGTCGTATAGCAGCGTCGTATCCACATCAAGGAGCTTATCAGCCATTGCGGCTTTTGGACAGGCCAAAGGTCTTTGGCAGAAAGTCGAAAGTCTTTTGCCTAAGGCCGAATCGCCGAAAGATGACGGAGATGCTAGCATCAGGATGCAATGGCAACAGTACTTCTACTTGTGATCTATGCCGCATTCATCTCGCTGGGTCTGCCGGACTCCGTCCTCGGCGTCGCCTGGCCGCTGATGCACACGGAACTCGGCGCCCCTCTTTCCGTGGCGGGCCTCGTCAATCTCGTCGTCAACCTTGGCACAGTCATCTCATCGCTCCTGTCCCAGCGCCTCATCCGACGCTTCGGGACCTGGCGCGTGACCTGGGCCTCCGTCATACTGACCTCGCTGGGCCTCCTGCTGACATCGCGAAGCCACTTCTTCTGGGCACTCATGGTATTCGCCCTCCCGCTGGGCCTGGGTGCCGGATGCATAGACACGGCGCTCAACAGCTACGTCGCACGCCACTACAACGCAATGCAGATGAATCTGCTGCACGCCTTCTGGGGAATAGGGACCATTGTCGCACCCATCCTCCTGTCACGCTTCTTCGAATCGGGACGCAGCTGGAGGGACGGCTACCTCGTCCTGGCCCTGCTCCAGGCCTTCATCTTCCTCATCGTCCTCTCCTCAAGGAGGCTGTGGAAGGATGATGACCAGGAGAGGGACAGCATCACGAAGGAGGATGCCAAGGTCTACAGCATACCGGCCCTGCTCAAGGTGCGCGGCGCCTTCTTCTCCTGCCTCGCCTTCGCCTTCTACACGATGGAGGGCACGGCGATGCTCTGGATGGCCAGCTACCTCGTCTACGGCAAGGGTCTCGACGCCTCCACGGCCGCGTCGCTGAGCTCGATGGTCTACCTTGGCATCACGGCCGGAAGGATCGCAACAGCCTTCATCGCGGACAGGGTCAGCGCCAAGCGGATGATACAGGCCAGCCAGCTCATGATCGCGCTCAGCATCATCGCCCTGCTGCCGGATGCCGGCATCTGGCTCCTCTATCTTGCCATCTTCATGATCGGCTTCAGCCTTGGCCCCATATACCCGGCCATGGTGCGCCAGACGGTGAGCTTCTTCCATCCCAGCCAGAGCGTTGGAATCATGAGCCTTCAGATGTGCTTCTGCTACATAGGCAACATGACGATTCCGCCGCTCTACGGCCTGATGAGCGACCTTTTCGGCCAATGGCTGCTGCCAGTCTACCTCCTCGTCCTTCTGGCCTTGCAAGCGATGTGCACCCAGATGAAGAACCATCTGTGCGCCCGCTGAGAGCGTGCTAGAATGGTCACATGACGACAGCGCTCATCATCATAGCGGTCCTTGTGGCCATCGCATGCATCATTTCAGAGGCTTTCCTCCACTTCGCGCTTTCGCCTGGCGTGAAGAACACCAATGAGGAGGAAGACCCCGTCTTCATGTCCCCGGAGAACCAGGAGGAGAGGCGCCGCGCCTCGGCCTTCCTGGAATCGGAATGCTGTGAGCTGGAGATCGTGGCCAGGGACGGCGCCAGACTGCACGCCAGCCTCTTCTCAAATCCATCAAGCCACGACTGGCTCGTGACTGTGCACGGCTACAAGGCCGACCGCCTGTGCAACGGCGCACTCTACATGCATGAGGCCCAGCGTGGAGTCAACTGCCTCATCGTCTCCGTCAGGGGACATGGAAAGAGCACTGGCAAGTGGCTCAGCATGGGGCTGTGGGAAAGCGGGGACATCGAGCTCTGGTGCCGCCACATCCTCACTCTGGACAAGGATGCCAGGATCTTCCTCCACGGCGTCTCGATGGGAGGAGCGACTGTCATGATGGCCGCCGGGCGGAACATCCCCCACGTCGTCGGTGTCATCGAGGACTGCGGCTACAGCAGCCTGTATGAGGAGTTCAGCTGCCAGCTGAAGGCCATGTTCCATCTGCCGACCCATCCCATCCTCGACCTCGTCAGCCTCTGGTGCCGGCTGCGCCTGGGCTTCTCCTTCCATGATGTGGAGCCGGCGAGGGAGCTGGGGAAGACGAAAATCCCCATGCTTTTCATACACGGGGACAAGGATTCGTTCGTACCGACCCGTATGGTCAGGCAATGTGTCGAGGCCCACAAAGGACTCCATGAGGTCTGGCTGCCAGAAGACGTCAGCCACGCCGCCAGCCTCATCCTGTGCAAGGAAGAGTACCTGGACAGGGTCGACGCCTTCATGGCCTCCTACCTTCAGTCCTGAGACTCGTCGTCCCTCCTGCGGCTCTTCTTGATGTTGTCGTAGCCGTAGGGTTTGACCTCGCTCCGCCGCCTCTCGCGCCTGGCCTTGTCATAGGCATGGCTGCGGGCACGGCTCTCGCCACGCTCCCCATCCTTTCCGGCATAGCGGGGCCTCTCGTCGTCGCGGCGGCGAGGCCTGTGGTCGTCATCCTTTCTGTACGAGGGGCGGTAGCCGTCGTCGTCACGGCGGCGAGGCCTGTAGTCGTCATCCCTCCTGTACGAGGGACGGTAGCCGTCGTCGTCACGGCGGCGAGGCCTGTAGTCATCGTCCCTTCTGTACGAGGGGCGGTAGCCGTCATCGTCACGGCGACGCGGCCTGTAGTCGTCATCCCTCCTGTACGAGGGACGGTAGCCGTCATCGTCACGGCGGCGAGGTCTGTAGCCGTCGTCCCTGCGCCCGTAGCGTGGCCTCTCGTCCTCACGTCGGCGGGGCCTGTAGCCCTCATCCCTCTTTGCGGGACGGCCTTCATAGCGTGGCCTGTCGGACTTCCTGCCGCGCTCCTCGCCCTCCTCCTGCTGTCCATCCTTCTCGAGGGAAGAGAGCAGGCGGTCGAAATCGTCATCTTCGATTCTCTTCACGTATTCCTTCCTGTCGGCCCTTGGCCTCACATCAGCGTCGAAGACGGAGAGCTTCTCCAGCAGCCAGATCCGGCTCGTACCGCCACGGGAGCGGACAAAGCCGACCGGACTCATCTCCTGGGAGACCTCGCTTATCCTGAAAGAGCGCTTGAGGGCACTTTTGTCGAGTGCGAAAGTACTTGAATTGCAAGAAAAAATCAAGAGAGCATGGTCGCCCATCAGACGGCTCAGCCTGGCGATCCAGGACAGGTAGTCCTTCTTCACGTCGAAGGGACGCTCCATCTTGTGGGAATTGGAGAAGCTGGGAGGGTCGAAGATGACGATGTCCCAGCACCTCTTCTCCTCGAGCGCACGGTCGATGAAGGGTCCGCAGTCACTGGTGACGACCTCGAAGCGCTTCTCGTCAAGGAAACCGTTGGCCGCAAGGTTGGCACGGCACACCTCGCTGTAGGTGTTCGACATGTCGACGCTCGTGACGCTCTCGGCCCCGCCTGCCGCGGCGTATACGGAGAAGGAGCCGGTGTAGGAGAAGAGGTTCAGGACCCTCATGCCCTGGGCGATGCTCCTGACATAGTCGCGCGTCATCGCCTGGTCGAGGAAGAGTCCCGTGTCGATGTGGCTCGTCAGGTCGACGCGGAAAGTGAGGCCGCCCTCCTTGACGTCAAGAAGCACCTTCTCGTCGCTCTGGAGCGTGTGCTGCTCGATGCCGACCCTCTTCCTGCGGTGCTGGAAGACGATCCGCTCGCGCTCGATGTAGGCCATGCGGTTGACCAGGTCGATCGTGCACTCGCGCATCTTGTCGTCCAGGCCGTCGACGCTGTAGTCGACGATCTTCGCCCACTTTCCGTACAGCTCGACAGTGACGGGAAAGGCCTCCAGGTTCCTGTCGTATATCCTCACGGCCTCGCTGTCGCTGGACCTCATCCAGCGGCGTCCTTCGAGTGCGCCATGCTTCAGCAGCTTGGCGAAATCCTTCATCTCATAATCTTCGCTCATCATGCGCGCATCCTGTAAAGAGTCGAATGGCCAGCCTTCCAAGCGCTGGCCTGTTCTGCTATCATATAGGAAAAGCGTCTTTTAGGGTAGAACGATTGGCAAGCGACGAATCCATTGAGTACATAAGGGCCCTCGAGTCCGAGCTTGGAGAGCGCATCGGATGGAGGACCTTCGCGACCTGGTACGCCTCGACTGACGGAACGGTCAGGGAGTACGGCGTCTTCCTCTGCATCCTGGGCGACGGGAGCCTCTATCTGGAGGACTTCGACCGCCAGCCCCAGATCCTCGGCATAACGCTCAAGAGCAGGAAGAGGGAGAAGTACGTCAAACTCTCCCGGCGCATTCCGCTTGAGGCTGTCAAGAGCGTCAGCCGGGTGCGCAAGAGCCATGCCCTGAGCGCGGTCAACAGCGGCTCCAGCCTGCCGTCGAACCCGGCAGGAAGGTTTGCAAGAGCCCTCTTCCCCATCGTCACGCAGCTCGTGCTTGAGGATGGAGGATGCCATTATTTCGAACTGATCAGCCCCTCCGAGTTCGAGAGGGAGATCGAAAGAGCAAGGAGAATGAGCTGATGGGTGCTTTCAAGGCATACGACATCAGGGGAGTCTACAACAAGGACTTCGACAAGGAGACGGTCTACCGCATAGGCTGCTTCCTTCCCCGCCTTCTGGACAGCGGCCACGTCCTGGTCGGACGTGACGTCAGGCTGTCGAGCGACGAGATCCATGACGCGCTGTGCGCCGGCATCACGGATGCGGGAGCGGACGTCTGGGACCTGGGACTGTGCACGACCCCCATGGTCTACTACGCGACGCGCCACTACGACGCGTCGGCCAGCGTCCAGATCACGGCCAGCCACAACCCGCCCCAGTACAACGGCCTCAAGATCAGCCGCCGCGACGCCATCCCGGTGGGAGGAGACAGCGGGCTCAAGGAGCTTGAGAGGATGGTCCTGGAAGAGGACTTCCAGCCGGCACCCGTCAAGGGGAAGGTCCTCGACTACAGCGCCTTCCGGCAGGTCTACATCGACTACATGAAGGCCTTCGTCCCCGATCTGGACGGACTGGACATCACAGTGGACTGCTCGAACGGCATGTCCGCCCTGGTGGTCAAGGACATCCTGGGCGACAGGAAGGGCATCAGCTGGCTGAACGACAACATGGACGGCTCCTTCCCCGCCCACGAGCCCAATCCGCTTGAAGTGGAGAACTGCCGCCAGATCATCCAGGCGGTGAAGGACAATGGCAGCGACGTGGGCGTCATCTACGACGGGGACGCCGACCGCGTCATGTTCATCGACGAGAAGGGACGCTTCATCCAGCCCGACTACATCACCGCCCTGATCGGCTACTACTACAAGGGCAAGGGAGAGGTCGGAGCCGCCCTCCAGGACATCCGCACGAGCCGCTCGACGACGGAGTACCTCGAGAAGCTCGGCTTCACCGTCACGACCTGGAAGGTGGGCCACGCCTACGCCAAGCTCAAGATCCGCGAGATCAAGGGCATCTTCGGCGGAGAGCTCGCCGGCCACTACTACTTCCGCGACTTCGGCAACTGCGACTCAGGCATTCTGGCCAGCCTCATCGTCCTGTCAGTCGTCGCCTCGCTGAAGAAGGAAGGCAGGAGCCTGGGCGACTTCATGTCCCAGATCGTATGCTACACCAACAGCGGAGAGGTCAATTTCCGTCTTGAACGCAAGGACGAGGCCATTCAGGCCATCTACGAGCGCTTCGTGACGAATGACCATCCAACCAAGGTCCTCGACTTCGACGGCTACAGGATCGAGTTCCCCGACTGGTGGCTGAATGTGCGCAAGAGCAACACGGAGCCCTACCTCAGGATAGTCTGTGAGGCCCGTGATGAAGTATCATTGACACGCAGGCTTGACGAAGTCAGGTCCATCATCGCAAGGTTCAACTAGGTAATACAAGGAGGATCAGATTCCATGAGAGTACTTCTTTTCGGCGGCGCCGGATACATCGGCACCCACGTTTCAATGGCCTTCCTCGAGAGGGGCGACAAGGTAGGCATCTATGACAACCTCTCATCCGGACTCAGGAGCAACGTCTCCCCTGAGGCCGAGTTCTACGAGGGCGACATCCTCGACAGGGCACGCGTCAGGGAAGTCCTCTCCAAGGGCTGGGACTGCGCCGTCTTCCTGGCAGCCTTCAAGGCCGCAGGCGAGAGCATGGTCAAGCCCGAGAAGTACAGCGAGAACAACATCACCGGCGCCCTGATCGTCATCACGGAGTGCGTGGCCGCAGGATGCATGAACTTCATCCTCTCCTCGTCGGCCGCCACCTTCGGCGAGCCGCAGTACCTGCCGATCGACGAGAAGCACCCGACCAACCCGGAGAACTACTACGGCTACACGAAGCTGTGCATCGAGGAGAACCTCAAGTGGTACTCCAAGCTGAAGAACCTGCGCTATGCCGCACTGCGCTACTTCAACGCCGCCGGCTATGACGTCAACGGCAAGATGACCGGTCTGGAGAGGAATCCGGCCAACCTGATCCCCGTCGTCATGGAGGTCGCCGCAGGCATGAGGGAGAAGGTCCAGATCTTCGGCGACGACTACGAGACGATCGACGGCACCGGAGTCAGAGACTACGTCCATGTCACGGATCTGGCCGACGCCCACGTCAGGGCCGCCGACTACATCATGAAGGAGAACAAGGACCTCGTCGTCGGACTTGGATCCGAGAACGGTCTGTCAGTCAAGCAGATCGTCGAGGCGAGCCGCCGCATCACCGGCAAGCCGATTCCCGCCGAGATCGTCGCGCGCCGCCCTGGCGACCCCGCCAAGCTGGTCGCAACAAGCAAGCTGGCATACAAGCTGCTCGGCTGGAAGGCACGCTACAGCGACCTTGACACCATCATCTCCTCTACCTGGAACGTCTACAAGGCCAACCTGAAGGCCCAGGGCAAGGAAGTCTGAGAGCGCCGTCTGGGCGTATCGAGGGGAGGAGGACAGCAGCCCTTCTCCCCATTTTTCACACAAGAAGGAAGAAATATGCCAAACTACACGAATGCGGACTTCCAGTGGATCCTCCGCAATCCCAGCCACGAGACCTGGAGGGCCGAGAACCTCTTCAACATAGAGACGGCCCGCCGCGCCCGCCACTTCCACCGCCAGCTGCCCGCCTTCAGGCAGACTCCCCTCGTCAGCCTCTCCCACCTGGCCCAGATGACAGGAGTCGAGGGCATCTACGTCAAGGATGAGAGCCAGAGGCTCGAGCTGAACAGCTTCAAGGCCATGGGCGGCTCCTTCGCCATCTACCGCTACCTGCAGAAGAAGCTTGGACTCGATGACGACAGGATGAGCTACAAGTTCCTGATCAGCAAGGAATGCCATGACATGACGGGCACGCTGACCTTCGCCTCGGCGACCGACGGCAACCATGGAAAGGGCATCGCCTGGGCCAGCCGCATGCTCGGCCACAAGTGCAACATCTACGTCCACCGCGACACGAGCCAGGCCAGGATCGATGCGATCAGGATGTTCGGAGCCAATGTCACCGTGATCGACGGCAACTATGACGATGCCGTGCGCCAGTGCGCCGAGGACGCCCGCGACAACGGATGGATCGTCATCTCGGACACCTCATGGGCAGGCTACACGGAGATCCCCACCTGGATCATGCAAGGCTACACGACCATGCTCCTCGAAGCCCAGGAGCAGTTCGCAGGCATGGGCATCGAGAGGCCGACCCACATCTTCGTCCAGGCCGGAGTCGGAGCCCTCGCCGCCTCCGTCATCGGCTTCTACGCCGCCCTCTTCAAGGACAAGCTTCCCAAGTTCGTCGTCGTCGAGCCGGACCAGGCCGCATGCCTCTTCAAGTCTGCCCAGGCGGCCGACGGCAAGCCACATACGGTCACTGGCGAGCTCGACACCATCATGGCGGGCCTCGCCTGCGGAGAGCCCAGCGCCATCGCCTGGGACGTCCTGTGGCCCCTCGTCGACGCCTTCGTGAAGGTCCCCGACTACATCGCCGCCCGCGGCATGAGGATTCTGGCGGTTCCTCTGAAGGATGACCCCTTCGTCGTGAGCGGAGAGTCCGGCGCCGTCACCCTCGGCTCCTTCTACTCCATCATGAGCGAGAAGGATGTTTGCGGCGAACTCATCGACCATCTGGGAATCGACTCGCACAGCCGCATGCTCTTCATCAACACCGAGGGCAATACGGATCCCACCCATTTCCGCCAGATCATCTGGGACGGCTGCGACCCTGTGCCGCAGGCCTACTGGACGACCCGTTGAGCACATGGGACCGGTGACGAGCCGGTCCCTTACCTCACTTTGGGAGAGGAAAGGTCATACACTGGCGTGACTTGCGCGCCTAGTGGCAAAAAAGGGAGCAAATCTTCACAAAAGCTGTTGACTATGACCCTCCCGCTCTGCTAACCTTCGCATCGTTGAGCATTCCCCTTTAGCTCAGTCGGTAGAGCAGCGGACTGTTAATCCGCCTGTCGCAAGTTCAAATCTTGCAGGGGGAGCTAGCCAGAGGGCATCCTGATTCGGGATGCCCTCTCTTTTTGTCCCAATCCCTTGTACGCAAGTGCCGCAATCTGATGTCGGCGGCCATGGAATGGAATGGAATGGACACAGGAACATCGGCAGAAGCGCCAAAGTGTGCCGACCGCTCTTCCATGCCTCCAAAAAAGACTGGCCCCTCATCCACCATGGACAAGGGGCCGAAGGCTTTGTGACGGAGCGTCACTCGGCGGGATAGACGGAAGCGAGGTAGTCGGCGAAGACTTCGTTCAGCTGGCGTCCCTCCTGGACGACGCGGCCGAACATCGTGTAGCCGTCTCCACCTGCCGCCATGAAGTCGTTGGTCGCGACAGTGTAGGTCGCATCGACGTCAAGCGGAGTGCCGTCAGGCAGGCTGACGCTGACGATCCTCTCCCCTGCGGGATTGGAGGAACTGTAGACGACCTGGAGATCGCTCTGGCTGAAGGCTCCGTTGGTCTCGGGCAGGAGCGAGTAGCCGAACTCGAGGGCCTCGAGGACCTGGGTTCCAGTGATCTCGCACACCGCCACAGTGTTCGTGAAGGGCAGCACGTTGTTGATGTCGCCCAGCGTGACGGGACCGGCGGGAATCGAGGCGCGGATGCCGCCACCGTTGACGATGGTGAAATCGGCTCCGGTCTCTGCCGTCATGGCCTGGCAGATCAGGCTCGAGAGGTTGGTGACGCCAGTCCTGACGTGCTCCCTCTCACCGTCGAGGTCCATGGGGACGCTGGCGACGACCTGGCTGAAGCGCTGCTCGAGCTCAGCATTGAGCTGGGCGACGAAGGCGGTGACCTCAGGATCGTCGGCGACATGGCTGATGCCGAGGCTCTGGGCCAGTGCGCTGGTCGAGGGGTCGATGACCTCGCTGGCGGGGATGAGCATGGCGCTCTCGCCCTGGGCGACTCCGTCGACGACGGAGACCTGGACCAGACCGATGTTGTTCATGTACTGGCCGGTCGAGACGATCAGGGTGCCGTTGACCTCCTGACCATTCTCAAGGACGGTATGGCTGTGGCCGTCTACGAAGAGGTCGATGCCGTCCAGGTTGGAGCAGATCCAGTCGCTCGTGATGCCGCTGGAACCATCTGCATCCATACCGATGTGGCCGAGGACGATGACGTAGTCGCCGATCTCGTTGGCCAGATCGATAGCCTGCTGGGCATAGAGGGTGTAGGAGTCGTCCCAGAAGGTCAGTCCCTCAGTGTTCTTCGGATGGCTCTTGGTCTTGGTGTCGGGTGTCGACAGTCCGATGACGACGACGTCGAAGCCGTTGAAGTCATAGACCTGGTAGGGCTGGAAGACGAGGTTTCCATCGCCGTCGAGGATGTTGGCTGCCAGGACGACGGGTCCACCAATCTGGCTGGACATGTCAGCCAGCTCGATCAGGCGGTCGGCGCCGTAGTTGAAGTCGTGGTTGCCGGGAGCGACGGCGTCGTAGCCGAGCATGGCCAGCAGCTGTCCGACGGACTCGCCCTCGAAGACGTTGGCCAGGTTGGTGCCATGGAGCACGTCACCTGCGTCGAGGACCAAGATGTTGTCGGTGACGGAGCGTCCCATCTTCAGCAGCGTCGAGAGCTTTGCATAACCGAGGGAACCGTCGGTACCCTCCTCTATCCTTCCATGGACGTCGTTCGTATGGACGACGAAGAGGTCGAAGGTGTCATCCCCTGTGGCCTTGACGATCTCGGTGACGCCGAAGGGGAAGGTCTCGGGCTCTGCTGCTGCGGCGCTCTCCTCGGCTGCGGCGACAGGCTCCTCGACGACAGTCGCGGCCTCTTCAGCGGCAGGAGCGGCGAGGTAGCTGGCGATGAAGGCGTCGAGCTCGGGGGCGAGCATGTTGATGACGGCCTCGCCATCGGCGACGGTCACGGCCTCAGGATATGTGATGACCAGGGTACCGGGAGCGGTGACCTCGAAGTAGACGCCATCGAGCAGGTCGGCATGGCGCTCGTAGATGTACTGGGCGAAGGCCGCGATGTCCTCTTCGTAGATGACGTCGGCAGGATATGTGACTGTGGCGGTGCCCACAGTGGCGCTGTAGCTGACGCTGTAGCCGTAGGCCGAGAGTGTGCCCGTGATGGGCTCGGCGACTGTGGCGGGAGCCTCCTCGGCAGGCGCGGCGGCCTCCTGGGCCGAAGGAGCGGCGAGGTAGCTGGCGATGAAGGCGTCAAGCTCGGGGGCGAGCATGTTGATGACAGCCTCGCCATCGGCTACGGTCACGGCCTCAGGATAGGTGATGACCAGGGTACCGGGAG
>JADIMU010000063.1 GCA_017694495.1 Candidatus Aphodenecus pullistercoris
CTTTCGCACGTATTGTTTCCCATCTCCAATGGCCCTCTTGAAGGCACAAACAACATGATCAAGAGCCTCAGGAGGCAGGCTTTCGGCTACAGGGACACAAGATACTTCTTCCTCAAGATCTGGGATGCTTCAAGACAGATTCCTAAGGCAAGAAGGTATACATCCCAACAAAATTGTGCATGAGCCTTTTTTTGTCCGTTCTGTCCTAGGAAAGGAACAGGGGGCAACTGTGTGCCCCCTGCCTGGCTCTGCCTGCTAGAATCTTGCGCTCATGGGGAATTCCCACTCGCTGATGCCGTCCGTGAATGTCACGATGACGGTCGAAGTGCTGCCGGCGACATGGTCGGCTGACAGGGTGAAGCGGACATTGGAGGCCTTGGATGGTTTGAGTCCTCCTGCCGATATGCCCGCGTTCGAGCCGCGCATCTGGCTGCCCTTGCCGATGCTGTTCTTGCTTCCCTGCTGCTGACGTGTGAGTGTGACGTCGTCGCTGCCGGCCTTGAAGCTCCACTTGAGGTCCTTCAGCTGGCACTCTCCGTCGTTCTGAACGACGAAGTCGACGCTGAACCTCTCGCCGGGCTCGATCTTGCCATCACCATCGCCCTCGGTCTCGTAGAAGGCGTAGTCGCGCATGGCGAGGCTCGTCTTCGGCTCTTCGACTGGGATGGTGATGAGTCCAGTCCAGCCGCCTTCAGGCGCGCTGGTGCAATCGACGCTCCAGCGGATGCGCAATGGTTTTGAACTGTCGTAGGAGTAGGGCAGTGTGATGTTGAGCGCCTCCTTTCTCGACTCGTTCGTCGCATTGCCGTTCGCGTCCACATAGCCGGGAAGGACGGCGCGGCCCTTGGACAGCGAGTCGATCCGTATGGTGCTGTTGCGCAATATCACGCCCTCGGCATCACAGGAGAAGGTCAGTGTGGCATTCGTGATCCTGTCCGGGCCTTCGTTGATGATGTTGTAGCCGAGCGCATAGGTTTCACCAGGATTGAAGCTGTCGTCAGCGTTCGCGTCGACTTCGCGGAGCTTCCAGGAGCGCAGGCGAAGCGAGGCGTCGACTGTGGAGACTGGCACTGTGATGATGTGCTGGTGGCTCGTTCCAGTCTGGTCACGCACCGTCACAGTCAGCTCGATTGTCTCTCCGGAAGGTGCGTCGTCAGCGATGCGGATCTTCAGCGCTCCATCGCGGTCAGGCTTGATCTGGTTGTCTCTTGGTCTTCCTGAATAGACATAGCCTCCTGTATAGTACTTGCCCTTTTCCATGTCTCCAATGCTCATGACGCTCCTGAGCACGGTGACGTAGGGAGAGTCGGATGCCAGGCTGACCGAGACTGAGTTGACATCGTCGCTCGAGGAAGTGAGGTTGAGGACGAAATCGAGGCCCACAGTCTCTCCCGCATTCGTCTTGCCGTTGTCGTTGCCGCCATCCTCGTCACCTATCTTCAGGTTGGAGAGGATGGTCTCGAAGCGGGTCTGCCTGACTGGCAGCACCATGTCCTTTGTGACCGTCTTCCCTTCGACGGTGATCTCGACGGGAATCGTGATGCTGTCGGTGGCGCTGCGGGCGATGGTGACCTTGTAGGCGTTGTCCTTCACCTTGTAGTTGACGAGGCTGTTCGTATTGATTCCGACCACGCCCTTCATGCTTGTGTAGCTGCGTGATGAGCTGACGAGTACGCTCTCTCCCGGCTCGAGGTCGGTGACGCTTCCGTCAGGGCTGCCCTGGCGGGAGAAGGAGTAGCCCTGTCCCTGATGGGCTGGGATCGCGAAGCTGAGGTCGCATGCGACGCTTCCCGTGTTCGTGATGGCAGGGAAGACGACAAGCTTCTCTCCGCTTTGGGCTATGCCATCGCCATTGCCATCGAGGTCGTTGACGACAGGTGTGACGTCGAAGGAGACGTACTGGGCGTAGAAGACCGTCCCAGGGTCGACGTCGTTGACGGAAAGATTGGACTGGCCGGCCGTGTAGATCGGGTCGTCGTCATCAGGATTCTCAACGCTGCTCCAGCCGACGAAGATCCGTCCATCCAGGGGCTGGAGGTCAGGGAAGACGACATCCTCACCAAAGGGGAAGGTGAGGGTGCTGACTTCGTCCGTGCCATCGACACCGTTGCTGTCGAAGGCGATGTCCTTCTCGAGGACGAGGATGAAGCTGTCGTCGTAGGGCGTCTCGATGCTGACCGAGGTGGGGTCTTCGATCAAGGCGCCGTCGGCCCTCCTGTACTCGACCACGCGTCCACCGAACTTGTCGATGATGAACTGGCTGCTCTCGACGAGGTCGACAGTCCGGCTTTCCAGCTCCTGTCGGCTGAGGCTGGACTCGTATCCTCCGGAAGGATAGGAGGCGACGAGCCTTGTATGCCGGGTTCCGACGAGGCCGCTCCACGTCGTGTAGGTCTCGTACTTCTCGTAGCCTTCCAGGGCCGGGACCTCCAACATGATCTCGGCGCCGCTTCGTCCAAAGACCTCGCTGAGGGTGGAGGCGACCTGCCAGGCGGATTCGGCGTCGGTGATGTACTTCTCCTTCGCCATCTCGATGATGTAATAGCCGGAGATGGAGTAGGAGTTCAGCTCGCGGATCTCATCATCCATCTCCTCCTCGACCTGTCTCTTCTCCTCGAGCAGCTCCTGGTCCTGCCTGAAGAGCTTGTCAAGATCGTCGAGGTCGTCGGCCTTCCTTGCCTTCTCCTGGAGCTTCTCGCCTTCCTTTTCGATGGAAGCGAGCTTCTTCTCGTATTTCGCGCGTACAGAGGCGGTCTCCTCCTCGAGCCTGTCCTCGAACTCAAGGTAGTCCTCGAGCAATGGCTTCAGGTCGTCGCCCTCCTCGAAGCGCTGGGCGAGAGCGGCCGCCTCCTTCTCCGGATTGAAGCCGAAGGGCCATGAGAAGGACCAGGCGGGAAGGGCGATGAGCATTATGAGCCCAAGCGCCGCAAGACGTCTGCAAAGTCTGGATGTTTTCATGTTTTCCTCCCAAAATGGAAAATGCATGCGCGCCACACACCTGGCACGCAGTTCCAGCATAGGCGGTAGGCCTGTCCTTGTCCAGATTCGGGAAGGAGGGCTCTTATCACAGATTTCGCATAATTCCCGCTTGCCGGAACAACAGGTTGAAATCCCTTCAGATCGCGCAATATAATAGGTAATCAGCAAAAGAATGAGGTTACAATGAGACGTAAGATATCACTGCTTCTTGTTTTCCTTGCATTGGCGTGTTCGAGTGTCTTCGCCTTCCAGTTCGAGCCTTTGGTCCAGACCTTCGACGTCTCCGGTCCGAATGCTACGAAGACTTTCACCATAACCAACGACAGCGATGACATCATCGCCGTCGTCGTCAGCGCCCTCGTGCGCACCCAGGACGCCCAGGGCAACGAGGTCAATTCCGACGCTTCGAGATACTTCAACATCCAGCCGGCACGCATCCTCATCCAGCCGCAGAGCTCACAGATCGTCCGTGTCCAGTACCGTGGCCCCAGGACGGTGACCAGCGAGCTGAGCTTCAGGATCGTCGCCGAGCAGATTCCCTACTCGCAGGGCCGCATCGCCAGCGCGGGGAGCATGTTCAACTTCCTCTACGTCTTCCGCGCCTCGGCCTACGTCCTGCCCACCCAGATCCAGGAGTCCGTACAGATCACAGGCCTGGCAGACAACGGTGACGGCACCCTCGCCGTGACGCTGTCCAACATGGGCAACGTCCACCAGATCCTCTACGACTGCACACTGACGCTCCAGGACGAGAGTGGCAACACGATCGCACTGTCCGGCAGCGAGCAGCTTCCCGGCATCAGTGGAGCCAACATCCTCGCAGGCACGACCTGGACGAAGAACATCCCCTTCCCTGAAGGACTTGACAGCGGATCCACCTACCGTGCCTCGCTGACATACAGCTTCGACATCTCGAACCAGTAGAGGAGAGTGGGTTTCCGTTCCCACTGAGAGGGGTTAGTCGTGGCGGGAAAGAAAGAGAACAGGGACGGTTCCCTGAAAACCTTCCTCCTTACGTTCCTTGTCTGCATCTTCAGCTGTTTCATCGCCTACATCCTCTGGTACCTGTTCAGGAGACCGGTGGATGTGGCCCCGCCGCAGCCTCAGAGCGTCGAGGAAGTGCGCATCGTACCGCCCGTCGAGGTCATGCCAGAGGAGGAGCCGGAGGTCGTCGTACAGCCACAACCAGAACCCGAACCAGAGCTTCCCGTCCAGATTCAGCCTG
The DNA here is from genome assembly GCA_017694495.1 of Candidatus Aphodenecus pullistercoris. Lineage (GTDB taxonomy): Bacteria > Spirochaetota > Spirochaetia > Sphaerochaetales > Sphaerochaetaceae > Bullifex > Bullifex pullistercoris. The sequence continues at coordinate 4,205 of JADIMU010000063.1, forward strand.
AGCCGGAAAGTGAACCTGTTCCAGAGCCTCAGCCTGAGCCGGAGCCTGAACCTGAACCTGAACCTGAACCTGAGATTGCACCCGTCGTCGACATCGTCGAGCCTCAGCCTCCGGAGGAGCCTCCTGCCACCGAGGCCGAGGAGGCGGCCTTGCCGGAGGCCAGTCCCCTCGCTCCGCTCCCGCCTGCCTTCAGTTCGGTCGAGGCCCATGTGGACGAGGTGATCATCACGGGCAGCGACGCGCCTGTCTATGACGACGACTTCTTCGCCTCCTTCTTCGTCTCCGGTTCCGACACGCTCCAGTACGACGACGGCCTCTACTACTTCGACTACCTTGTCGACGGTGAGCTGATGGGCACCCTCGAGGTCCTTTTCCAGGGAGAGGAGAGGCTGATGAACACGGGCGAGCTCAGGATCTACCTGTCCGACCTGCTGACGGACGAGGCCTACGCCCTCCTCCTCGTGGATGGAGTGGGGGACTACGTCTCCATCGACCACTTCCGTGACAATGGAGTCGCCGTCGACTACGACGAGACGGCCTTCACGATCGACATGACCTTCGGCGTCGATGCGATGCCCGAGCGTGTCATCTCCCTGGCCGGTGGACGGGGCAGGCGCACATTCAGCCTCTCCGGCGCAACCACCCTCGAACCCGACTTCTTCAGCTGGAGGGCCGGATACAACCTCTACACCAACCTCGACTGGACCTTCGACTCCGACGTCTTCAACTGGTCGCTGAGTCTGAGCGTGTCGAACTACCTCAACTTCGGCCCCGTCAACTTCGACTTCTTCTACAACATGAGCCTCAGGAACGGCCGCTTCGACTTCAACTGGAACAGCTACCGTTTCTACTACGACTTCATCGACCAGGGTATCCGTCTGAGCTGGGGCAATGTATACGGCTTCGGCCTCTCGCCCTCCGGCACGCCAGTGGGCATCCAGTTCGAGAAGGGCTACGGCTACGGCACGATCGAGAGTCCGTACAACTCGCACCGCGAGTACCTGACCGTCACGGAGGAGAGCTACCTGCAGATCATCCGCAACGGCCGCGTCATCTTCACGCGCACCCTCCAGCCTGGCAACTACCGCATCCAGGACTTCATCTTCGACTCCGGCTTCAACGAGGTCGAGCTCATCCTCACGCCTACACGCTACCTCGACGGCATCGACCTGTCGAGCGATGCGGTGCGCAACGATCCTGCCGTCCAGGCCCGTCTGGCCGAGGTCTCCTACCACCAGTACTTCGACATGGCCTACGACAGCCAGCTGCTGGCCGCCGGCGAGACCCTCTTCGGAGGCTCCTTCAACTTCGGCCGAACCCTGGTCGACGTGGGCGACGAGGCCAGCGCGACGGGCGTCCTGCTCCGCGTCAGCCCCTTCTACTACTACGACTACCACTTCGACGACATCACGCTGAGCTGGTACCAGGATGTGGGACTCACTGACGAGGTCACTCTGATGAGCGACTTCTCCGTGCGCACCTACAAGGACCACGACAAGGACAGGACGGTCAGCATCGGCGACGTCTCCCTCTCCTTGCGCGGCGCCTGGCAGGCCGGCACGACGACGCTCTCCTTCGACACGAGGCTGGACTCCTCGTCCCTCTTCGCGATGCCTGACATCCGCCTCTCGCTGGACCACAGCTTCCTCTTCGACTGGCAGTACTTCCGCGGTGTGAGCCTCTCGCTCGGCTGGTCCAACGACGCCTACAACGACGGCGATGGAGACGAGTTGTCGATGCGCCTGTCATTCAGCGGCTCTGTCGGCTTCCTGCGCTATTCGCTCAGCGGGAACATCGCCATCGCCGCCTACGACTTCACCCGGCCGGTCTGGCGCCTCAGCGGCTCGGTCGGCCTCAGCCCGATGCGTGGCCTCAGCCTCTCCGCGGGTATGACCGTCAGCCAGGGCATCAGTCCGTCCAACAGGGGAGTGCAGGTCTACGGCTACCTCTCCGCCAGCTTCTCCTTCGGCGGAGTCGGCAGCGGATCCTATTCGACCAACTTCCAGTCGCAGAGCCTGTCGACGAGCTTCTCCGTCGGCAACCGCGACAGCTTCGCGCTCAACATCTCGGGCTTCGAGTTCGACGACCCGCTCGGCCACTCCCTCGCCGGCAGCTGGTACCACAGTTCCGACCTGGCCTCGCTCTCGTTGCGCGCCTCCGCCTACGACCACTACAACAGGCTCAGCCTCTCGGCCAGCCTGTCGACCGCAAGCCTCTTCTCAGGTGGACTCTTCGGCATGTCGCGTTCAGTGAGGGACAACTTCGTCCTGATCAGGCCCTTCGACAGCCTCCGTGGCGCCGATGTCCAGGTGGCCCGCTCCAACCAGGGCACTCCTGTCGACGTCCAGAACTTCCTGGGCACGGCGAGCTACAGCTCGCTGTCGACCTTCCAGCGCAACAACATCGTCGTCTACGTCACTGGCGATGATGAGTTCGCAGAGACCCAGACCTTCGCCTACGAGCTCACGCCCATGCACCGCTCCGGCTATTCGCTGAGGATCACTGTTCCCCAGGTCTACACGGTCACAGGCATCGTCAGCGAGGACGGCGTCCTCCAGACGACCTTCTCCTCGCCCGTATACAGGCTCGAAGTGGACAGCAGCGGGCAGGAGGTCCTCGTCGAGGACATCTCGCTCTACCTCTTCGCCGACCAGGATGGACGCTTCATCATCTCGGGCGCCACGCCGGGAACCTATGTCTTCGACTACAACTATGACGGCCGCTGGTACGCAGTGCGCTTCACCGTCGATGAGCTTGCCGACGACGAGATCCGCGTCTACGACTTCGGCACTGTGGACATCACGGCCCAGACTGTGGCCGGTTGCGCTCCATCCTACGGCGCCCTTGTCGACTACGCCGGAGTCATCGACATCACAGCCGCCAGGATGACGGACTCCGCCACCTTCTGGAACGAGCTCTTCCCGCCGCTTTCCGTGGAGGAGATCCAGCAGGACTTCGTCCTCTAGGGTGGGTACACACATTCTCCAGAAAACCGTCGCTTGACTAAAGAGGCTGAAAAGAAGAATCTAGAGGCGGTTTCAAGCTTATGAGAAGTGAAGTGATTGACAGGATCCTCTCTGTCGAGGATGAGGCCGAGAAGATCAAGGCCAAGGCCGAGGAAGAGGCCCGCAGCATCGTACTCGACGCCCAGAGCGAGGCCAGCCGCCGCATCAAGGAGGCCGCTGATGCCGAGAGGCGCAGGGCTGACGAGACTGTCAGCCAGGCCAGCGGGATGCTCGATGCCCAGCTCAGGGAGCTTGAGGAGAAGACGCGCCAGCTGACAGCCAAGCCGGCGGAAGTCGACATGGACAAGGCCCAGGAGGCAGCAAGACGCATAGTCCGTCTCGTGTGCAGCGTACCCTTCGCATCCAAGGAGTGAGGACGCAATGGACAATGTATCCCGCTACGGCTACATCAACGCGAAGCTGAGGGCGAGGATTGGGGCCATCCTTTCATCCTCCCTCCTGGAGTCGATGATAAAGGCGCCACGCCTTCCAGACGCCGTCAGCCTGCTTTCCGGCACACAGTACGACTGCCTGAGCGAGGTCTTCCGCAGGACGGGTGACCTCCAGCAGGTCGAGCTCGAGATCTTCTCGCGCGAGATCAAGATCCAGAGGGACATCATCCGCGCCCTTTCCGGCTCTCCGGCCGACTTCGTCACGACGCTGCTCGAGAAGAGCGAGATCGAGAACATCAAGAATGCCATAAGGCTCTGGTACTCGGCCAAGGTCCTCAACCACAGCATGAGCTACCGGGCCAGCTACATATACCGTGACAGGATCGTCAACGACATCGACTGGACGAGGATCATCAACGCCCTGACCTGGGACGAGATCGCTTCCGCCTTCAGGGACAGCGTCTACGCGCCCGTCTTCCAGACGCATGGCGGTGAGGAGATCCAGAACAATGGCCTCTTCTCCTTCGAGATAGGCCTTGACCACCTCTGGTTCGAGCGCGTCTACGCAGGCCTTGCCCATCTGTCGAGGGCGGACAGGGAAGTGGCAACCAGGATCTACGATGTGGACGTCGACCTCAAGAACATACTCAACCTGATCAGATACGGCTTCTACCACAAGGCGCCCAGCGCGACTGTCGAGGGCATCTTCATCCCCCATGGCTCGCTCTACGCCCTGCTGGAGAAGAAGATGCGCTCATCACAGCTGAGCTTCGCCGACGCGCGCCAGGTCGTCTCACGCAAGTACCCTGAGGTCGGTGCCATGATGATGGACATGGAGTCGAAGGACGAGATGGGCGGCAAGGCCAGCGGCCTGGCCTACGACACGCTCGCCATCGAGAACTACCTGGCACGCCACCGCCGCCGCTCCTACAGGCGCATCCTCTCCCTCGACCCATTCACGATCGGGACGATTCTGAGCTACATCCACCTGTGCACGAGCACGGACAACACGATAAAGGGCATCCTGGAGGCCAAGTACTATGGCTGGGATGAGGAAAGGATAAGGAGGGAACTGAATTGAGCCTCTTCACACAGAAGATGAGGATGCTGACCGCCGTCGTCCTCGACGGACAGAGCGACGCCGTCGTCAAGGCCCTCCTCGAAGAGGGCGTGATGGACTTCGTCCACATCAGCGAGCTCGACAAGGAGCAGGCAGGACGTCTGAATGCCCACAAGACGAGCATGAACAAGTCCCTCGTGGCCGACCTGAGGAGCCGCTGCGAGAACCTGATGAAGCAGGGCCGCATCCCGCTTCCTTCCATAACCAAGAACGATCTGGCCAAGATGGAGGCCTTCGACGGACAGGCCGCCCGCAGTCTGCTGGACAGCCTCTCGGACAGCCTCTCCAGCCGCCGCGAGGAGCAGCGCAGCATCTCGCAGAAGCTGCTCAGCTTCCAGGAGATGGCCGGCTACATCGAAGAGAAGAAGACCGACTACCTCGACATCCGCCACGGCGACGTGGGGGAGGGCAGGAAGGGGGAGGACCTGGCGCTCCGCCTTGCCCAGTACGGCATCCTCGAGAAGGATGGCCGCGGCCACTATATAAGCATCAGCCTGAAGCGTGACGCCTCCGCTGTCAACGACGCCATGGACAAGTTCGCCTGGAGCGAGAAGCCGGAGGAGGCCAACGCCTCCCTCTCCGCCGCCACCGCCATCCTCAAGGAGCGCATAGGCTCGCTCCAGAAGCGCAGCGACGAGATCGCGGCAGAGGTGGAGGCCGAGGTCGGCCGCCATGCCGACGAGCTCAGGAAGCTCTGGATGACGCTGCGCGTGAGCGAGCTCAGCGAGCATGTCGAGAGCTACTTCAGCTATACGCGCAACACGACGCTCTTCTCCGGCTGGGTTCCCAGCAGCAAGGCCCAGGAGGTCGAGTCCGTCATCTACGAGGCGGCGAAGGGCAGGTGCATCATCGAGTGGACGGAGGACAGCGAGGTCGAGCGCGACAAGATCCCAACCTCCGTCTCCAGCGCCAAGGTCCTCGCGCCCTTCGAGCGCATGGTCAAGAACTATGGCACGCCCGAGTACGGCTCGATCAATCCAACCCCCTTCACGACAGTCGCCTACATCATCATGTTCGCCCTGATGTTCGCCGACGTGGGCCAGGGCCTCGTCCTCCTGCTCATCGGCATCATCGGGGGGCACTGGTACAAGAGCCACCCCATGGCCAAGGACGGACTGATCTCACGCTATCTGTGCTCCCTGCTGATGTTCCTCGGCCCGGCGAGCATGGTCGGCGGCGTCCTCTTCGGCTCCTACTTCGGCTTCAACTGGCTGCCGGCGCTCTGGTTCAACTACCACGCCGTCGTCAACGGCAACGCCACTGCCGGTCTGGTGACCGACATCTTCGACATACTTGGCATAACGATCAAGTTCGGCATCGCTGTGATCTCGCTGGGCCTCGTCCTCAACTGGATCAACCTGATCCGCAAGCGCCGCTACCTCGAGCTCGTCTTCGACAAGAACGGACTCGTCGGCGGCCTGATCTACGCCATGGGAATCTGGGCGTGCTACCACTTCGTCGGAAGCGGCTGCCAGAGCTTCCCCTCGAACCCGGTCCTCTACGCCGGACTGGGCGTCGGACTGCTCCTCCTGCTCGTCAAGGGCCCCGTCTACGCCGTCCACAAGGCGCGCCTGTCGGGACACAAGGAGAAGGTGGGCACCGTCGTCATGGACACCATCATGGACTTCCTCGTCCAGGTGCTGGAGATCTTCTCCGGCTTCCTGTCGAACACGCTGTCCTTCATGCGTGTCGCCGGACTGGGCATCGCCCACGTCTCGCTGATGACGGCCTTCGAGCAGATCGCCGAGATGACCGGATCCATCGTCCCCTATGTCCTGATCATGGTCATAGGAAACGTCCTGGTCATCGCGCTGGAAGGTCTGAGCGCCGGAATCCAGTCGCTCAGGCTCAACTACTATGAGTTCTTCACAAGGTATTTCACTGGTCGCGGTATAGCCTACGAGCCCGTCGGACTCAAAAGCCGCATCGTGATCGATTGAGAATAGATAAGGGAGATGTCGAAATGACCACTTACGAATTCAGAAGAAAGATGCACCTTTCCTTCCTGGCGACCTTCATCCTCCTGGTAGGATGCGCCTTCGTCTTCACCCCGGCCGTCTTCGCCGCCGACAACGCCAGCGGACCTTCCAGCGGCCAGTACACGACCGCCTGGGTATGCATCGCCGCCGCAATCGCCTTCGGACTTGGCGCCCTCGGTGCCGGCATGGCCATCTCGAAGGTCGGATCCGCCGCCATGGGAGCCATCTCCGAGCGCCCTGAGATCGCATCCAATGCCCTGATCTTCATCGCCCTCGCCGAAGGTCTGGTCGTCTTCGGCTTCATCACGGCCCTGATGATCCTCGGCCACGCAGCCTGACAAGGGAATGAAGTATTACGTAATCGCGGATGAGGATACCGTACTCGGCTTCTCGCTTGTGGGCCTTTCCGGACAGGCGGTCCACAACGGGGACGAGGCGCGGGACGCCTGGTCCAGGGCCCTTGAGGATGGCCAGAACGCCGTCATCATCATCACGGAGTCCGTCGCGGACATGATCCGTGGGACGGTGGACCGCTATCTCTTCTCTGAGAGCTTTCCGCTCGTCGTCGAGATTCCGGACCCTGGCAAGAAATCCAGCCGCGATCTTAGGCGCCTCGTCAACGAGGCGGTGGGAGTGTCCATATGAGCGAGAGCCCGATTTTCGACGGAATACTGGAACAGGCGAGGAGCGAGGCTGAAAGCCTGCTCTCAAAGGCCCGCAGTGAGGCTGATGAGATCCTCCAGGAGGCGGATGCCAAGGCCCGCCTTGCCGCCCAGGAGGAGGGCAAGGCGACACGCACCCGCCTCGAGGTCCTCGACATGAGGCGTGAGAACGCCGAGCGGGCTTACGAGAGGCAGGTCGAGCTCGTCGACAGCGATGCGGCCTACCGCGCCGTCATGCAGGAGGCGATGCGCCTCTTCGACGAGCACTTCCGCTCTCCTGCATCCCGGTCCACCCTCGTCGGCTGGATCGCCGAGGCGGCATACGGACTGGGACAGAGCGGGGCCAAGGTCTCCTGGAAGATGGGAGAGAAGGTTGACGAGTCCATGCTCCGCGAGGCGGAAGCCCTCCTGAAGGAAAGCTTCGGCTTCAGCGTCAGCCTCTCGCTCGACGAGGGACACCACACCAAGGACTGGGGAGTCATGCTCTCCAGCCTCGACGACAAGGTCTATTTCAACAACCAGCTGGACGTGCGGCTCCGCCGCGCTGCCAGGGACATCAGGAAGATCATACAGGAAAGCACATGCAAGGCAGAATAATAGGGCAGGTCAAACGGGTGAACGGACCCGTCCTCCAGGTCAAGGGCATCACGGATGCCGCCATGGAGGAGCTGGTGCATGTCGGCGAGGCTCAGCTCGTCGGCGAGATCGTCAAGCTCTCAGGCACCACGGCCACAGTCCAGGTCTACGAGGATGCCACAGGCATCGCGCCTGGCGACAATGTCTACGGCTCGGGCATGCCGCTTTCATGCGAGCTGGCACCGGGCCTGATCGGCAACATCTATGACGGCATCCAGCGCCCCCTCGAGGAGCTGAGGCGCCAGAGCGGCGACTTCATCGGCAAGGGCATCAGCGCGACGGCCGTCGACGAGACCAGGAAATGGCACTTCGTGCCAAGCGTCAGGGAGGGCGACGAGCTCGAGGCCGGCGCCGTCTTCGGCACCGTCCAGGAGACGAGCCGCATCACGCACCGCATCATGGTCCCATGCGACTATGTCGGCAAGGGGGTCGTCACCTTCCTCGCTCCTGAAGGCGACTATACTGTGCGCGAGCACATATGCACCCTCGACCAGAACGGCGCCGAGAGGCGGCTGGACATGGTGCAGCACCATCCGATCCGCATTCCGCGTCCGATCCGCGAGAGGCTCGACCTCAACGTGCCCCTCATCACGGGACTGCGAGTCATCGACTCGCTGTTCCCCCTGGCCAAGGGTGGCACCGTCGCCATCCCCGGAGGTTTCGGTACGGGCAAGACGATGACCCAGCACTCCATCGCGCAGTGGTGCGATGCCGACATCATCGTCTATATCGGCTGCGGAGAGAGGGGCAACGAGATGACGGACGTCCTCAGGGAGTTCCCCCACCTGGTCGACCCCAGGACGGGCAAGAGCCTGATGGAGAGGACGATCCTCATCGCCAACACATCCAACATGCCCGTCTCGGCGCGCGAGGCGAGCATCTACACCGGCATCACTATGGCCGAGTACTACCGTGACATGGGCTACAACGTCGCCATCATGGCCGACTCGACGAGCCGCTGGGCCGAGGCCTTGCGCGAGCTGAGCGGACGCATGGAGGAGATGCCGGCGGAGGAGGGCTTCCCCGCCTATCTGGCGACCCGCATCGCCCAGTTCTACGAGAGGGCTGGCCATGTGCGCGCCCTGTGCGGTGACGAGGGCTCGGTGTCCGTCATCGGAGCCGTCAGTCCTCCGGGAGGCGACTTCTCTGAGCCCGTAACCCAGCATACGAGGCGCTTCGTGCGCTGCTTCTGGGGCCTGGACCGTTCCCTCGCCTCGGCCCGCCACTATCCTGCGATCAGCTGGCTGGACTCCTACAGCGAGTACACCGACGAGCTGAAGGAATGGTGGGACGACAAGAGCCAGGGCCACTGGTCCACCTCACGAGAGCGCATGATGGACCTTCTTCAGAAGGAGACGAGGCTGCAGCAGATCGTCAAGCTCGTCGGCAACGACGCCTTGCCTGACAGCCAGAACTTCATCCTTGAAGTGTGCACGCTCTTCAAGAACGCCTTCCTGCAGCAGAACGCCTTCGACGAGATCGACCGCTACTGCTCTCCTGCAAAGCAGATCGCCATGATGGACATCATCCTGTCCTACTATGACCTCGGCTGCGAGGCCATTGCAAAGGGTGTGCCCATGGTCAAGATCCGCCGCCTGGCCGTCGTCCAGGACATCGCGAGGATGCGCTTCACGGTATCGAACGATAAGGTCGAGGACATCGACAGGCTTTCGCTGAGGCTGCAGCGCTCCATGGCCCAGCTGGGAGGACTCTATGAGGACTGAGATTGACAGGACCCTTCTGAGAGGAAGGGAGTACAGGGGAGCCAGCCGCATCGACGGTCCCCTCGTATACATGCGCGGCACACACCCGGTCGGCTACAACGAGCTGGTCGAGATCACATGCTCGGACGGCAAGAGGCGCAGCGGCCAGGTCCTCGACACTTCGGACGACGTCGTCTGCGTCCAGGTCTTCGAGGGCACCGACGGGCTGAACATGCCTGACACGAGGATGCACTTCCTCGGCGAGCCCCTCTCCCTTTCCGTCACTGAGGACATGCTCGGCCGCGTCATGAACGGCCTTGGCAAGGCCCGCGACGGCGGTGCCGACCCCCATGGCAGCGAGGAGAGGGACGTCAACGGCAGCCCGATCAACCCGACGAGCCGCGAGTACCCCCGCGACTACATCCAGACGGGCATCTCCGTCATCGACGGCATGACGACCCTGATCCAGGGCCAGAAGCTGCCCATCTTCTCCGGCAACGGACTGTCGCACAACCAGCTTGCCGCCCAGATCGCCCGCCAGGCGAAGGTGCGCGGAGGCAAGGGCGACTTCTGCATCGTCTTCTGCGCCATGGGCGTCAAGTACGACATCGCGAAGTTCTTCATCGACAGCTTCGAGGAGACCGGCGTCCTGGACAACGTCGCACTCTTCCTCTCGTTGGCTGACGACCCCTCGATCGAGAGGACGATCACACCACGCACGGCCCTGACGCTGGCCGAACATCTGGCCTTCGACAAGGGCAAGCAGGTCCTGGTCATCATGACTGACATGACGAACTACTGCGAGAGCCTGAGGGAGATCAGCACATTGCGCGGCGAGATCCCTTCGCGCAAGGGCTACCCCGGCTACCTCTACTCGAACCTGGCCGAGCTCTACGAGAGGTCGGGCAAGATCGCAGGGCGCAGCGGCTCGATCACGCAGCTGCCCATCCTGACCATGCCCAACGACGACATCTCGCACCCGATCCCAGACCTGACCGGCTACATCACCGAGGGTCAGATCGTCTTCGACCGCCAGCTTGGCGGACGCGGCATCTACCCGCCGATCAACCCGCTTCCCTCCCTGTCCCGTCTGATGAAGGACGGCATCGGAGAGGGCATGACCAGGGCCGACCATCCCCACGTCTCCAACCAGCTCTTCGCCTCATACAGTCATGTCCAGGAGGTCAGGAACCTGGCTTCCGTCATCGGTGAGGAGGAGCTGAGCGAGACCGACAACCTCTACATGAAGTTCGGAGAGTTCTTCGAGAGCCGCTTCCTCAGCCAGGGACAGGATGAGGACAGGTCGATCGAAGAGACCCTCGACCTTGCCTGGAAGGCCCTCTCGATCCTTCCGCCCGAGGAGCTGCAGAGGCTGACCGAGGAGGAGATTTCCGCCCACTACTCCAGGGAGGAGTGATGAACACGAGCATAGCGCCGACACGGAGCAATCTGATGAAGGTCAAGGAGGAGCTCGCCTTCTCCAGGCTCGGCTACGAGCTTCTGGACCAGAAGAGGAGCATCCTCGTGAGTGAGCTTTTGACCCTCGTCGACCAGGCCGTAGACTACCAGAACAGGGTCGAGAAGGCCCTGCTGGAGGCCCACCAGGCCCTCCAGGACGCAATCATGCACATGGGCCGTCTGCGCCTGGGCAACCTGGCCGGAGCCGTCGGCATCACGAGCGAGATCGAGCTTGGCCGACGGCGCGTCATGGGCGTCAGCCTGCCACGCGTGCATACAAGCTACGAAGGGGAGGGGCCCTTCTTCTCCCCTGAAGGTACGAGCATGCTCAGCGAGGTCGCCCTGGAACGCTACCGCGACGCGCTGACGCTGATGGGCCAGATGGCCGAGCTCAAGGTCTCGATCATGCGCCTCAGCCGCGAGGTGAAGAAGACCATACGCAAGGTCAACGCCCTCGAGAAGCTTGTAATTCCCGACAAAGAGGATACAATGAGGTATCTTGTGAGCCGCATCGAGGAGAGCGAGAGAGAAAGCTTCATCCTCCTGAAGTCCGTGAAGGACAGGATGGAGCGTCTTAGTGAGGTTTAGCGAATATGTCTGACACTTTCCCATTCCGTAGGATTCTGGTCTATCTTGACGGCAGTGAGGCTTCCTTGAGCGCTGCGATGTACTCCGTACTCCTCGCCAAGGCCTCCGGGGCCGACCTCCACGCCCTCTATGTGGTCAACACGAAGGCTCTTCAGGATCTGGTCAAGGCGCGCATCTTCGTCTCCTCGGAGCGCAGCGAGTACCTTGCCGACCTGAACAAGGACGCTGGACGCCACATAAGGCACATAGAGAAGCTGGCCAAGCTCAAGGGAGTGGGCGTCACGGGCCAGATCGTCGAGGGCCTGCCTTCCGCGCAGGTCGTGAAGTACATAAAGGACCATTCGGTCGATCTCCTTGTCCTGGGACCTGTCAACATGATACGCTCCAGGCGCGAGGAGCTGACAAGCGAGAGCGACAGGATGCTGCGCACGGCCCCCTGTCCCGTCCTGGTCAGCCGGGACGACGAGAAGCTCTGGCAGATGTTCGAGGAGTAGGCTATGAACGGATTGCTCGAAATCATTGACAAGGACCTGATCATCAACCCCCTGACGAGCGCGAAGAGGGACGAGATCATCGCCGAGCTCGTCGACCTCTATGCCCGCAGGAAGGGTCTGAGCCCAGCACAGAGGGATGAGGCGCTCAGGGCCGTCATCGAACGCGAGGAGCTTGCAAGCACCGCGATGGAGAAGGGCATAGCCATTCCCCACGCCAAACTCTCCTTCCTCAAGGACAACGCCCTTGTGATCGGCGTGAGCCGAATCCCGGTCGACTTCGGCGGAGAGCTCAAGAGCCGCATCTTCTTCCTCCTGCTGGCCAGCGCCGACAAGCCCAGCGAGCACATCCAGATCCTCTCTTCGATCGCGAAGCTGTGCTCAAGCGACGTCTTCGTCCGCCTCCTGTCATCCGCAAAGACCCCCTCCGACGTCTACCAGCTCTTCTTCGACTGAGCGTCAAGGAAGTGGGACATTCCATGTCCTTGTTCGAAAGGACACTGTATTTCCTCCTCCACCTGTATTAGATTTGCAGGTGGAGGTAGTTTTTATGGAGATAAGATTCTGCGGAGCCGCCCGACAGGTCACCGGTTCGATGTTCCTCCTCGAAGGCTCGGGCCACAGCATCCTCATCGACTGTGGCCTCGCCCAGGGTGAGGACGAGCGCCAGATGGGGACGGCTTTCCCCTTCAAACCATCCCAGATCGAGGCCGTACTGCTGACCCATGCACATATCGACCACTCGGGCCGCCTGCCTCAGCTTGTGAAGGAGGGCTTCTGCGGCACGATCTATGCGACTGGAGCGACAAAGGAGCTGTGCTCGATAATGCTGCTCGACAGCGCCCACATCCAGGAGAGCGAGGCCGAGTGGAAGAGCCGCAAGGCCAAGCGCAGCGGCCTCAAGGCCGTCGAGCCGCTCTACACCCAGGAGGACGCATACGAGGCCATGGACCACTTCCAGACGGTCGAGTATGACCAGATGCTCACCCTGGCTGAGGACCTCCATGTCCGCTTCATCGATGCCGGGCACCTGCTCGGCTCAGCCTCGCTCGAGATCTTCCTCGAGGAGGGTGGAAAGACGAAGAAGATCGTCTTCTCCGGCGACATAGGCAACCTCGACCAGCCCATCATCAAGGATCCGGACTACGTCGAGAAGGCTGATGTCGTCGTCATGGAGTCGACCTACGGGGACAGGAGGCACGAGAAGAAGGTGATGGGCCTGAGTGAGCGTGCCCGTGCCCTTGCCGAGATCACGGACCGGACATTCAAAAGGGGAGGCAAGCTGATCATCCCGTCCTTCGCAGTGGGCCGCACACAGGAGATCCTATACCTGTACAGGATAATCAGCGAGCGGGGAATGCTCGACTACAGGCCAACAGTCTTCCTCGACAGTCCGCTGGCCGTCAGGGCGACGCGGATCTTCAAGGACGCCATACGGGGCGACTACTACGACGAGGAGGCGATGGAGCTCGTCGCCAAAGGACTGAATCCTGTCGACTTTCCAGGCCTTGTGAAGACACAGGACGTCAACGACTCGATCGCCCTCAACAGCCGGAAGGAGCCCTGTGTGATCATCTCGTCATCTGGCATGTGCGATGCAGGACGCATAAAGCATCACCTCAAGCACAACCTCTACCGCAGCGAGTGCACAGTCCTCTTCGTGGGCTATCAGGCGGCAGGAACGCTTGGTCGGAGCATAGTGGACGGGGCACGTCATGTGACCATCTTCGGCGAGCAGATCGACGTGAAGGCCGAGATCGCCAGCCTTCCAGGCCTTTCCGGCCACGCTGACGTCGATGGCCTCGAGCTCTGGCTGAGGAACATAGGCCAGAGGCCGGAGAAGGTCTTCGTCGTCCATGGTGATGAGGAGTCCGCCCTGAGCTTCACGAAGCGCATAAGGAGTCTGGGCTACAATGCAGTGGCACCAAAGCTCCTGGAAAGCTATGACCTGGACAAGGACTTCGAGCTGGGACAGGAGGAGATCATCGTCGACCGCAACGAGAAGGAGATCAAGGCGGCGAGAGTGCGCCTGGCAAGCGGCGAGGAGGCCTTGAAGCGCCTATTGGAGCGTTTCGACCAGGCTGCGGCCAGTCTCGACCTGAAGGATGAAAAGCGGACTGTGCGCCTCGTAAACGCGATTGGCCGCCTTGCCAGCGATCTGGAGGACCTCAGCGTGAAGTGGAAGAGCGATCCGGATTGATTTTTCCAGTATAATTCATGACAGCTGAAAGGGTTGGAGGATAATGGTGAAAAAAGTTGCAAAAAGCCCTTGCATCTTCCACCCTTTCATGCTAAGGTCTGCATCCGTTGGCCGGCAGGCTGACGGACCGAGAAAAAAACTTCAAGGAAAGTTGCTTCGAGGTCTTGACGAGGTACCTGAAAAGGTGCTAAGTTGGCAAAGCGCTCCAGAGATGGGGCGAGGTTCTTTGGAATGATGAGCGAAGGAAAAGAGAGAGAAGCTTGAGGCTTCTGTCAATGAGATTTACGAACGGTGGATTGTAAAGGATCAGCCGGTTCGGGATTGAGTGGACAGGAAAGAACAATCTAAGAGATTAGCAACTGCCGGCTTCGGCCGGCGGAATCGATCACGGAGAGTTTGATCCTGGCTCAGAACGAACGCTGGCGGCGCGTTTTAAGCATGCAAGTCGAGCGGCAAGGCTCCTTCGGGAGCCCTAGA